>NZ_JBJGZS010000007.1:0-159015 GCF_054050635.1 Geodermatophilus sp. SYSU D00079 | reverse complement strand
CCACCTCCCCCGCCGGCCCCAGGGCGGGGTGGTGGGGGTGGTTCTCGGGGACCCCGGGGGGGCGCGGGGCCCCCGCCCCCCCCGGGGGCCTGCGCACGAGCGGGCGGCCACCGACCAGGGCGCCGGGCGCTCGTGCTCTGCCCACCAGGGTGGGCAGAGCACGAGCTCTCGCGGGGACACCTGCGCCGGGGGCCGGTTCACCGCTCCGCCACGTCGAGCAGGTCGATGCCGACGAGCTCCGACAGCTCGGCCAGCGCCGCCGCCGGGTCGACGACCTTGATCGTGTGCATCCCCATGGCCCGGGCCGGCTTGAGGTTGATGCCGAGGTCGTCGAGGTAGGCGCAGTCCGCCGCGGCGACCGGCCGGCCCACGGCCTCGGAGAGCCGGGCCAGCGCGCGCCGGTAGATCTCCGGCTCGGGCTTGCGCACCCCCTCCAGCGAGGACTCCACGACCGCGTCGAACCGCTCGAGCAGTTCCCCGAGGGCACCGGTGCGCTCCATGGGCGCGACGTTGTTCGACAGCAGCGCCAGGGGCAGGCCGGCGTCCCGCAGCCGCCGTACGGCCCGCACCATCTCCGGCCGCACGGCCCCGGCCAGGGCGGCGAGCACGCGGCGCGCGTCGAGCCGGTGCCCGGCGGCGAGCGCCTCGGCCTCGAACGCGTCGACGAACCCCGCGGCGTCGAGCTCGTTGCGCTCGTAGCGGGCCCAGGCGTTGGTGTCCGGGTCGACGCTGTTGAGCTGCCGGATCAGCCCGTCGGGCAGCCCGGCCTCGGCCTCGTAGGCGGCGAACGCCGGCATCGGGCTCTCGGTGATCACCCCGCCCAGGTCGAGGACGACGGCGGAGACCCGGCCGCTCACGACCGGACCGCCGCGGCCAGCTCGTCGGCGAAGCCCAGCCGGGCGGCGATGGCGGCGACCATCTCGTCGGCCCACAGGTCGTCGGCGGTCACGATCGTCCGCAGTTGCTCGGCGGGCAGGCCGTCGTCGGCGAACACGTCCAGATCACCGCCGGGCCAGCCGGTCTCGTCGTCGTCGAAGGCCCCGTCGGAGTCCACCGCGATGCCGTAGCGCTCCACCACCTCGGCGGCCAGGATCCACTCCTGCATCGTCGCGTCGGAGATCAGCGCCCGCACCAGCCCGCCGGGACCGTGCCGGAGGACGACGAAGTACAGCCGCGAGTCGACGACGACCACGAACGGGCCCGGCCAGCCCCCGGCACCGGGCTCGCCCAGGGCCCGCTCGAGGACCGGCAGCTCGTCCCCGGCGTCGGCGGCGAGCAGCTCCACCTGCCAGCGCCCGTCCGGACGGCTGACCCGCACCGCCCAGCTGGCGCGCACCTCCGGGTCGGTCATCGCCTGCGCAGCATCGTCAGCCCGTCGGAGAGCGGCAGCAGCACCGTCTCCCACCGGGGGTCGGTGGCCAGTGCGGCGTTGAGCTCGACGATCGCCCGCTGGTTGTCGTTCTGCGGGGCGAGCACCCCGCCGCCGGCCAGGGTGTTGTCGAGCAGCACCACACCGTTGGCGGTCATCCGCGGGTGCAGGTCGTCGACGTAGGCGGCGTACCCGGTCTTGTCGGCATCGACGAACGCCAGGTCGAAGGTGGGCTCCGCCGGCAGCGACCGCAGCGACTCGTGGGCGTCGCCGAGCCGCAGCTCGATCCGGTCGGCCACCCCGGCCCGCGCCCAGTACCGGCGCGCGATCGCCGTCCACTCCTCGCTGACGTCCAGGCACAGCAGCGAGCCGTCGGCGGGCAGGCCGCGGGCGACGCACAGCGCGGAGTAGCCGGTGAAGGTGCCGATCTCGATCGCCCGGCGGACGCCGAGCGCGCCGGTGAGCAGCTGCATGAAGGTGCCCTGCTCGGGTGCGATCTGGAACGTCGGCGGCACCTCCCCGCGGTCGGCCAGGGCGGCGGTCTCGGCGATCAGGTCGGCGACCACGTCGTCCGGCCGCTCGGACGAGGCGCGCACGTACTCGGCCAGCTCCGGGGTGAGGAGGAACGAGCGCGGCGTCATGGCGTGCCGGAGCGGAGGGGCTCGTAGGTCATAGCCTCTGATCATGGCCGATCCCGCACCCGACGACGGTGCCGACGTCGACCCCGCGCTGTTCGCCCGGCTGGCGGCCGACCCGCTGGCCGGGCACCTGGGCATCGTCCTCGAGCAGGTGCGCCCCGGGTACGCCCGCGCCGCGATGACGGTCGGGCCGCAGCTGCTCAACGCCGTCGGCACCGCCCACGGGGGCGCGACCATGGCGCTGCTCGACGTGGTCCACGCCGCGGTCAGCAACAGCCACGGGACGGTCGCCGTCGCGCAGGACGTGCACACCGAGTTCCTCGCCCCCGGCCGCCCCGGCGACCGGCTGGTCGCCGAGGGCACCGAGGTGCACCGCAGCAGCCGCACCGCGGTCTACCGCATCGACGCCCGCGCCCAGGACGGCCGGCTGGTCGCCACCGCGCTGGCCCGCGTGTTCCGCACCGAGCGCCCCTGGGGGACCGCGTGACCGCCTTCCCCGTGCCGACGATGCCCGCGCCGCCGGTGGGCGTCGTCGGCCTGGGCCAGCTCGGCGGGTCGCTGGCCGCCGCCCTGGTCGCGGCGGGGCGCACGGTCACCGGCTGGGACGTCGACCCCGCCGCTCGGGACGCCGCCGCCGCGCGCGGGGTGCGGATCGGCCGGGAGATGACCGGCGTCGTCGTCCTCGCCGTCCCGCTGCCGGCGATGTCCGTCGCGCTCGACGGGCTGGCCGTCGACCCCGACGCCACGGTCACCGACCTCGGCTCGGTGAAGCTGCCGGTGCTGGCCCAGCTGGGGCCCGCGTACGGCGGCCGCTACGTCGGCGGGCACCCGATGTGCGGCACGGAGCGGTCCGGCCACGAGGCCACCGACCCCGCGCTGTTCACCGGCGCGCGGTGGGCGGTGTGCCTGGAGCCGGACACCGACCTGGCGCGGTGGCTGCGGGTCGCGGAGGTCGCGCTGGCCGCCGGCGCGGAGGTGGTGCCGGCCACCGCGGCCGAGCACGACGACGCCGTGGCCGCGGTCAGCCACGTGCCGCACCTGCTGGCCGCCGCGCTGGCGGCGGCGGCCGGGGAGGCCGGCCCCCTGGCGCTGGCCCTGGCCGCGGGGAGCTTCCGCGACGGCACCCGCGTCATCGCCAGCGACCCCGCGTTCGTCACCGCGATGGTGGAGGGCAACGCCGGGCCGACGGCGGCGGCGCTGGCCCGGGTGCAGGCCCAGCTCGCCCGGCCCTGGCCGGAGCTGGTCGCCGCCGGGCACGCGGTCCGGAGCGGGTCCGCGCCGGGGCGCCGCGAGGTCCGCGTGCCGCTGGAGCGGGCGGCGCTGCTGGCCCTGGGTCGGGCGGGCGGGGCGGTCACCCGGCGGCTGGCGGCGTTCGTCGAGGGGTACGTGCCGGGGCGGTGACTGTTTCGCCCGCGCCGCGGAGGGCAGGGAGCGGGCATGGACGACAGCGAGATCCGCAGCCGCATCGAGGCACTGGTCGAGGAGGAGCGCCGACTGCGCGACAGCGGCGAGCACACCGACGAGGAGCGCGCCCGGCTGCGGCAGATCGAGGAGGACCGCGACCAGCTGTGGGACCTGCTCCGCCAGCGGGACGCCAAGCGGCAGTACGGGCAGGACCCGGACGAGGCCACCCCCCGCCCGGAGCAGCAGGTGGAGGGCTACCTGCAGTAGGAGGGCCCCGTCCGCCGGCTCGCCGCGGGCTCTGGACCGGACGCGGAAAGACACTTAGACATCGAAGTGTGTCCCGATGATCTCCGGGTATGCCGCGCCTCGGCGCGGATCGTCGCGCGCCCGGCGATGGGAGCAGACATGGTGCACGCGGCACGGACGATCCGGCGGGCAGTGGTCACCGGCGGGGCGGGGTTCCTCGGGTCCCACCTGTGCGAGCACCTGCTGGACCGGGGTGTGGAGGTGGTCTGCCTCGACAACTTCCTCACCGGCTCACCGCAGAACGTCGTCCACCTCATGGAGCACCCCGGGTTCCGGCTGGTGCGCTGCGACGTCACGGACTTCGTCCACGTGCCCGGCCCGGTCGACCTGGTGCTGCACTTCGCCTCGCCGGCCAGCCCGCTGGACTACCTGCGGATGCCCATCGAGACCCTCAAGGTGGGCAGCCTCGGCACGCTGCACACCCTGGGCCTGGCCCACGAGAAGGGCGCCCGCTACGTCCTGGCCTCCACCTCCGAGGTGTACGGCGACCCGCTGCAGCACCCGCAGGACGAGGACTACTGGGGCAACGTGAACCCGGTCGGCCCGCGCGGGGTGTACGACGAGGCCAAGCGCTTCAGCGAGGCGATGACCACGGCCTACCGGACGTCGAAGGGCACCGACACCGGGATCGTCCGGATCTTCAACACCTACGGGCCGCGCATGCGCCCGGACGACGGGCGGGCCATCCCCGCGTTCGTCGGCCAGGCGCTGTCGGGCCGGCCGCTGACCGTCGCCGGGGACGGCTCGCAGACCCGGTCGATCTGCTACGTCGACGACACGGTGCGCGGCGTCCTCGCGATGGCGTTCTCGGCCGAGACCGGCCCGGTCAACATCGGCAACCCGGACGAGCTGTCGATGCTCCGGCTGGCCGAGTGGATCCGCGAGCTGACCGGCTCCTCCTCGCCCATCGAGTTCATCGACCTGCCCGTCGACGACCCCAAGGTGCGCCGTCCGGACACCACCCGCGCCGAGCAGCTGCTCGGCTGGCGGCCGGAGGTCCCCTCGGAGGAGGGGCTGCGGCGCACGGTGGCCTGGTTCGCCGCGCAGCGGGAGGCGGCCGACGCCCAGGCGGTGTGACCGCACGGTCAGCGGACGCATCTACTCTGTGATGGGCGGTCGCGGGGGTCTCCGACGGCGCCCTGACCGACCGACCGACGGGGAGCTGCGCGCATGGGCCGCCACGCCGACACATCTGCCGGCCGGGGGTTCTCGGGCCTGACACCGCAGGTCCTCATCGCCGTCGCGGTGGCGGCCGTGGTGCTCGTCGCCGCCGGCATCACCTGGTGGGCGGTGGGCTCCGGCGACGGCGACTGCGCGCGCACCGACGTCGTCCGGGTGGCCGTGGCCCCCGAGCTCGCGGAGGTCGCCGAGCAGCTGCTGTCCGGCGCCGAGGGGCTGCGCGCGGAGGACTGCGCCGCCGCCGAGGTGACCGCGCAGGAGCCGCTGCAGACCGTCGGCGACCTGGGTGCCCTGGAGGCCGGCGACCTGCCGCACCTGTGGGTGCCCGACTCCTCGCTGTGGCCGGCCCGGGCCGGCGAGGCGGCGCTGGAGACCGCCGGGTCGGTGGCGACCTCCCCGGTCGTGCTGGCGACCAGCCGCGCCGCCGTCGACGCCCTCGGCTGGGCCGGGGCCGCTCCCGGGTGGGGCGAGGCGCTGACCGGCGGGCAGGCCCTCGCCGTCCCCGACCTGGCCACCAGCGCCGAGGGGCTGGCCGCCCTGAGCGCCGTCCGGACCGCCCTGGGTGCCGACGAGGACGCCGACAACGCCGTCGTCCAGGCGGTGCTGGCCGCGGAGCGGGGGCCGTCGACCTCCCCCGCCGAGGCCCTGGAGGCCGCCGGGGCGAACGCCGCCGACGCACCGCTGGTGCCGGTGAGCGAGCAGGAGGTGGTCGCGACCAACACCGGGGTCGAGGACCCCTCCCTGGTCGCGGTCTACCCGCGCGAGGGCAGCCCGTCGCTGGACTACCCGCTGGTGCGGGTCGGGTCGGCGTCCGGCGCCGATGCCACCGCGGTGGACGCCGCGCTGCGCGCCCTGACCTCCGACGCGGCGCGCGCCGCCGTCCGGGACGCCGGTTTCCGCGACGCCGACGGCGCGGCGCCCACCGGCGCCGGGGCCGCGACCGGCACCCAGGAGGCCGCCCCCGAGGCCCTGCTGCTCGACCCCGCCCAGGTGCAGGCCCTGCTCGGGCAGCTCTCCGAGCTGGCCGCGCCGTCGCGCATCCTCACCGTCTTCGACGTGTCCACGTCCATGGAGGCCCCGGCCGGCGGCGGCACCCGCGCCACCCTCGCCCGGGACGCCGCGAAGAGCGCGCTGTCCCTGGTGCCGGGCAACTTCGCGCTGGGCCTGTGGGTGTTCGCCGACGAACTCGACGGCGAGGAGGACTGGACCGAGCTGGTGCCCACCCGCGCCCTGGAGGCGCAGGCCGAGGGGCGCGAGCAGCGGGAGCTGCTCGACGAGCAGCTCGACACCATCCCGGACCGGCTCACCCCGGGCGGCACCGGCCTGTACGACACGACGCTGGCCGCCGTCCGCGCCGCGCGGGCCGACTACGACCCGACCGCGGTCAACAGCGTCCTGCTGGTCACCGACGGCACCGACGAGGACGACGGCATCCCCCTCGAGGAGCTGCTGGCGACGCTGGCCGACGAGGCCGACCCCGAGCGGCCGGTCAAGGTGATCGGCGTCGCGCTCGGCCCGGACGCCGACCTCGGTGCGCTGGAGCAGATCGCCGAGGCGACCGACGGCGCGGCGTACTCCGCCGTCGACCCGACCGCCCTGCAGACCGTCCTCTTCGACGCCCTCCGCCAGCGCGAGGGCTGAGAGCGCCGCCGGCTCCCCGCCGGCACACCTGTTCCGCGCGCAGTCGTGCTCTGCCCACACGAGTGGGCAGAGCACGAGCATCCTCAGAGCAACCCGTCGAGGGCGGCGGTCACCTCGTCGACGGTGATCCTCCCGAGCGCGGGGTCCAGCTCGGTGCCCCACGGGTCGCCGGTGCCGTCCCCGTGCCAGAGGACGACGTGCAACGGCCCCCCGCCCCGCCCGATCCGCGGCGGCGGGCCCCACAGCGCCGGGGAGACCGGTCCGAACAGCACCACCGACGGACGGCGGTAGGCGGTCGCCAGGTGCGCCATCCCGGTGTCACCGCTGACCACGACGCGGGCACCGGCGACCACCGCGGCCAGCTCCAGCGTCGACGTCCGGCCGGCGAGCACCGCCTCCTCCCCCAGCCCGGCCGCCCCGGCCACCTCCCGGGCCAGCGGCACCTCGGCCGGGCCCCCGGTGATCCGGACGTCCAGCCCGGCCCGGGCCAGGTGGCGGGCGACGGCGGCGAACCGGTCCGGCGGCCAGCGCCGTCCGGGGAACGCCGCCCCGGGGTGCACCAGCGCGACGCCCTCCGGTGCCGGGGCGGCGACGTCGGGCACCGCGAGGTCCAGGGCGTCCGGGTCGACGGCCACCTTCAGCCCCTCGGCGATCAGCCGGCACCAGCGGCGCACCTCGTGCTCGTCGGGGTACCAGGTCGGGCCGGGGTAGCCGGGGCTGGCGAAGGTCAGCAGCCGCTCCGGGTGCAGGTCGGCGACGACGACGTGCGACGCGGGGCCCTTGCCGTGCAGGTCGACGGCGAGCTCGGGGGGCGGGCCGGTCCAGTCCAGCGGCTCCAGCTCGCGGGCGGGCAGCACCTCGTCGACCGCGTCGACCAGCCCGGCGAGGGGCGCCAGCGCGGTCGTCGTCGCCAGCACCAGCCGGTGCCCGGGCACGGCGGCGCGGACCGCACGGATCGCGGGGACGCCGGTGAGCAGGTCACCGAGCCCCAGCGGCCGCAGCACCACCGCGACCGGCCGGTCGTCCCGGCCGATGTGGCCACGAAGGCCTTCTCCGACCGGGCCCTCGTGGCCACATCGGCCGCGGGGGGTGGCGCTCACACGCGGGAGCGCTCGACCAGGGCGGTCGTGGAGTGACCGTCCAGGTAGGGCAGCACCACGGCCTGACCGCCCCAGCGGCGCAGCACGGCCGCCTCGGGCAGGTCGGCGCCCGCGTAGTCCCCGCCCTTGGCCCAGACGTCCGGGCGGAGGCGGTCGAGCACCTCGGCCGGGGTGTCCTCGTCGAACACCACGACGGCGTCGACGAACTCCAGCGCCTCCAGCACCCGCGCCCGGTCGGCGGCGGTGACCAGCGGCCGCGACGGGCCCTTCAGCCGGCGCACCGACTCGTCGGAGTTGATGCACACCACCAGGCAGTCGCCCAGCCCGCGGGCGGCGCGCAGCGTGGCCACGTGCCCGGCGTGCAGCAGGTCGAAGCAGCCACCGGTGGCCACCACCGTGCCGCCGGCGGAGCGGACCCCGGCCAGCAGGACGTCGACGTCCCGGCCCGCTCCGGCGTCCGGCACCGGCTCGGGCCGGGCACCCGGCCGCGGCCGGTCCCAGGACGAGGCGCCACCGCGGCCGACGAACGCCGAGGCCGCGGCCACCGCCGCGGCCACCGCCTCCCCGGTGACCGCGCCGTCGGCCAGCGCGAGCGCCGCCGCGGCGGCGAAGGAGTCACCGGCGCCGCACGGGTCCCCACCGGTGACCGGCACCGCGGGCACCACCATCGGCGCACCCTCGCCGTAGGACAGCAGCGCGCCGCGGGACCCCAGGGTCACCGCGACCGCGCCCACGCCCCAGTGCCGGATCAGCGCCTCGGCGCGCGCGCCCACCGCGGCCAGCCCGTCCCCGTCGGCGGCCACGCCGGCCGCCGCGGCCACCCGGGCCGCCTCGGACCCGTTGGGCGTGACCAGCCGGGTCTGCGGGACCGGGTCGGCACCGCGCGGGTGCGGGTCCCAGACGATCGGGCCGCCGGCCCGCGCCAGGGCGGCCCGGACGTCAGGGGCCGCCGTCGTCCCCCGCCCGTAGTCGGCCACCAGCACCGCCGCGGCGTCGCGGAGCACCGCGGCCGCCTCCTCCGGCAGGGCGCCGAGCGTGGCGACGGGGTCGCCGCTGTCCAGCCGCACCACCGAGTGGTCGCCGACGCGCACCCGCTGCTTGACCGCGGTGCCGCCGGAGGCCGGGATGGCCACCAGCCGCACCCGGCCGTCGAGCAGCGCCCGCAGCCGGGCCGCACCCTCGTCGTCGGCCATCGGCGCGACCAGCACCACCTCGCGGCCGGTCAGCCCCGCCGCGACCACCCCGGCCAGCGCGGCACCGCCGGGGCGCTCGCGGGTCTCGACGTCCTCCACGACGGGCACGGGGGCGTCCGGGGTCAGCCGGGACGCCGTCCCGACCAGGTCGACGTCGAGCAGCGCGTCGCCGACCACCACCAGCGGCCCCGTCACTGGACCACCCCGATCCGGCTGGCCGGCACGCGGGCGGGCTCGGCCAGCACCGCGGCGTCGAAGGCGGCGCAGACCAGGTGCAGGGCGACCAGGTGGCACTCCTGCACGGTCGCCGTCCACGGGGAGTCGATGCACACCGCGTCGTCGGCCGCCGCGGCCAGCGGGTTGGGCGCCGGGCCGGTCATCGCCAGCACCGTGATGCCGCACTCGCGGGCGCGGCGGGCGGCGGCGACGGCGTTGGGCGAGCGGCCGGACGTCGACAGCAGCACCAGCACGTCACCGGCCCGCCCGTGCGCCTCCACCTGCCGGGCGAACAGCTCGTCGGCCGGGTAGTCGTTGGCGATCGCGGTCAGCGAGGAGGTCTCCGCGGTGAGGCAGATGGCGGAGAACGGCGGCCGGTCGGCGCGGTAGCGGCCGACCAGCTCGGCGGTCAGGTGCTGGGCCTGCGCGGCGCTGCCGCCGTTGCCCGCGGCCAGCAGCCGGCCGCGGGACTCCCCGCACAGGACGTCGGCGATCAGCCGGCCCCACCGGTCCAGCGCGTCCAGCTGCCCGTCCAGCGACCCCAGCGCGGCGGTCAGCGAGGCGACGTGGTCGGCGCCGGTGAGGTGGGTGCAGGTGTCCGGTGACACGACCTCGCGGGCCTCCGACAGCGGGGCGGGGTTCATCGGGCGACCTCCACGGGGCGGCGGCTGGCCAGGACCTGCCGGTAGACGGTTTCGGTGTCGGCGACCACGCGGGCCCACCGGTAGCGGGAGCGGGCGCGGCGGACCCCCGCCGCGCCGTAGGCGGCCCGGCGGGCGTCGTCGGCCAGCAGCGCGGCGAGCACCGCACCCAGCTGCTCGGGGTCCCGCGGCGGGACCAGGTCGCCGGTGACGCCGTCGGCGACGGAGTCCTGCAGCCCGCCGACGGCGGTGGCGACCACCGGCCGCCCGCACGCCATGGCCTCCAGCGGGGTGATGCCGAACGGCTCGTACCAGGGCACCGCGAGGACGACGTCGGCCGAGCGCACCCACGCCGGGACGTCGGCCCGCGCCACCGCCCCGGTGAACACCAGGCGGTCGGCGACGCCGATCGACGCCGCCAGCGTCCGCAGCCGCCGCACCTCGGGGTCGGCGTCCAGCCGGTCGGCGGGCGGGCCGCCGACGACGACCAGCTCGGCGCCGGGTACCGCGGCCAGCGCGCGGACGGCGTCCTCCTGGCCCTTGCGCTCGACCAGCCGGCCCAGGACCAGCAGCCGCTGCCGGCCCGGGGTGCGCGGGGCGACCGGGCCCTTGGGCGTGAAGACGGCGGTGTCCACGCCGCAGGGCACGATCGAGGCCCGGTCGCTGTCCAGGCCCAGGCGGCGCAGCTCGAAGACCTCGTCGGTGCACGTGGCGACCACGTGGGTGACGGTGCGGCACAGCGACCGCTCGAGCTCGATCCGCTGCGGCGGCGAGGTGTCGGCCGCGCCCTGGTGGCGGCGCTTGACCGAGCCCAGGGCGTGGAAGGTCTGCAGGACCGGGATCGCCCCGGCGGCCGCGACCGAGGCCAGGCCGCTCATCCAGAAGTGCGCGTGCACCAGGTCCGGCGGGTCGGCCGCCCAGCCGCGGCGCAGCACGGCGGCGAACTCGGGCATGTGGCGCAGCAGGTCGTCCTTGGGCAGCACCCGCTCCGGGCCCGCGGTCACGTGCGCGACGGTGTAGCCGTCGACGGTGGGGACGCGGTCGGGCTGGTCGGGGTCCTCCCGGCGGGTGTGCACGGTGACGTCGTGCCCGCGCTGGGCGAGCCCGGCGGCCAGGGCCGCGACGTGCACGTTCTGCCCGCCGGCGTCCACGCCGCCGATCGCGGCCAGGGGACTGGCGTGTTCGCTGACCAGGTCGACCTTCATCGGCCAGGCGCCCAGCAGGTCGGTCTTCACCGCGTCACCTCCTCGAGTAGCGCATCCCAGTCGGAGAGGAACCGGGCCAGCCCGTACCGCTCCAGTGCGGCGGCGCGGGCCGCCTTGCCGGCCAGCCGGGCGGCGTCCTCGTCGTGCAGGTACGTGCGCACCGCCGCCCAGAGACGCTCCGGGTCGGTGGAGAGCACGCCGGCCTCGCGCGGCACCGCCTCCACCGCCTCGGTGGTGGCCAGCCCGACGACCGGCATCCCCAGGTGCATCGCCTCCAGCAGCGACAGCCCCAGCGACGTCCACCGGACCGGGTGCACGTAGACGCGGCGGCGGGCCAGCTCGGTGTGCATGGCCGCCTGGGGCGGGTCGTCGTGCAGGGCGACCCGCGCGGGGTCGAGGCCGTAGCGCTGGTGCAGGCCGGACAGCCCCATGCCGAAGACGTCGACCGGTGCGACCGCGGCCAGCCCGGGCAGCAGGTCCGCGCCGACGGTGCGGCCCCGCCGGACCGGCTCGTTGGTGACGACGGCGGCCCGGGCGAGCTCACCGGTCCAGCGCTCGCCGGGGTCGACGATGCCGTGCTCGACCACCGTCGTCGGGGCCCGGCCGTTGTCGTAGAAGAGCCGGTTGAAGTGGGTGACGTGCGCGATCGGGATGTCCGAGCGGTCCGCGAGGGGGTGCCGGGTGTGCGGGACCGGTCCGTCGTCGGGCTCCAGCCCCGGCGCGTTGTGCTCGAGGAACACCGCGGGCAGGTCGCGGCCGGGCTCGCGCCCGAGCCACTCGCGGACCAGCTCCAGGTCGCGCACCCGCTGCAGGACGACGACGTCGACGTCCTCGTCGCGCAGCTGCTCGGGCGTCACCTCGCGGGCCGAGGCCGGCCAGTCCCAGGTGCGCGCCCGGCCCAGCCCGTCGGGGCTGCGACTCCCCCCGGGACCCGCCACCACCGGCAGCAGGTACTCGTGCGTCCCCTGGACGAACGCCGTCGTCCACGACCCGTGCACGTGCCAGAGCAGGACCTTCACCGGGCGACCACCTTCTCGACGGCTGCGACGACGTCGGCGGCGCGCACCGACGACAGACAGGGGTGACCGGGCACGGGGCACTCGCGGGCCCGGGTGTCGCGGCACGGGGCGGACTGGTCGCCGAGCAGCACGGTGGGCACGCCGTAGGGCGCCCAGCGCGCGGCGGGGACGACCGGGGAGAACAGCGAGACGACCGGCGTCCCGACCGCGGCGGCCAGGTGCGCCGGGCCGGTGTTGCCGACGACGACCGCGGCCGCGCCGTCGAGCAGCGCGGCCATCTCCGCCAGCGACGTGCCGCCGCCGAGGTCGACGCCGTGCGCGCCCGCGACGGCGGCGGTGAGCTCCCGCTCCCCCGGGCCCCCGGTGACCAGCACCCGGTGGCCGGCCGCGGTCAGCGCCTCGACCGCCTCGGCGCAGCGCTGCGCCGGCCAGGCCCGCGCCGGCACCGACGCCCCCGGGTGCAGCACGACGTACCCGGGCTCGTGCGCGGCCGGGGGCAGGGGCCGGCGCACCTCCAGCCGGCCGTCGTCCCCCGGCGGCAGCTCGAACCCGGCCGCGCGGGCGAGGGACAGGGCCCGCTCCGGCTCGGGCAGGTCGTCGTCCACCCGGTGGCGGACGTCGAGCAGCGCGCCCGGGTAGTCGACGCTGATCGCGGAGATCCGTGGGACACCGGCCGTGCGGAGCACCAGCGCCAGGGGCAGGGGCGACTGGTGGAAGGACGTGGAGACGACCGCCTCGTCGGGCGCGAGGGCCCGGACCCGCTCGGTGAGCGCGGTGAGGTCGGCGGCGTCGACCGGGGGCGGGTCGCCGAGGATCCAGGGGCAGGACCAGGTCCAGACCTCGTCGACCCCGGGGAGCAGCCCGGCGGCCTCGGCGCCGGCGGGCCCGGCGAGGAGGACGACGCGGTCGGCGCCGGCGGCCACCGCCCGCACCATCGGCCCCTGCACGAGCACGTCGCCGGCAGAGTCCAGTCGCGCGACGAGCACGGTGCGGGTCATGGGCCCGCCCCGCTCACCACTCGCCCGCCAGGACGAGGTCGACCGCCTCGGTCAGCGTGCCGGCGCGGCGCGGGGCGGCGGCGACCTCGGACCTCCGGGTGACGGGGGTCGGCACCATGATCGCCGACGCGCCGGCGGCGGCCGCGGCGTCGACGTCGGCGGCGATGTCGCCGATCACCACGCACCGCTCGGGGAGGACGCCCAGCTCGGCGCACGCCGCCTTGACCATGCCGGGTGCGGGCTTGCGGCAGTCGCACCCGTCGTCGGGGCCGTGCGGGCAGACCTGGAGGGTGTCGAAGGGCCCGAGCAGCTCGGCCAGCCGTGCCATGCAGGCGTCGACCTGCTCGCGGGTGATCAGCCCGCGCGCGACGCCGGACTGGTTGCTCACCACGCCGACCCGCACACCGCGGGCGCGCAGCGCGTCGACCGCCGCCTCGGCGCCCGGCACCGGCCGCACCAGCTCCGGGTCGCCGTTGTACGGGTAGTCGCGGACGAGGGTGCCGTCGCGATCGAAGAGGACGAGGTCCGGCAGCCCCCGCCAGGGCCGCACCCGGCGGTGCCGCACGACGCCCCGGAGGAAGTGCCAGGTGGCCAGCGGGGGGATCGCCGCGCTGGTGGCGAGCATCGTGGCCACCTCCGCGCGGTCCCGCGGGCCGGGGGCGATCCGGGCCCAGGCGAACTCGGCGGTGCCGGCGGCCCAGGCCAGCGCGGCGGCAGCCGCGGCCCGCGGCCGGCGGGCGGCCGCCAGCCCGACGGCGGTCAGGCCGGCCGCGGTGACCGCGAGGTGCTGCGGACGGCGGCCCAGCGGGGCGTCGGCGCGGTCGCGCCAGTCCGGCCCGTGCAGCCGTCGCATGAGGACGTCGTCGGCGTTGCCCGCCTGGACCCGCAGGCTCACCCACCGGTCCACCGGCCGCACCGGGTGGGTGATCCAGCGGGTGCCGCGGGTGAGCCGGGCGCCGGTGCCCATGACCCGAAGCGCCAGATCGGAGTCCTCGCGGAAGGCACGGGGGAAGCGCTCGTCGAAGCCGCCGACCGCGGACAGTGCGGCGCGGCGGTAGGCGAGGTCGGCGGTGATCCAGGAGCTGGTGGCCAGGCCGGCGGTGCCGCGCTCCCAGTCGGTGGGCCGACGGTCCGCCGGCAGCGGCACGCGGACCCGCCCCTGACTGCCCGCGACGTCGGCGGGCAGCGCGGCGAGGTCCTCGGCGAGCCGCTCGTACCAGTCGGGGTCGGGGACGACGTCGTCGTCGAGGAAGGCGATCCACTCGGTGCGGGCGGTGCGCCAGCCGAGGTTGCGCGCCCGGGCCGGGCCGCCGCCCCCGGTCCGCACCACGCGCACCGGCGGGAGCCCCGGCCGGTCCGGCTCCAGCGGGGCGCCGCTGGGACGGTCGTCGACCAGCACCAGCTCGGCAGGGCGGGGGCCGGGCGCGGCCGCCAGGGCGTCGAGCAGCACGTCCAGCGACGGCCGGCCGACGGTCGGCACGACCACGGAGCACTGCTCGATCCCCACCTGCATGATCACGTCCCTGCCCGGGTACCCGTGCCGGGAAACACTACGAGCTCGAAGTGTTCTCCGGGCAGGCTGCGCCCGCTGGCCATCCGGCCGGCGTCTGCGCAGGTCAGCGGCGGATACGGGTGGCCGCGGAAACCCTGGCGAGGGCGTCGGTGACCACCGCGGCGTCGTCACCCAGGAGGGTGAGCAGGTGCGCGACGAGGTCGTCGTGCGTGGGCGCGGCCTCGGCCACCCGGGCCCGACCGGCCGGGGTCAGCCGGGCGTGCAGCAGCCGCCGGTCGTCCGCGGCCCGCTCCCGGACGACGAGCCCCTCGGCCACCAGCCGGCTGACGGTGCTGGTCACCCCGGCCCGGGACAGGCCGAGCGCCTCGGCCACCTCGCTCATGGTGGCGCGCTCGCCCGGCGCCTCGGCGATCCGGCGCAGCGCCTCGAACCCGGTGAGGGAGATGCCGTGCTGGCGGTGCAGGGCGGAGTCCACGCGGTGGGTGATCCGGTCGTGCACCTGCACGATGCGCAGCCACGTCTCGGCCGGCCGCGGCCCGGCACCGGGCACCCGGGCGACGTCGGCGGGAGGGAGGTCCTGCGTGACGGCGTCCTCGGGGCGGGGCACCGTCCCATCGTCGCCGACGACGCGCTCAGGCGCTCCCGGGAGACGTGGGACCCGGGCTCCGCCGGGCCCGCCGGCCGGTGACGGCGGCCAGGCCGGCACCCGCCCCGAGCAGGACGATCCCGGCGACGACGACCGGCAGCGCGACCCCGTCGTCCGGCCGCGGGAGGGCGGTCGGCTCCGCGGCGGCCGCCGGGAGCACGTCGAGGGCGTCCGCGGGGCCGGCGTCGTCGGGGACCGGGACACCGGGCACCGGTGCCGCCTCCACCTCGGGCAGCTCGGTCCCCGGGATCGCCGCCCCGGCCGGGGCCGCGGGGGACGGCACGGCGGCGGCCGCGGTCGGCGGGGCGATGGCCGCGCAGTCCTCGGCGGCGGGGCGGGTGAAGCTGTAGCCGTCGAGGTCGTCGACGTAGTGCGTGCCGGATCCGTCCAGAGCGGTGTACTCCAGGCCCGGGTCGATCGTCTCGCCCCAGTCGACGTCGCCGGTGCCGAGCACGACCACCTCGCCGGGCCGCACCTCCGCGTCGTCCTCCCCCGCGGGCAGCCGGGTCGTCGTCAGCGTGACGGCGTAGGCGACGGTGCCCCCGGTGACCTCGACGACGACGCCGCCGGGGCGGCAGCTGGGCCCGTGGGTGACCCGGGCGTCGGGGCGGGTGGGGTCGTCGACGGCGAGCGCGGGTGCGGCGGCCACGACGCCGGCGCAGGTGAGGAGAGCGAACAGGCCCGCGATGTTCGCGGCCCTGGTGAGGACCGGCACGTGTACTTCCCCCTGGATCGTGCTGACCCGCGTCATCCGCGATGCGCCGGTGCGGCTCCCATCATGACCGGCCGAACACCCCGCTGACCGGGGGTTACCGACCAGTCGCGCGTGTCGCTGCGGCGTGTCGACAAATATCCTCCGCGGCGCCGTCCCGGGGCCTGTGACCGCGCTCTCACTACGGTGGCCGGGTGGACTCAGCAGCGGGTACCGGTCGCCGCCGGCAGGACGAGGTCTACCGCGCCGGGGTGTACGGCCGGCGGCCTCGGGTGCCGACCTCGGCCCGGGAGCTGCAGCGCCGCGCGCGCCGGCACCTGAGCGCCCGCGGGTACGCCTACGTGGCCGGCAGCGCCGGCGACGAGGCGACCGACCGGGCCAACCGCGCCGCGTTCGACCGGTGGGCCGTGGTCCCGCGGGTGCTGCGCGACGTGAGCGTCCGGGACACCTCCGTGGAGCTGCTCGGACGGCGGCTGCCCGCGCCGCTGCTGCTCGGCCCGGTCGGCGCGCTGGAGCTGGTGCACCCGGAGGCCGACCTGGCGGTGGCGCGGGCGGCGGCGGGGCTGGGCGTGCCGATGGTGTTCTCCAACCAGGCGTCGGTGGCGATGGAGGAGTGCGCGGCGGTGATGGGCTCCTCGCCCCGCTGGTTCCAGCTGTACTGGTCGACGTCCGACGAGCTGGTGGAGAGCCTGGTGGCCCGGGCCGAGGCCAGCGGGTGCGAGGCGCTCGTGGTCACCCTCGACACCACGATGCTCGGCTGGCGCCCACGCGACCTCGACCTCGGGCACCTGCCCTTCGCACTGGGCAAGGGCATCGCGCAGTACACCTCCGACCCGGTGTTCCGGCGGCTGGTGGAGCAGCGGGCCGCCGCGGCACCGGCGCCCGTCGAGGCCGGGGCCGCCGCCACCCGGGACCGGCAGCCGCGGCCGACGGTGGCGGCGGTGCGGGCGCTGGTCGGGATGGCGCGGGCGTGGCCGGGGCCGCTGCGGGAGAACCTGCGCTCGCCGCTGCCGCGGGCCGCCGTCGAGACGTTCCTGGCCATCTACTCCCGGCCCTCGATCACCTGGGCCGACCTGGCCTGGCTGCGCGGCCGCACCCGGCTGCCGATCCTGCTCAAGGGCGTCCTGCACCCGGACGACGCGCGGCGGGCGCTCGACGAGGGCGTGGACGGCGTCGTGGTGAGCACCCACGGCGGGCGCCAGGTCGACCGGTCGATCGCC
Organism: Geodermatophilus sp. SYSU D00079; assembly: GCF_054050635.1. NCBI lineage: Bacteria > Bacillati > Actinomycetota > Actinomycetes > Geodermatophilales > Geodermatophilaceae > Geodermatophilus > Geodermatophilus sp. SYSU D00079. The sequence goes on along the minus strand of NZ_JBJGZS010000007.1, from coordinate 142,015 downwards.
GCGCTCGACGCCCTGCCCGACGTGGTGGCGGCCGTCGCCGACCGCGCGCCGGTGCTGCTCGACAGCGGGGTGCGCAGTGGCGCCGACGTCCTGACCGCGGTCGCCCTGGGTGCCCGCGCCGTCCTGCTGGCGCGGCCGTTCGCCTACGGCCTGGGGCTGGCCGGTGAGGAGGGCGTGCGCCAGGTGGTCTCCGACGTGCTCGCGGAGTTCGACCTCACCCTCGGTCTCACGGGGCACACCGCGGTCTCCCAGCTCGGCCCCGAGGTGCTCCGCCGGGTGGGCTGAGCCCGCTCTCCGCGCGCCGCGCCGGGTCCGGGACGACACGCCCGGCCGCCCTTGACCCCCCTCTGTGGCGTGAGTCACAGTGGGTCCGGGCGGGGGCAGCCGGCAACGAGTGGCCTCCCACTGCTGGGAGGACCGACCAACGCGGCCAGACCGTCAGGACCGGCCCCCCGCCCCTCATCCTTCCCAGCGCGGGCGCGCCCCGCGCCCCGGCATCTCCTTCCGCGCACGCTCGTGCTCTGCCCACCAGTGCGGGCAGAGCACGAAGGGCTCGGCCGGACACCTCCCCCGCGGACGCTCGTGCTCTGCCCACCAGCGTGGGCAGAGCACGACCTTGCCGAGAGGGAGGTCCCGGCTGCCCGGCTCGCGGGCACCCCCGGCTCAGGTGCGGACGGCGGCCACGACGTCGTCAGCTGGGCGCGGAGCCGGCAGGGCCGGCGCCGGGACGGCGGCCGGCTCGTGCTCCAGGCGCGGCAGCCAGCGCAGCCACCGCGGCAGGTACCAGTTGGCCTCGCCGAGCAGCCGCATGACCGCCGGCAGCAGCACGGCCCGCACCAGGGTCGCGTCGAGCAGCACCGCGATCGCCAGGCCCAGCCCGATCTGCTTCATCGACGTCATCGACAGCGCGACGAAGCAGAGGAAGACCAGCACCATGATCCCGGCGGCGCTGGTGACCACCCCGGCCGACGAGGTGATCCCCGCCCGGACCGCCTCCCGGGTGGACAGGCCGCGGTCGTACCCCTCCCGGATCCGGCTGAGGATGAACACGTGGTAGTCCATCGACAGGCCGAAGAGGACCACGAAGAGGAACAGCGGGATCCAGTTCACGATCGGCCCGGTGGCGTCAAGCCCGATGAGCCCGGCGCCCCAGCCCTCCTGGAAGACCAGCACCAGTGAGCCGTAGGCCGCCGCGACCGACAGCAGGTTGAGCACGATCGCGGTGACCGCGGCGACCACCGACCGGAACGACACGAGCAGCAGCAGGAACGCGAGCACCAGCACGAAGCCGAACACCCACGGGGTCCGGTCGGCCATGAGCTCCTCGAACGCCACCGAGTAGGCGGTGCTGCCGGAGGTCACCACGGTGACGTCGTCCAGCGCGCCCACCGTCGCGGGGACGACGTCGTCGGCGAGGGCGGCCAGCGCGTCGCGGGATGCCTGCTCCTCGCCGTCCCCCACCAGCGGCACGGAGACGACGGCGACGGTGCCCGCGTCATTGGCCTCGACGGTGATCGGCTCGTTCATGCGCCCCGTGGCCAGCGCCGCCGTCCGCAGGTCGGCGATCGCCGCCTGCACGGCCGGTGCGGTCACGTCGTCGGCCTCGATGACCACCTCGGCGGGGTCCGAGCCACCGGGGAACGCCTCGGCGATGCGGTCGTGGGTCTGGATGACGGCGAGGTCCTGCGGCAGGTCGGTGATGCCCTCGTTGCGCAGCGACAGCCCGAACGCCGGCACGGCGAGGCCGACCAGCAGCGCGCCCGAGACGACCGCAGCGACCAGCGGGCGGCGCAGCACGACGCCGAGCACGACCGGCCAGAACCGGCCCTCCGCGGCGGCCCGGCCGCGGCGCAGGAACGGTAGCCGGCCCTTCTCCACCCGGTCCCCCAGCCAGCTCATCAGCGCCGGCAGGACCGTCAGCGAGCCGAGCACCGAGGTGAGGACGACGAGGATGGTCGCGACCGCCATGCCGGTGAACACCGCGAACCCGGTGAGGAACATCCCAGCCATCGCCACCACGACGGTGATGCCGGAGATCAGCACCGCCGGGCCGGAGGTGGCCGCAGCGACGTCGAGGGCGGCCTCGGCCGACCGCCCGCGGGCCCGCTCCTCCCGCTCGCGCTTGAGGTAGAACAACGAGTAGTCCACGCCGACGGCCAAGCCGATGAGCAGCATGACGGTCTGGGCGTTGCCGTCGACGTGCCACAGCTGGCTGGCGAACCCGAGCAGCCCGAGGGCGCCGACGAACGCGGTGAGCGCGAAGACCAGCGGGAGGACGGCGGCGACGAGCGCGCCGAAGGTGAGCAGCAGCACCGCGAGGATGATCGGGATCGAGAGGTACTCGGCCCGCTGGAAGTCCGCGTCCAGGGCCGCGTCCAGGGCGAGGTCGGCGCTGGTGCCGCCGAACTGCTCGACCCGCACGTCGTCGTGCCGGTCGGAGACCTCGGCGACGACGTCGGCGATCGGTCCGATCCGGTCGGCGGCGGTCTCCGGGTCGCCGGTGATGTCGAAGGTCACCAGCGCCGAGCGCCCGTCCGCCGAGGTCAGCGGGGCGCCGTCCAGCGGACTGACCAGGTCGGTCACCTCGGGGGTGGCCGCGAGCCCGGCCACGAGGTCGGTGAGCGCGGTGGTCGCGGCGGCCTCGGGGACGCCGTCCGCCCGCTGGACCAGCACCATCTCCGAGGCCGGCTCGCTCCACCCGTTGCGGTCGAGGATCCGCTGGGCCTCGGCCGGGGCGCCGACCATCTGCTCCGCGCGGGTCAGCTCGCCCTGGGGCAGCATCCCGCCGAGGACGACGGCGGCGACCACGAAGGCCAGCCAGCCGGCGATCGCCGTCTTCCGGTGGCGAGCGCTCCACCGGCCCACGCGGGCGGCGAGGTTGCCGCGTCCGTCCACTCTCGTCTCCTGTCAGCTGCATGCGGGCGTGCGCGTCCGCGGACACGCACCGTGTCGTCGTCGAATCTGCTGGTCAGCCGGCGCGGAGCCGATCCCGCCAGCTGGCCTGCGGGTGTCGGGCCAGCCCGACAACCGACCGGAGGCAGCCTCCCCGCGCACCGGGGCCGGGCACATCAGGGACCACCCGGAGGTCACCCCTGGTCCTGACCTCCGGCCGCCCCCGGGGGCTCAGGCGGCGGCGGTCCGCAGGTCGCCGCGCTCCAGCAGCACGGAGACGACGCCGCCGGCGACCAGCCCCCAGAACGCCGAGCCGATGTTCAGCAGGGTCACGTCGGCCACGGTGACCAGGAAGGTGACCAGCGCCCCCAGCGTCAGGTGGCCGGCGAACGCGGTGACGAAGGAGGCCTGCAGCACCCGGAGCATGGCCAGCCCGGCGAGGGTGGCGACGAACGCCGCCGGCGTGCCCAGCAGGAGGTCGGTGAACAGCGGCGCGAGGACGCCGAAGACCATCGCCAGCAGCCCGCAGACCAGGCCGGCGGTGTAGTGCCGCGACCGCTCGCCCGAGGCCGACAGCAGCGCGTTGGTCGGGCCGGTCAGGCAGGTGGACACGCTGCCGACGGCGGCGGTGAGCAGCGACCAGACGCCGCAGGCGACGGTGACCACGGTGACCGGCGGGGTGTGCCCGGCCGCGCGCAGGACGGCGATGCCCTGCCCGTTCTGCACGACGATGACGGTGATCGCCAGCGGGACCACCAGCTCCAGCAGCGCCTGCACCGACCAGGCCGGCGCCTGGAACACCGGCGCGGCCACCCACGAGGTCGCCGCCGGCCCCGCATCGAACCGGCCGGAGACCGCCACCGCGGCCGCGCCGACGACGAGGACGGCGATCAGCGGCGGCACCCTCCGCGCGAGCCCGGGCAGGGCGCTGACGAGGAGGAAGGTGAGCACCATCGGCCCGGCGAGGGCGAGGTCGTCCTGCAGCGCGTGCACGAGGTCCAGGCCGAAGCGCAGGAACACCCCGGCGACCATCGCCATCACGATCGGCATGGGGATGACCGCCATGAGCCGCCGCACCCAGCCGGTGAGCCCGAGGACGACGATCAGCAGCCCGGTGGCGACGAAGGCGCCCACCACCTCCGGCCAGGGGAGGTGGGTCAGCGCCGGGCCGACGAGGACGGTGCCGGGGATGGTCCAGAAGAACGACAGCGGCTGCCGGTAGAGCCAGCAGGCCAGCACGGTGAGGACGCCGTTGAGGAAGAAGCAGCCGAACAGCCAGGACGCCAGCTGCTCGCGGGTGAGCCCGCCGGCGCTCCCGACCGCGAGGATGACCGCGACCGGGCCGGTGGCGGCGAAGACGAAGCCGATGAGGCCGTTGGCCGCGTAGACGGTGCCCAGGTCGCGGGCCACCTGCCGGAGACCGGGCAGCGGTCGGGCGGGGCGCTCGAGCAGGTGCTCGGGATCCGCCATGCCCACCCCCGGAGGTCCGCGTCGGTCCCGGGCATCATTGCGCGCGCCCGACCCCCTCAGGGGGCCGAGACGTCGCGCCGCAGCTGCTCGAGGGTGGCCGCCACCCGGGCGACGTCGCCCGGGTCGAGGCCGGCGCCGGCCTTCCCTCCGCCCCGGGGGACGGGTACCTGCGCGGATGCTCGTGCTCTGCCCACCACGGCGGGCAGAGCACGAGCATCCGCAGGAGAGGTCCTGGAGCGGCTCCGGGAACGCCGCGGCGCCCGACCGGGTCCACCAACACATCGCGGCCCCGACCTCAGTGAGGGCGGGGCCGCGGTGCTGTCTCAACCAGACGTGCACCCGAAGGGATTCGAACCCCTAACCTTCTGATCCGTAGTCAGATGCTCTATCCGTTGAGCTACGGGTGCCTGGTGTTCAGTTGTCGTGCGCGGAGGCTCCGGGATTTGAACCCGGGATGGGGATTAACCCAAACCGCATTAGCAGTGCGGCGCCATAGACCGGACTAGGCGAAGCCTCCCGGGGTCCGAGTCCCCCCGGAACCACCGAGGAGAGAGACTACCAGCGCCTCGGACGGCGGTTCACGGGGGGGCCTCCCCGGCCGGTCGGTCAGGCCGCGACCGGCTCGGCTGCCACGGCCCGGCGCCGGCCGGGCAGCAGGGTGACCGTCACGGCCAGCGCCGCCCCGGCGACGGCCAGCAGCAGGCTGCCGGTGACGCCGGACGGGCCGTCGATGAGCGCGCCACCCAGCGCCGCGCCGACCGCGGAGGCGCCGGTGGCCATCGTGGACAGCCAGGTGAACGCCTCGGTGGTGGCGTGCGCGGGGGCCAGCGTGCCGACCAGCGAGCTCTGCACGGTGAGGGTCGGCGCGATCGCCGTCCCGCCGAGGAAGAGCAGCGCACCCAGCACCCACGGGCCGGACGCCGCGGTCAGCGGGGCCAGGCCGATGGTGACGCCGAGCAGCAGCCAGCGGTACTGCCGCGGCAGGGAGACGCTGACCACGCGGGCGCCGAACCACAGCCCGCCCGCGACCGAGCCCAGCGACCACAGGGCCAGCAGGACGCCGGACATCCCCGGGCTGCCGGCCTGGTCGGCGTACGCCGGGATGGCGACCTCGAGGGCGCCGAAGCCGAGCATGAGGGCCGCACCACTGCCCAGCAGGCGGGGCATGCCGGGGCTGAGCACCGTGGCCAGCGGGTGCGCCCGCTCGGCGGCCGGCGCGGGCACCCAGCCGCGCATCGCCCGGGACGTCGCGATGCCGAGGGCGCCCGCGACGGCCAGGACCCCGGCGACGCCCAGCGCCCACGCGGGGGCGGCGAGCACGGCGAGCGCGGCCACCAGGGTGGGGCCGGCGACGAAGACCAGCTCGGTGGCCGTGGCGTCCAGCGCGTAGGCGGTGGTGCGCACCCGCGGGTCGACCCGCGACCACAGCGCCCGGACGGTGCCCGACACCAGCGGCGTGCCGGCGCCGGCGAGGGCGGCGGCCGCCACGATCACGGCCGTGGGGGCTCCGCCGAGCACGACGGCGACCAGCAGCGCCAGCAGCAGCGGGTAGGCCGCGGCCTGGACGAGGAGGACCGGGCGCGGTGTGCGCTGGTCGGCCAGCCGGCCGAGGACCGGGGCCATGACCGCCATCGCCAGGCCGTAGGCGGCCGAGGCGACGCCGGCGACGGCGTAGGAACCGGTCTGCTGCTGCACCATGAGCAGCAGTCCCAGCGGGACCATCGCCGACGGGAGGCGGCCGGCGAAGCCGGCCACGAGCAGCACCGGGGCGGACGGCAGCCGCCAGACGCTGAGGTACGAACGCACGACGAGATCCACTTCGGACGAGCAGGCACGGAAGAGTAGGTGGCCAAACTGCGTTGGCCCCCTACAGGTTAGAGACGCGGCAGTAGGGAGTCAAATGAGATACGCCACCTACGTGTCGCGCGGAGCCCGAGGGGAGCGGAGAGCCTGATGGACTACGACACCTACGGGTCCAGCGCCGTGGAGCTGGCCATCGACCTGGCCAACGCCGACCGGGACGCCGACTGGCTGGCCGGGTTCCTGCGCGCCCACGACGAGTGGTTCGAGCCCGGCACCGACCTCGCCCTCTCCCCCGCCGAGGCGACCCAGGCCGCCGAGACCGCCGACCTGGTGCGCGCCGTCGCCGTGGCGGGGTCGCAGCCGGAGGTGATCGAGCGGCTCAACGCGCTGCTCGCCCTCGCCTCGCCCCAGCCGTACGCGACCGACCACGACGGCGAGCTGCACCTGCACTACGCCCGCGCCGACGCACCGGCCCTCGAGCAGCTGACGACGACGGTGGCGATGGGCCTGTCGCAGGTCGTCGTCCAGCACGGGTGGCAGCGGCTGGGCGTGTGCACCGCCGAGGGCTGCGACAACGTCTACGTCGACACCTCGCGCAACGCCAGCCGCCGCTACTGCTCCAACACCTGCGCCAGCCGGTCGACCGTCGCCGCCTACCGCGCCCGCCGCAAGGCCTGAGGCAGGACCACCGCCCGCGAGCTCACCGCGTGCCTCTGGACGGGGCCGCGGAGCCGGAGGACCGCTAGCGTCCGCTGCATGAGGGGCGCGCGGCACTGGGACGCCCGGCTGCACTCCCTCGTCGGGGGCCTGCCCACCTCACCGGCCGACCGCTGGCTGCGCCGGCTCACCACCGCCGCCGACCACGGGAAGCTCTGGATGGCCGTCGGCGCGCTGCTCGCCTCCCGCCGCGGTCGGCTGCGCCGGGCCGCGATCCGGGGGCTGGGTTCGATGGCGGTGTCGAGCTCGGTCGTCAACGCCGTCCTCAAGCAGGTCTTCGGCCGGCGCCGTCCCGACCTGGCCGGGCACGCGCTGGAGAAGCTGCTGCACCGGTCGCTGAGCACCCACTCCTTCCCCAGCGGGCACGCCGCCTCGGCGGGGGCCTTCGTCACCGGCGTGGCGCTGGAGAGCCCGGTCGCCGGGGCGGCGCTCGCGCCGGTCGCGCTCGCCGTCGGCTACTCCCGCGTGCACGTGGGCGTGCACTACCCGGGGGACGTCGTCGCCGGTCTCGCCGTCGGCACGGCCGTGGCGGCGGCCAGCCAGGCGTGGTGGCGGGTGCGGCCCACCACGCCGGCGCGGGTGCGGCCGGCCCGGTCGGCGCCGGCGCTGCCCGAGGGCGAGGGGCTGGTGGTTGCGGTGAACCCGCGGTCGGGCCCGGACGGGTACGACCCCGCCGAGGACATCCGCCGGCTGCTGCCCCGCGCCGAGGTGCGCGAGTCCTCGCCGCAGGCCGGCGTCGGCGAGCTGTTGGAGGAGGCCGCGCGCTCCGGGCGGGCCCGGGCGCTGGGCGTGGCCGGTGGCGACGGGAGCGTCGCGGCCGCCGCCGCGGTCGCCGTCGAGCACGGCCTGCCCCTGGCGGTGCTGCCGGCCGGCACGCTCAACCACTTCGCGCGGGACGTCGGCGTGCACACCCTGGAGCACGCCGCCGAGGCGGTGGCCGCCGGGCAGGCCGTCGAGGTGGACGTCGCCGAGGTCAACGGGACGCCGTTCCTCAACACCGCGAGCATCGGCAGCTACCCGGAGATGGTGCGCCGCCGCGACGCGCTGGCCGGGCGGATGGGCAAGTGGGCGGCGATGACCGTGGCCGCCGCCCGGACGCTGCGGCGCGGGACGCCGGTGTCCCTGCTGCTCGACGGCCGCCCGGTGCTGGTGTGGATCCTCTTCGTCGGCAACTGCCGCTACACCCCGCGCGGGCTGGCTCCCGCCTGGCGGCCGCGGCTGGAGGACGGGCTGCTCGACGTCCAGTACCTGCGCGCCGACGTCCGGTTCAGCCGCACCCGCGCCGTCCTCGGCTCGCTGCTGGGCATCAGCGACCGCAGCTCCGGCTACGCCGACCTGCAGGTGCGCGAGGTGCGGGTGGTGTCCCGCTCGGGTCCGCAGCAGGTGGCCTACGACGGCGAGACCGGCGAGCGGGCCACGGAGTTCGTCTTCCGCAAGCGCGCCTCCCTCACCGTCTACTGCTGCCGCACCGACTGACGCGACGCCGGCCGCGGCTCTGCGGGCGGTCCTCGTGCTCTGCGGGCACTGCAGCACCGGCAGAGCGCGAGGAACACCGGCAGTGCGGTCCACCCGGCACCGTCGGCCGGTCCCCCACCCGGAGGCTGCGGGGGACTCGGTAGGCGGAGCGGCGGTGATCTCACTACGGTCCGAGCAGGGGTGTCCCGGCGGCGTCCGGGGCACCGGAGAACACGACGTCCCCGACGAAAGAGGTCCCTCTCATGCTGGTCCGCCGGATCGCCCGCCCGTTGCTCGCCGCCCCGTTCGTCGCCCTGGGCGTCGATGCACTGCGCAACCCCGGCAAGCGCGTGGAGATGGCGCAGCCGGTCGTGGAGAAGGTGGCCGGCGTGGCCGACAAGGCGCTGCCCGTGCAGATGCCCCAGGACGCCGAGCAGTGGGTGAAGATCAACGCCGGCGTGATGGTGGGCGCCGGCAGCCTGCTGGGCCTGGGGCGGTTGCCGCGGCTCTCGGCGCTGCTGCTGACCGGGTCGATGGTCCCGACGACGCTGGCCGGGCACCGGTTCTGGGAGGTCGACGAGCCGCAGGGCCGGATGCAGCAGAAGATCCACTTCCTGAAGAACGTCGGCCTGGTCGGCGCCCTGCTGCTCGCCGCCGTCGACACCGAGGGCAAGCCGTCGGTCGGCTACCGGGCCCGCCGGGCGGCGAGGCGGGCGGCCGGCGCCACCGAGAAGAGCTACGCGAAGGCGCAGGAGCGCGCGGCCAAGGCGCACCGCAAGGCCGAGCGGCGGGCGAAGAGGGCCGCCCGCTGAGCGCTCCCCTCCCACCCGCGGCCGCGCTCCGGAGGATCGCCTTCCTCCTGGAGCGCGCCCGCGAGCCCACGCACCGCGTCGCGGCGTTCCGCACCGCGGCCGCCGTCGTCGACACCCTCGGGCCCGAGGAGCTCGACCGGCGGATCCGCACGCGGACGCTCACCGACCTGCGCGGCATCGGCCCCAAGACGGGCGCGGCGATCGTGCAGGCCCACGCCGGCGAGGTGCCCGAGTACCTGGCGCGCCTGGAGGAGGCCCACGGCGAGCTGGTGCCGCTGGCCGACGACGTCGCCGAGTTCCGGGCCGCGCTGCGCGGGGACCTGCACGTGCACTCGGACTGGTCCGACGGCGGCAGCCCGATCCGGGAGATGGCGGAGGCGGCGATCGGGCTGGGCCACGAGTACATGGCCCTCACCGACCACTCGCCCCGGCTGACGGTCGCCAACGGGCTGTCCCCGGAGCGGCTGGAGCGGCAGCTGGACGTCGTCGCGGAGCTCAACGAGGAGCTGGCGCCGTTCCGGATCCTCACCGGCATCGAGTGCGACATCGACCTCGACGGCTCGCTGGACCAGACCGACGAGCTGCTGGGCCGGCTGGACGTCGTCGTCGCGAGCGTGCACTCCGACCTGCGCGCGGACCGGGCGGCGATGACCGAGCGCATGCTGACCGCCGTCGCCGACCCGCACACCGACGTCCTGGGGCACTGCACCGGCCGGCTGCTCATCCCCCGCGAGCAGCGCGAGGGACGGCGGCAGCGGCCGCGGCCGGAGAGCGAGTTCGACGCCGAGGCGGTGTTCGAGGCCTGCATCGAGCACGGCACCGCCGTGGAGATCAACTCCCGGCCGGAGCGGCTGGACCCGCCGCTGCGGCTGCTGGCCCTCGCCGTCGAGCTGGGCTGCGAGTTCGCGATCGACACCGACGCCCACGCCCCCGGTCAGCTGGACTGGCAGGGCAACGGCTGCGAGCGCGCGGTGGAGGTCGGTGTCCCGATGGAGCGGGTGGTCAACACCTGGCCGGCCGACCAGCTCCTGGGCTGGACGACCGGCTGAGCGCCGGCGGTCGATCCGCGGCGGCGCCCAGCCGGCGTCCGCAGTCCCGCCCGGGTGCACTGCCGGCCACCCCCGTGCTGGCAGGCACACCCGGGCGGGAGGTCACCCGCGGCGGACGGCGCTCACGCGCCGCCCCGCGGTTCGGGCACCGTCACCTCCGGCAGGGTGACGCGGCGCCCGTAGGCGCGCACCAGCCGCGGCAGGGGCACCTCGCCCACCGGCTCGCGGGCCGGCTGCTCCGCCGGGCGCGTGGTGGCCGGCTGCCCGTCGGCCGGGACCTCGCGGGCCACGTTGTCCTTGAAGGACACCGGGGGCCGGGCCGCCAGCACCTGCGCCACGTTGTCGGCGAAGGTGACCGGCCGGGGCGCGGCCGTGACCGGCCGGGGCGCCGGCACCGCAGCGGCCGGGCGGACGCGGTCCCACGGCAGCAGTCGGGGCCGCCGCGCCGCCGCGACGTCCTCGACCCAGCCGACGGCCAGGACTGCGACGAAGATCAGCGCCCACGCCGTGAGGTACTCCAGGACCATGCCGCGGGCGTCGTCGGTGTCCCACCCGGCGATCGGGGTGTAGGCCAGGACGACGGGGGCCATCGCGATCGCGACGTTGCCCCAGAGGTAGATCGTCATCGCCCGGCTGTTGAACAGCGAGACGATCGCCCCCAGGGTCGGGAGCCGGTCCAGCCAGGTGAACGTCGGGTACACCCGCAGCAGGATCAGCACCGCGCCCAGGCAGTAGGGCATGTTGGCCAGCGGGACGTCATCGATGTTGTACGTGCCGTACTGCTCCTGGTGCGTGAACGCGTACCAGAGGCCGATGCCCATCAGCGCGACGCCGGCGAGCAGCGTGCGCTTGAGCGGCAGCGCGCGCAGCTTCCCGTCGTGGTGGGCGAAGCCGATCATCCAGCAGCAGGCGTAGATCGACAGCTCGACGACGTTGTCGTAGGTGCGCCCGCCGAGCTCCACCAGGCCGAGGACGGTCACGATCAGCACGACCGGCGGGATCGCCATCATCCGCACCGGCCAGCGGCGGAACAGCCAGAGCATCGCCGGGCTGAGCAGGATGAACCACAGGTAGACCCGGATGTACCAGAGCGGCACGACCCAGTCGAAGGCGTCGGCGGAGTACGGCGGGTCCGACAGCGGCAGCAGCCACAGCCAGGCGGTGCTCCAGCTGAACGAGTGGTAGTTGCTCTCGACCTGCCAGCCGACGGCGAACATGGCGGCCACGACGACCGCACCGAACACCCAGAACGGCGGCAGCAGCCGGCGCACGCGCTTGCGCCAGAACGCCCGGGCGGAACCGGCCCGGTCCAGCGACGCGGCGGCCAGCCCGCCGCCGAGGGCGAACATGATCCCCATGGACGGGAATGCCATGGGCAGCCAGGCCCAGCCGAACGTGTGATAGGTCATCACACGGATCAGCGCGAAGGTCCTGAGGAAGTCGATGTACCGGTCCCGCTGCCGCATCACTGTTCCACCCCCTTGCTCGTAGTGGTCGTCACGGTTCTCCACACCTGCGGGTCCTCCCCGCCGAGACTCCAGATCGCCACGCCGCGCAGCCGCGCCTCGACGGCGATCTCCTGTTTGCGCTGCAGCGAGCGCGCGTCCTCGTACCAGACCGTGTGCTGCTGACCGTCCTGCTCGTAGCGGAAGGTCCACGCGGCGGCGTCGTCGTCCCACCGGGGCTCGGCGCCGACCCGCTGGGCCAGTGCCTCGGCGTCGGTGGCCTCCACGGTGGTGCCGGTGTCGCCGACCCAGTCGTAGCCGTAGGTGGGCAGCCCGAGCATCAGCTTCTCCCTCGGGACCCGGTCGACGGCGTGGTCGACGACGTCGCGCACCCACTCGACCGGGGCGATGGGCCCGGCCTCGCTGGTGCTCCAGTGGTGGTCGTAGGTCATGACCCGCACCTCGTCGACGATCTGCCCGATCACCCGGTAGCTGTAGGCCAGGCCGGTGGGGTCGTCGTCGCCGGTGCGCGCCGGCACGGCGACGGTCAGCTGCATGCCGTGCTCGTCCAGGTCGTCCCGCAGCTCCTCGAGGAACTCGGTGAACTGCGGGCCGGCCGTGGCCGGCAGCGACTCGTAGTCGACGTCGATGCCGTCCCAGTCGTTGGCCACCGCCAGCTCGACGAGCTGGGCGCGGTGGTCGGCGGCCCGTGCCGGGTCGGCGAGCAGGTCGGCGGTCGCCTGGCCCTGCCACTGACCGTCGCTGAAGTTCTGCACGGTCGGGATCAGCGCGACGTCGTCCTCCCCCGCCAGCCGGCCGAGCACGTCGGCCGGCGGCGGGGTCAGCGTGAGCGTGCCGTCGGGGGCGACGGCCGCCCAGGTGGGGCTGACCTCGGTCAGCCCACCCTCCTCCAGTGCGGTCTCGAGCGACCCCGTGGCGCGCTCGTCCCACACCGGCAGCCAGGCAGCGGTGACCAGCGGCTGCGTGCCGGGGAACAGCCGCGGCCGCAGGACGACGGCCCCGACGACGAGGACGACGACGGCGGCGGCGACCCCGAGCCACAGCAGCGGGTCGCGACGGTGGTGGATCACGAGCCCACCCCCACCGGCACCGGCTGCGGCTGGGGCGCACTCGCGGTGGCGACCTCGTCCATGCGCGCGGTGCGGGCCAGCTTGCCCCAGCCCAACCGCACGCCGCGGATCGCCGTCCCCAGCGAGGCGTACAGCAGGTACACCCGCAGCGGCTCGTAGATCAGCCGGTACACCGGCACCATCAGCAGGTGCTCGGCGCGCTCGTCGAGCAGCTTGACCGCGATGACCGCGAGCAGCCCGTAGACCACGGCGAAGATGCCGAAGTAGAGGGCGAGCATGAGCGGGCCCTGGTCGGTGAGGGTCTGCACGATGCCCAGCAGGATCAGCGGGGTGAACACCAGCGGGACGACGATGGTGACCACCGTCATCGGCATGAACAGCATGCCCAGCCAGCCGAAGCGCGGGCGCAGCAGCATGTTCCTGTGCCGCCAGACCGCCTGGATGGTGCCGTACATCCAGCGCACCCGCTGCTTGAGCAGGGCGTCGAGGGTCTCCGGCGCCTCGGTCCAGGCGACGGCCTGGTCGGCCTGCTCGACCTGCCAGCCGTGCTGGTGCAGGGCGAGGGTGAGGTCGCAGTCCTCGGCGAGCGTGGCGTTGTCGTACCCGCCGGCCTCGAGGACGGCGGCCTTGCGCCAGGCCGCGCACGCGCCGGGCACCACCATCACCGCGTTGAGCAGCGCACCCGCGGCGCGCTCGAGCCCGATCTGGGTGACGTACTCCAGCGCCTGCCACCGGGTGATGACGTTGGCCTTGTAGTTGCCGACCTTGATGACCCCGGCGACCGCGCCCACCCGCGGGGAGTGGAACTGCTCCATGAGGCGGGCGACGGTGGTCGGGGTGAACAGCGTGTCGGCGTCCAGGGTGACGACGAAGTCGTACCGGGCCTCGGCGAAGCCGTTGTTGAGCGCGGCCCACTTGCCGGCGTTGTTCTGCCGGATCAGCCGCACCCGGTCGTCGCGGTCGCCGACCGAGCGCACCGCGGCCGACGTGCCGTCGGTGCTGCCGTCGTCGACCACGATGATCTCGCCGATCGGGTAGCGCGAGGCCAGCAGGTAGTCCAGCGTGCGGACGATCACCCGCTCCTCGTTGTACGCGGCGATGAGCACGGTGACCGGCGGCCGGCCCATGTTGACCGGCCGGATCCGCCGCTTCGCCCGGGCGACGGCGAGCACCGCGTTGAACAGGCCGAAGCCGAGCATGGTGACCAGCGCGACGACGAAGAGGACGTAGAGCAGGTCCGGCGGGAGCACGAACAGCGCCTCGGCGCCCCACAGCGCCAGCCGGTCCCAGAGGCTGACCGACACCCCGGTGACCGTGTCGATCGACGGCTGCGACTGCGGCATCGTGGTGAACGTGTAGCCGGCCGCCCGGGCCTCGGCGATGAGGTCCTCGACGTAGGCGATCGTCATCGACCGGTCGCCGCCGGCGTCGTGCAGCAGCATCGTGATGTTGTCCTGCTCGCCCAGCGGCGGCATCTCGATGGGCCCGTCGATCTCCCCGCTGGCGTGCGCCCAGTCCAGCGTGTCGAAGTCGTGCGAGGCGACCGTGTAGCCCAGCTGCTGGGCCCGCAGGATGCCGGCGGTGTCCCCGCGGAGGGTCTCCTCGTCGGGGCTCTCGTAGGGCAGCCGGAAGAACGGGGCGGCCTGGCCGGTCTGCGCCCGCATGATCCGGTCGGCCACGGCCAGCTCGAGCTTCTCGCGGAACGCCGTCGCGTCGCTCACGTCGACGTGGGACAGCGAGTGGTTCCCGAGCGCGTGCCCCTCGCGGACGATCCGCTGCATGATCGCCGGGTTCTTGGCGACCTGCTCACCGGTCACGAAGAACGTGGCGGGCACGCCGTTCGCGCTCAGCAGATCCAGCAGCTGCGGGGTCCAGCGCGCGTCGGGGCCGTCGTCGAAGGTCAGCGTGATCGTCCGGTGGACCTGGGGCCCGTAGCCGTAGAACTGCAGGGCGTACTCGGAGTCGCCGACGGCCCGGTTCTCGTCGCGGGTCAGCTCGCCGACCACCTCGCCGGTGAACGGCTCCTGCGCGTAGGTCTGGCCATCGGCCCGCAGCACCTCGACCACCCGCACCAGCGGACCGGTGCCGATGATCGGGGCGTCGTCGCCGACGTCCTCCGGCGCGGGCCCGTCGGGGACGGGCGCGCCGGCGAGGGTCGGCGCGGCCAGGACCCTGGGGACGGCGACGACCGCGAAGCCGACGGCGAGGACGAGCAGGGTCAGCAGGACGGCGCGCAGCCGTCGCCACCGCCGCCCGGACGGGCTGGCGAAGACGGGGTTCGTGGCCGTGCCACGGCCGAGGCCGGGCGTGGATCGCCTCATGGTTCGAAGTCCTTGGGTGCAGTGTGCGTGCGGGCGGTGAGGGGCGTTCGTACGCGACCGCTGAGACGGTCCAGCGGGTCGACGGGGCCGCGCATCGAGGAGCGGGCGCGCCGGAGCCCCGGCTGCCCTCGGGCGTGTCGCTCAGGACGCGCGGGGGATCAGCCGGTCGGGATGTGGGTCAGTCGGGTCGGCAGCCCGGGGCGTCGGCATCCCCGACGACCGATCCGGCGATGCCGGAGGTGAGGAGCACGGCGTGCCCGGCGGGCGGCGCGACCCAGGAGACCGGCAGCACCGCCGCCGGCAGGCCGACCGCATCGTTCTGGCTCCCCGAGCCGGCCGAGGACGAGCAGGCGTGCGCCCCGCCGGTCGACGGCGCGGCCGGCGCGGGCGGGACGGGCGCGACAGGGGTCACGGGCGTGGGCGCCACGGGCGGCGCGACCGGGGCGTCCCCGGCGTCGGAGACGGTCGCGGGCGCGACGGCGCGGGCGCCGGTGGCAGCACCGGGACCGACCGCGGCGCTGCCCTTGACGCGCAGGTCGCGCGCCTCGGGTGCGCTGAGGGCCTCGGACAGCGGCGTCGGGGACACCGTGTCGAGCGGCGGCCCGACCGGACCCACGGCGACGTCGACGACGACCAGGGCCGCCGAGGGGTCGGGGGCCGGGGTGGTCGCCGCCTTGGGCGCCGTGGCGTCGGTCGCGGGCTGGACCGTCTTCACCGGCTTGGTGGTGGCCGCGGCGGGGTCCTTCGCCGGCGCAGGCGTCGTGGTGTCGGCGCACAGCGGAGCGGCGGCCGGGGCGGCGGTCGGGTCGACGACCGGGACAGCGGTCGCGTCGGCGACCGGCGCGGCGCGCCGCTCGGCGGTGGCGCGGTCGGTCACGGCGCCGAGGAGGGCGGCGGCCGCGGCCCCGGCCGCCGTGGACCCGGTCGCGTCCGCGGCCTTCGTCACCGGGCACGACGGAGCAGGGGCCGCCGGCGGAGCAGGCTCGGACGCCGGCGGCTGGTCGGGAGCGGGGAGCGGCTGGGCGCCGCCCGCGGGCGGGGTGGCGCCGTCCTCGACCGGCGGGGTCGCGTCCTTGCCGCCGGGCGGCGTCGCGCCGTTGCCGGCCGGTGGGGTCGCACCGGTGCCGGGCAGCGGCTTGGGGGCGCCGTCGCCGGTGGGCACCTTCGTGCCGCCGTTCCCGGGGGCCGGCGCCGACGGCTCGTCGACCGGGCACGGCAGGGCCTCACCCTGCGGGAGCTCCGGGAGGACCTCGTCGACCGGCAGGACGCCGTCGACGACGTCGCACGCGGGCGGGAGGACGTCGCCGTCCGCCGGCGGGGTGCCGGGGTCGGGCTGCGGCGCCGGAGCCGGAGCCGGCTGGTCGGGAGCGGGGGCGGGCTGCTCGGGGGCCGGGGCGGGCTGGTCGGGCGCCGGCGCGGGGGCCTCGCCGGCCGGCTCCGCGGGCGGCGGACCGGCGGGCTCGGGCAGCGACTGCGGCGTGCCGACCGCGCCGCCGGCCGAGGGCTGGCCGGCGCCGCCACCAGCGGGGGGCGTGGCGGGCTCGGGCGCGGGGGGCTCGACGACGACCGGGGGCGCGGGGTCCTCGACGGGCGGCGCATCGTCGGCCGGCGGGACGGCGTCGATGTCGGCGGTGAGCGAGTCGTACGTGACGGCCGGCTCGGCGTCCCGCTCGTCCCGCGATGCGCGGTCCCAGGCGGCGTCCTGCCAGCGGTCGGTGTACCCGGAGTGACCGTCCCAGCGGTGCGCACCGCCGGCGAAGCCGGGGGCGTCCCAGGTGTGGTCGTGCCAGGTGCCGGAGTGTGCGCCGGGGCTGGCCGAGGCGGTGCCGGCCATGAGCGCCGACAGGCCGATCAGGAAGAGGACGGCGAGCAGCAGGCGGAGGGCCCAGGACGGGCGGCGGAGAGCGACGGGGGCACCGGAGGACGGTGACGCGGAGTGATCGCGCACCCCCTCGTCGACCCCAGCACTCAGCACGTCCACTCCCCCACGCCACACCCGCACGGACGGCGATGTGGCTGGTGGCGGGCATCTGGCCCGCACTCACCCAGGAGCGACTGTTCGACGACTGGATGTGCAGGTCAACCGCTGGGAGTGTGACTCACAGCTAATTTCGGCGCTGTATCACTCAGAGTCACGGCGCGACCCGGGAGAGCGTCGAAACACCCGAAGTGCCATACAGCATGGTCGGGTCATCGTGCAAGGACACGATGGCTTGAATCGCCCGTGACGGCCGATTCATGCGGTGAGTGATGAGTCAGCTACGTGCTGTATCCGGACGGGGCTGCGGGGCGTCGAGGGTGGCGGCGTCGGCCTCGCGGCGCAGCGCCCACTCGGCGGGCAGGACCAGGCGCGGGGCCACCCCGATGAGCACGGCGACCAGGACCGCGACGCCGGCCAGCGCCTCCCCCGACTCCTCGAGGAAGGTCGCGGTGATCGCCAGGCGGCCGGTGACGGCGGCGGAGACGGCGGAGAGGCCGACCGAGGCCGCGGCGTAGCCGGCCAGGGAGCTGAGCACCCGGCGCCGGTCGCGTCGTTCGGCACGGCTGACGAAGGCGAGGACGGCGATCACGCCGGCGGCGAGCAGCACGCTGACGGCGACGGCGGCGGGTTCCCCCACGGCCCTCTCGAGCGCCCCCATCCCCTCCACGTGGACGGTGCTGCCGACCTTGACGACGCTGATGAGCGCGGCCACGACACCGACGGCGAGCCACCAGGTGCGCCGTCCCGGCGTGCGGGCGGCACCGGCGACGGCCACGACCGCGGCGGCGGCGAACAGCGCGGCGACGAACATGCGGGGCACGGAGTACGGCGCGTCCATCGACAGCGCCCGCGCGGTGGGGCCGGTGGCGCCGGTCAGCCGGCCGACGTAGCCGATCGTCTCCAGGACGACGGCGGTGGCGGCGAGGGCGACCCCGACCGGCGGGAGGGGGATGCGGCGGCGCGGCGTGCGCTCGACCGGGAGGGCGTGGCCCTCGCGGACGTCGGCCACGCGGACGCCGCGGCCCACGACCACGGCCACGACGAGGGCGAACAGCACCCAGACGGCGAGTCCGCCGACAACCCAGAGCCACACGTCCTGACCATCGGCAGGTCAGCGGAGGTTCGTGACCGTCCCGTCACCCTCCGGGGTGAGGTCGGGCGTCAGTTGCGGGAGGTGCTGGCCTCCGGGGTGAAGCCGGCGGGCAGGTCGGCGGTCGTCAGGGGCGCCGGGGCGGCGGAGCGCTGATCGGCCAGCCGGATGCCCCGGCCCACGACGACGGCGACCACGACCGCGAGCAGTACCCACACGAGAACGATGCCCACGAGTGCCTCCATGCCGACCGGTATCGGCAGTCCCCATGCCCTCCGGTACCGCCGGGTGAAACGTAGGGGGCCGGAGGTGTCCGTGGGGCGGATGAGCTCGCGAGACGTCAGCCCGCGCGACGGCCGAGGGCCCGGTAGCTCCAGCCGGCGGCGGTCCAGGCCTCGCGGTCGAGGGCGTTGCGGCCGTCGAGGACCCGCTTCTGGGCGACGACGTCCCCGAAGGCGACCGGGTCGAGCTCGCGGTACTGGCGCCACTCGGTGAGCACCAGGACGGCGTCGGCGCGCTCGGCGGCCTCCTCGGCGGTGGCGGCGTAGTCCAGCTGCGGCCACAGCCGGCGGGCGTTGTCCACGGCGGCGGGGTCGGTGACGCGGACGACGGCGCCCTGCAGCTGCAGCTGCGCGGCCACGTTGAGCGCGGGGCTGTCGCGGATGTCGTCGCTGTCGGGCTTGAACGCCGCCCCCAGGACGGCGACCCGCTTGCCGAGCAGCGAACCGTCGCAGACCTCGCGGGCCAGCTCCACCATCCGGATCCGGCGGCGCATGTTGATGTTGTCGACCTCGCGCAGGAACGTCAGCGCCTGGTCGGCGCCCAGCTCCCCGGCGCGGGCCATGAAGGCGCGGATGTCCTTGGGCAGGCAGCCACCACCGAAGCCGAGACCGGCGTTGAGGAACTTGCGGCCGATGCGGTCGTCGTAGCCGATGGCGTCGGCCAGCTGCTTGACGTCGGCACCGGTGGCCTCGCACAGCTCGGCCATCGCGTTGATGAAGCTGATCTTCGTGGCGAGGAAGGAGTTGGCCGCCGTCTTCACCATCTCCGCGGTGGCGTAGTCAGTGACGACCTTCGGCGTGCCGAGGGCGACGATCGGCCCGTACACCTCGTCCAGCAGGGCGACGACGGCCTCGGCGTCGTCCCCGTCCGGGACCCCGTAGACCAGCCGGTCGGGGTGCAGGGTGTCCCGGACGGCGAAGCCCTCGCGCAGGAACTCGGGGTTCCAGCCGAGCATCGCCCCCGGCACCTTCTCGCCGAACATCGCCGCGAGGTCCGCGGCCGTGCCGACCGGGACCGTGGACTTGCCGACGACGAGCTCGCCGGGACCGAGGACCTGGAGCAGGGACTCGGCGGCGGCCTGGACGAACCGCAGGTCCGCGCCGTACTCACCGTGCTTCTGCGGCGTCCCGACGCAGATGAAGTGCACGCGTGCGCCTGCGGCGCCCGCGATGTCGGTGCTGAAGCTGAGCCGCCCGGAGGCCAGCGAGTGGCCGAGGAGCTCACCGAAGTCCGGCTCGAAGAACGGCGCGCGGCCCGCGCAGAGGGCGGCGATCTTCCGCTCGTCGACGTCGATGCCGACGACCTCGTGCCCCAGCTCGACCAGTGAGGCGGCATGGACGGCCCCGAGGTACCCGCAGCCGATGACGGAGATCCGCATGATCGCTGCCTTCCCTCCGACGTCCCCCTCAACCACTTAGAGATCGAAGTGGATCACGGAAGGGTGAACCGCGCCCGGTGACCGCCGCCGGCCCCCCGTCCGTCGAGCAGGGCCGCGGCCCCCGGTGCGTCGGGCAGCGTCGCCGACAGGAACGGACGTGCCCGTCGGTCACCCGGACCGCGGCGCGTCCCGTTCCCCCGACGTTGGGGGGCGGACAAGGAGCCGCTTTCCCGTTTGACTCGACACTGC
Source organism: Geodermatophilus sp. SYSU D00079 (assembly GCF_054050635.1). Taxonomy (NCBI): domain Bacteria; kingdom Bacillati; phylum Actinomycetota; class Actinomycetes; order Geodermatophilales; family Geodermatophilaceae; genus Geodermatophilus; species Geodermatophilus sp. SYSU D00079. Next base: position 121,980 of record NZ_JBJGZS010000007.1, on the reverse strand, counting down.
GAGGCGGCACCGGGGCGCGCCTCCTGCAGGGCGGATCGGAACGTGCACGGCGTTCAGGGGGGCTCATGAGCTGGGTGGTGGTCGTCGGCGCCGGATGGCTGCTGATCGCCGTCACGGGAGCGGTGGTGATCGGACGCTCGATCCGGCTGGCCGAGCACCGTGAGATCGCGGCGCCATCCGCGCGCCCATCCGTCCACGCATCCCGCCCCCGCGCCTACGCGGGCTGCCCGCGCGGACGGCGCCGGGCGTCCACGTCCCGCGCCGTCTCGGCCTGCGTCTCGCGGGCACACCGGTCACCGTCGTCGTGGGAGAACGAGACGACCTGACCTGCGCCGATGCCTCACCCGCACGGGTGGTGGGGCATCCCCATCGGCCATCAGCGTCCATAGCGTCGACCCCGTTGCCTGTCAGACGGGGGTCCCATGAGCGCTGCCACGACCACGGAGCCGGAGCAGCACACGGACGAGCCGGCGCCGCGACGCCACACGCTGCGCCGGGTGCTGATCAGCCTGGGCGTCCTCGGGCTCGTACTGGCACTGGTCATCGGCGGCGGCCTGTGGTTCCTCACGAACCGGTACGCCGGCAACGTCGACCGGGTCTCTGACGTCTTCGCCGACCTGGACGAGGAGGCGCGCCCGGCCCCGGCGACGCCGGTACAGGAGGCCGGCGCGGAGCCGGTCACCTTCCTGCTGGTGGGCTCCGACACGCGAGCAACGGCGGAGGAGGGCGTCGCTGCGGGCGGCCGCTCCGACGCGATCATGATCGCTCGCTTCGCAGCCGACCGGCAGCACGCGCAGCTGATCTCGATCCCGCGCGACTCGTGGGTGGACATCCCCGGGCACGGCAAGGACAAGATCAACGCGGCGTACGCCTTCGGCGGGCCGCCACTGCTCATCCAGACCGTCGAGCAGCTCACCGGCGTCCGCCTCGACCACTACGTGGCCATCGACTTCCAGGGCCTCATCCAGGTCACCGACGACCTGGGCGGGGTGGACGTCGTCGTCGCGGAGACGACGAGCAACGGGCCGTACACCTTCCCGGCCGGCGTGAACCACCTGAACGGCGACCAGGCCCGCTGGTACCTCGGGCAGCGCTACGGCCTGGCCGGCGGCGACTTCGACCGGGTGAAGCGGCAACAGCAGTACCTGCAGTCGATGTTCGCCAAGCTGTTCGGCTCCGACACCTTCACCGACCCCGCCCGGCTGGACGGCGCCCTGCTGGCCGTGACCAGCGCCGTGGCGGTCGACGACCAGCTGGGCAACGCCGACATGCTCGCGCTCGCCTACTCGCTCCGCGGGCTGAACCCGGACAACGTCGAGTTCTTCACCACGCCGGTTCTCGGGACAGGCACGGAGGGTTCGGCGAGCGTCGTCTACCTCGACACCGTGTCGGCCGACCGGATGTGGACCTACCTGCAGACCGACTCGCTGGGCGCCAACGCCGCCGAGTTCGACGACGAGGCCCTCCCGCACGTCCCGCGGTGATCGAGCCCCGCGGGCCCCAATCAGCGATCCGAAATCCGTGTCGATCACTCCGACAGCTCAGCATCACGCCACCATTCCAAGGTGTCGTGCATCATGAATGGCGAGCCCCACGGTCGCGGAATGCATGGCAACCAGTTTTTCCAACGCGGCCAACTCGACAGCCGGATCCCCTCCGTCATGTGCGAGCACCGTGCTCGGAGAATCGTTGCCTGGATCAACAAGGTTAACGCCGATCCACGCCGGAACCCTCTTTTCAGCCGCCAGTTCCACTGCCCTGTCGGCCGCAGACATCACGGCAGCCGCGCGCGAGCGATAGGCCATCACCGTGACGGAATCGCACCGCTCCAGGATCTGCTCTAGCCAAGAGTGCCCATCCACGACTCGTGGGATCCCAAGGTGCACCGAACAGTGCCGAGCGCCTGGCGTGTCGCCCGGCCGCAGGCCGGAGCGGCATGGCCACTCACGTTCCTCATGTGGCCGCCGGTGGAGCAGCCTCAGAGGAGCGCCGAGCCTTCGCAGATCCCGTCCTCTGACCGCGACGTTCTTGCACTGGACTTCGCTACGGCACTGTGTGGATCCAGTTGACGGCGCACCAGTGGTCAGACACCTGGACGGCAGCCAGCTCAAGCGTCCGTAGACACGCCTAGAACAACCACTGTGACGTTGTCCCGGGCTCCTTGTTGACAAGCCTCGTCTGCCAAGCGCCGAGCCCACCGTGCTGAGGAGAGCTCATCCGCCAGCAGGCGGGTGAGCACGTCGTCGCTCAGTTCGCCGGTCAGACCGTCCGAACAAGCCACGAAGTGCTCCCCCGTCACAACGGGCAACAGGGCGATGTCCGGTTCGTTGCGCTGCCCTACGCCGAGCGCCCGCGTGATGATGTGACGCTGCGGGTGGCTGGCGGCGGTTTCGTCAGAGATGTACCCCGCGTCGATGAGCTCCTGCACCACCGAGTGGTCCGTGGTGAGCAATTCGAGCTGTCCCTCGTGCCAGCGGTACACACGTGAATCGCCGACGTGGAACACCGCCCACTGCGGGCCGTCCCCCTCGTCGACCAGCGCCACGCCGGCGACCGTCGTCCCGGCGCCCTCCTTGTCCGGGCCGCGGAAGGCGCGGATCTCGCCGTCGGCCCGCTGCAGCGCCAGGCGGATCTCCTCCACCGTCGTCGTTTCATCGCCGGTCAGGGAACGCAGCGCCTCGATGACGGCCTCGGCGGCGGCCGCACCGCCGGCGTGGCCGCCCATACCGTCAGCAACCGCGAAGATCGGCGGCTCCGCGAGGTACCTGTCCTGGTTGTCCTCGCGTTGACCAAGGGCGGTGGCCGCTCCCCACGTCAGCTGGACCGGCGGCATCCACACTCCACAACACGCGTCGACGACAGGGCGGCCCGCGGGGAAGACGGGTGCGACGAGCGTAGAAGCTCCGCGGTCGGTCAGCAGGTCGCGGTGCCGGACTCGCCGGAACCCAGCCGACCAGTCCCATCGACGGGACAATCGGGGCGATGCGGTCGTCCGTTTCCCGTTGCTCCGTCGTCACCTCGCTCGGCAGTGCAGTGCTTCTGGCGGTCACCGCCTGCTCCGGTGAGGCACCGGTCGCGGGCCCGCCTCCGAGTTCGTCGACGATGACGTCACACCCCACTCCCACACCCGACCCCGTGCAACAGCAGGTCGACGCATCCCTTGCCGCCCTCGACCGCCGCCAGCAGGTCGCTCAGCTGTTCGTCGTCGGCGTCCCACTGCTCGACCCGTCCTCCGCCGACGCCCTCGTCGCCGAGACCGGTGTCGGTGGTGTCTTCCTCCAGGGCCGCAGCTCCGCCTCCGCCGAGGAGCTCGCCACCTCCACGGCCCGATGGGTTGATGGCGCCGCCGCCACCGACCCGTGGGTCGCCGTCGACCAGGAGGGCGGCGCGGTGCAGAGTCTCTCCGGCCCCGGCTTCGCCGACCTCCCACCCGCCGTGGACCAGGGCCGACTGCCACCCGACGAGCTCGGCGCGCTCGCCGACGGCATCGGCGCCTCCCTGGCCGCCGCGGGGATCACCCTCAACCTGGCACCGGTCGTCGACGTCGTCCCCGAGGGGACCGAGGCCGGCAACGCCCCCATCGGCGCCTACGGCCGCCAGTACGGGAGCAGCGCGGCCGAGGTCGTCCGCGCGGCCGGGGCAGTCGTCGACGGGCTGACAGGCCACGGGGTCACCGCCACCCTCAAGCACTTCCCCGGCCTCGGCCGGGTCCAGGGGAACACCGACGAGAGCGCCGACGTCACCGACACCGTCACGACGCCCGACGACGAGCAGGTGGCGGCGTTCGGCGAGCTGGCGGACAGCGAGGCCGCGCCGTTCGTCATGATCTCCTCGGCCATCTACGCGCAGATCGACCCGACCGCCCCGGCCGCCTTCTCCCCCGTCGTCGTGACCGACCTCCTCCGAGAGCATCTCGGGTTCGCGGGGGTGGTCATCTCCGACGACCTCGGCGCGGCCGAGGCCGTGCAGGACGTCCCGGTGGGCGAGCGCGCCGTCCGCTTCCTCGCCGCGGGCGGCACCCTCGTGCTCACGGTCGACCCGAGCACCGTGCCGGAGATGATCGACGCCGTCCTCGCGCGCGCCGACAGCGACGCCGCCTTCTCCGCGCAGGTGGACGACGCCGTCCGCACCGCCCTCACCGCCAAGGCCCGCGCCGGCCTGCTGCCACCGCCGTGACCCGGTCAGGCGACAGAGCAGGCCGATCCCGGCTCTGAGCCCGGGCACCCGCATACCGTGGACCGGTGCTCCGCTGGCTGTTCGCCCTCGTCGTGGCCGGCATCCTGTCGGCGTTCGCGTTCCTGCTGCTCACCGGCCAGTACACCAACGACGGACCGGTGCTCCTGACGCTCAGTGCTGACCACGGCATCCACCGCGGGGACGTCTTCGTCATGACCGGGTGGGCCGCCGCGCTGCTCTCAGAGATCGGCCTGCTGATCACCACCGGGCGCGCCAGCCGGTGAACCGCTAGACTGCCGCCTGGGGGCGCAGGTCCCGCCACCACTCGTCGTGGGCGGCGAACCAGGCCACCTCCTCGGCCAGCCCCTGCTCCAGGGGCACCATCGGCCGGAAGCCCAGCTCCTCGCGCACCCGGTCGGTGCAGCACACCAGGTCGGCCGCGTTCGGACCCGGCACGTGCTGCGGCGCCGGCGGCTCGGACCCGGCCTGCGCGGCCACCGCCCGGCACACCTGGTGCGCCAGCGCCACCGTCCGCACGACGGTGCCGCTCCCGGTGTTGACCAGCCGGAACGCCGACCCACCGGTGGCGCCCGGCGGGCGGGCCAGCGCCCGCACCACGGCCTGGGCCGCGTCACTGACGTGCAGGTAGTCGCGGCGCTCCAGCCCGTCCCCCGCGATCGTCGCGGGCAGCCCGGCCAGCCCGGCCCGGACGAACGCCGGCACCGCCCGCGACACCGTCTCCCCCGCCCCGTACAGGGTGGTGAACCGCAGCACCGTCGCGGCCGGCCCGCTGCCGGCGGCGACGATCCGCAGCAGGTCCTCCACCGCCAGCCGGGCCGCGCCGTGCGCGTCGTCCGGTGTCGGTCGCAGTCCCTCGTCCACCGGACCGCCGGGGTCGTGCCCGTACACCTCCACCGAGCTGCCCAGCACGACGTGCCCGAGCCGGTCACCCAGCGCCGCGAGCAACTCGAGCGTTCCGGCCAGGTTCACCACAGCCTCGTGGCGGGCGCGGCCGGTCGGCGTCGCCGTCCCCGGCTGGGGCGGTGCGTACGCCAGGTGCACCAGGTGCTCGGCACCCGCCGCCCGGCGGGCGATCCGGCGGGCGGCCGCCGGCTGCCACCACTCGTCCTCCGCCAGGAGCCGCACCGCGCCGTCCCGGATCGACTGCCGCAGGGGCTCGCGCCAGCCGGCGTCGGGGCCGACCACCGTGACCTCGCAGCCGGCCGCCACCAGCCGCGGGACGACGTACGCGCCGAGGAACCCGGTGCCACCGGTCACCAGCACCGGGGTGCCGGCCAGCCGGATGGCCGGGGGGACGTCGCCGACCGGGAACAGCTCCTGGACGGTGTTGTCCCCGGGGGTCGACGGGGCCACGCTGCTCCTCCTGACGGCACAGCAACACCCGGGCACTCCCGCTCGGGCGCCGAATCCGGAACGCCCCCGTCCGCACTCGAGGACGCTAGGGAGACGACCCCGGTCGTAGGAGGGACGTAGGGCCCCTCGTCGGCGCGTCCTCACCCGCCGTGTACTGCTCTGTTGCGCGCGACCGTCCCTCAGCGCCCGGCCGACGGGGACCGCTCCAGCTGCGGGCGGCGCGGCCGCGGCGCGTGCACTCCCGGGAGGTCGGCACGGAGCGCGGGCCGTCCGGCGGTCAGCTCGGCCCGCAGCGCCTCGGCGAACCGGCGGGCCGAGCCCAGGGCCGGCACGCTCGCCCGACCGACCGGGACGCCCAGCACCCGGCTGCGCTCGACCAGGTAGTCCCCCACGGTGAGGTGCACCCGCCGGCGTCCGCCGCCGACCTCCTCCCACGCGACCCGCAGCGCCATCTGCCGCTCGAACCCGCCCGGCCCCTGCGCCAGGTAGCGGATCCCCGACGTGGTCGCGCGCACCTCGCTGATCGTCGTCCGCAGGTAGCGGCGGGCTGCCTCGGCCGCCCGCCGTCCGGCCGCCCGGATGAGCTCCGGGCCCAGTGCCGTCTCCGCCGTGAACGCCACGGCGGCGACGTCGTCCTCGAGTGCCACCTGCTCCCCCGTTGCCCGTGCCACGCCTGCTCGCCTCGCGGGGAGCGTAGGGCCCCTCCACGCGGAACGACGGGGTTCCGTTCCCGAGCGCGACCGAGTCGTGACATTCCGCACTCATCCGTCCGGGTGGCGACGCCCTCACCGGCCCTCACCCGCGCCCTCGGCGGATCCGATCCCCTCGCCCATGACCATCGCGCACAACCCGCTGGGCGTCTCCCTGCCCGTCTCCGACCTGCTCCCGCCCGAGGACGACGTCACGAGCCTGCTGCCCGGGCCGAACTCCGTCCTCGCCCACCTCACCGAGCGCCTGGCCGTCGCCACGGACGTGCCCGGCGCCCTGGTCGTCGTCGGCCTGCTCCGCCGCGACGACACGTGGCCCACCGCGGTCAGCAGCCTGGCCGCCGCCACCTCCGTCGTGGCCCGCTCCCTCCGCGGCGACGACTGGCTCGGCCGCTCCGGCCCCAACGAGTTCGCCGTCCTCCTCAGCGGCACCGCCGTCGCCGCGCAGACCGCCGGCACCCGGCTGGCCGGCACCATCACCGGCCTGGGCATCCCCGGCCTGGGCGCCTGCGCCGGCGTCGCCGCGCTCGAAGCCGGCCAGACCGCCCGCGAGACGATGCGCCGCGCCTACCTCAGCCTGCACACCGCCCGCTCCACCGGCCCCGGCACCGTCATCCGCTACAACGGCACCCGCTGACTCCGATGGCGGCCGCAACGGCGCGGACCGCCCCCGTCAGCCCTCCTCGGTGCACCCGTCCGGGTGGAGATGCCCCGGATCCGTTCAGCCCCGGCGACCCGCCTGCCGATGTGCCGGACATGGACACGGTGACCGAGCTCACGACCGCCGCACCCCCGCAGGACGACGCCGCGAGCCTCCTGCCCGGCCCCGACGCGGTGCTGGCCCACCTGACCGAGCGGCTGGCCGCGGTCGACCAGGCGCCCGGCTGCCTGGTCCTGTTGCGCCTGCACCGGCCGGACGACGCCGCCCCGGGTGCGCTCGCCACCGCCACCTCCATCATCGCCCGCTCCGTCCGCGGGGACGACTGGTTCGGATCCGTCGCCCCCGACGAGTACGCCCTGCGGCTCGGCGGCGGCCTCAGCGGCGCCATGACCGCGGCCGCCCGCGTCGTCGGCGCGGTCAGCGCCCTCGACGGCACCGACCTCGGCGTCTGCGCCGGCGTCACCGTCCTCGAGGCCGGCGTCCCGGCCCGCGAGGTGCTGCGCCGGGCCCGCGCCGGACTCGCCGCGGCCACCGCTGCCGGCACCGGGGCGGTCTGCGTCAGCTGATCCCCCGGCCCCGCGACCGGCGCCGCCGCAGGAACCGCAGCAGCGCCCACGTCACCCCGGCCAGCACCGTCAGACCGGTGAGCCAGCCGACCAGCTCCGGCGCCGGGCCACCGACCGCCGTCCACAGCGCGTGGCCGACGACGTAGCCGAGGACCACGACGAGGAGCGCCGGCACCGCGACGACGAGGACGAACACACCCGCCCTTCGCGCCCGGCGCCCCCACCGGACGCGCTCAGCGGGTGATCGTGCCGGCGTCCTCCCGGGCCTTGATCCGCTCCCGCTGCGGGATGACGGTGTACTTCGGGTCCTTGGCGCTGACCAGCCCGGCCTCGAACACGCCGAAGCGGGTCAGCAGCGACCCGGCGGCCAGCAGCACGCCCGACGCCACCGCGCCCGGCCGCCGGCGTCCGGCGACCACGGTCAGCGCCGCGCCCGCCGCGGTGCAGGCCTTCGCCGCCCGCAGCAGCGCCCCCGGCCGGCCCTCGTGGTACGGCTCGCTGACGATGCCGTGGTCGTTCTCCACCCGGTGCGTCACCGCCAGCTCGATCGCCGCGCCGGCCACCGCCATCTTGCGCGCCGGGCCGGCCTCGTCGACCGGGGTCAGCGCCATCGCGAGCCCCCCGCCGGCGGCCATCCCCGAGGCGCCGAAGAGGTACGGCAGCTGGGTGTGCGCCGCGTGCCAGGACGGGACGGCGGTGTTGGCCAACAGCACCCCGGTGTAGGTGGCCAACGGCCCACCGAACAGCGCGGCCACGGCGCCGCCGAAGCGCTTGAGCCGGGGGAACCAGCCCAGCAGCTCGACCGCCGCGGTCGCCCCGGCCGCGGCGCTGAACGGCGACAGGATGTAGGTGCCCACCGACAGCGGCGACGTCGGCTTGAGCACCCGCAGCATGTGCAGGAACCGCTCCGGCCGGCCCAGGTCGTGGACGAGGAAGCCCACCGAGGCGATCGCCCCGCCGCCGGAGAGCAGCCGGGTGACCCGGGTCAGCTGCGGCCGGTCGGTGAGGTCGGCGATGGCCCCGAGGATCGACGCCGAGCCGGCCGCGCCGCCGAGGAACAGGTACAGCGGGACGTCGGGGCTCTTCCACACCGGCGGCTTGATGATCGGCCGGCCGTAGTACGAGGTGAACTCGGCCTCGTCGACCATCGGCACCTCGCCGCCGCGCCGGCCGCGACCGTTGCCGCGCCGGCGGCGCCGACCGCCGTCGGCCGTGACGTCCGAGCCCCCGGCCCGCCGCCACCCGGCGCCCGGGGTGGTGATCCCCTCGGTCACAGCGCCCCCTCCAGCGGCAGAGATGGCCATCTCTGCCCCGTCACCGGGACCGCCTCGAGCCGAGGACGGCGGTCAGCGCCACCCCGACGATCATGACCGCGCCCTTCGCGGCGGCCTTCCACATCGCCGGGAGGTCCCGGGTGGTGACGATCGGGTCCGGCGGCAGGCCGTAGACCTCCGGCTCGTCCAGCAGCAGGAAGAACGCCCCGTTGCCGCCGACGCCGTCGTCCTCGTCCCGGCCGTAGAGCCGCGCGGTCTCCACGCCCTGCGCCTTGAGCGTGGCCAGCCGCGCGTCGGCCCGGGCCTGCAGCTCGTCGAGGTTGCCGAACTGGATCGACTGGGTGGGGCACGCGCTCGCGCACGCCGGCTGCAGCCCGTCGGTGAGCCGGTCGTAGCACAGGGTGCACTTGAAGACCCGGCCGTCGTCCTTGCGCTGGTTGATCACGCCGTACGGGCAGGACGGCACGCAGTAACCGCAGCCGTTGCAGATGTCGCCCTGGACGACGACCGTGCCGAACTCGGTGCGGAACAGCGCCCCGGTCGGGCAGACGTCGAGGCACCCGGCGTGCGTGCAGTGCTTGCACACGTCGGAGCTCATGAGCCAGCGGACCTGCCGGTCGCCGGACTGCGCGGTCTGCGGGTCGAACTCGGTGAGCGCCTCGGCGTTGAGCACGCTGGTCTGCGCCGACAGCACCTGGTCGGCGCCGGTGCCGAGCTCGTCGGCCGGGTGGGTCTGCGCGTCGCCGGTGCCGCCCGGCGCGGAGACGTGGGACGGCGGCCCGACGGTGGGCATCGGCAGGTCGACGGTGCGCACCTGCTCGATGAACGCCACGTGCCGCCAGGTGTTGGCGCCCAGCTGCCCGGTGTTGTCGTAGGACATGCCCGACAGCCCGATGACGTCGCGGGTGCCGTGCGAGTCGTCCATCGGCAGGAGGTTCCACTCCTTGCACGCCACCTCGCAGGCCTTGCAGCCGATGCACACCGAGGTGTCGGTGAAGAAGCCCACCCGCGCCGGGTGGTCGGCGTCGTAGCCGGCCTCCCCCTGGACGTCAGGCAGCGGCCCGTACAGCCGGTGCTGCGGGTCGTTCCCGGTGAAGGCCGGGCTCGCCGAGCTGATCGAGGTCACGCCGGCCTCCTCTCCCTGGTCACTGCCTGGACCACGGTCACTGCGTGGACCCCTCCCCCGCCGAGGCCTCGACCGGGTCGCGGCCGTTGAGGCCCACCCGCCCGGAGGGCACCCCGGCACGCCGCCGGTAGGACTCCACGAACTCCAGCAGCTCCGGCCCGCGGGGACGGCGTCCCGGCCGGATGTCGCAGGTGCTCGCCTTCGACTCCTGGATGTGGGTGTTCGGGTCGAGCACGATGCCCAGCAGGTCGTTGGCGGCGTCGCCGGTGGAGATGCCGCTGTAGGCCCAGTGGTAGGGCATCCCGATCTGGTGCACGACCGTGCCGTCCCGCAGCCGGATCGGCCGCATCCGCTCGGTGACCAGCACCTTGGCCTCGATCGCCGTGCGGGCGCTGACCAGCGTGGCGTACTCGCCGTTGCTCAGCCCGCGCAGCTCGGCCAGCTGCGGGCTCACCTCGACGAAGAACTCCGGCTGGAGCTCGGCGAGGTAGGGCAGCGTGCGGCTCATCCCGCCGGCCGTGTGGTGCTCGGTGAGCCGGTAGGTGGTCACCTGGAACGGGTAGACGTCGCTGCGCGTCGGGTTGCCCCGGTTCCACGGCCCCTCGATGTACTCCACCGTCGGGTTCGCCTGCTGCTTGTACAGCCCGTTCTCCACGACGGACTCCGCCGGCTCGTAGTGCGTCGGCAGCGGCCCGTCGACCAGCCCCGCGGGGGCGAACAGCCAGGCCTTGCCGTCGCCCTGCATGACGAACGGGTCGGTGCCGGCGATCGCGTCCTGCGCCCGCGCCCCCTCCGGCGGCACGTAGTCCGGCCGCTTCTCCGCCTCGAAGTCGGGGACGTCGTCCCCGGTCCAGCGGCCGGCCTCCTCGTCCCACCAGATGTACTTCTTGCGCTCGCTCCACGGCCGGCCCTCCGGGTCGGCCGAGGCGCGGTTGTAGAGCACGCGGCGGTTCAGCGGCCACGCCCAGCCCCACTCCGACGGGACCGGCCCCTGGTCGCGGTGCGACTTCTTCCGGGCGGCCTGGTTGACCTCGTCGGCGTAGACGCCGCAGTAGATCCAGCAGCCGCCGGTGGTGGAGCCGTCGTCGGCCATCTGCACGTAGGACGACAGCGCCCGCCCGTCGGGGCCGGTGCCGTTGATCTCCCGCAGCACCGCGGCCGCGCTCGGGTCCTGCGTCTCGCCCTCGAGCGGGTAGTCCCAGGTGAGCTCGAGCAGCGGACGGTCCCGCGGGTCGGTGGAGTCCTTGAGCCGCTCCCGCAGGATGCGGCCCAGGTGGTAGTAGAACCACAGGTCGCTGCGGGCGTCACCCGGCGGCTCGACCGCCTTGTGCCGCCACTGCAGCACCCGCTGGGTCTGGGTGAAGGTGCCCTCCTTCTCCGCGTGGGTCGCGGCGGGCATGAAGAACACCTCGGTGGCGATCGTCTCCGGCGCCAGCTCGCCGGTCTCGATCTCCGGCGCCTGGTTCCAGAAGGTCGCCGACTCGATCATCTGCAGGTCGCGGACCACCAGCCAGTCCAGGTTGGCCAGGCCGAACCGGTTCATCCGGCTGTTCGGGTGGCCGACCACCGGGTTCTCCCCGACCAGGAAGTAGCCCGACACCTCGCCCCGGATCATCGCCGCGATCGTCTGGTACGAGCTGTGGTCGCCGTCGATCTTGGGCAGGTGGTCGAAGCAGAAGTCGTTCTCGGCCGTCGCGGCGTCGCCCCACCAGGCCTTGAGCAGGCTGACCATGTACGACCGCTTGTTGCCCCAGAACCCGGCCTTGCCGGCCGCGTCGGCGCAGTACTCGTCCAGCGAGCCGTGCTGCAGCGCGTGCGGCATCGGCAGGTAGCCGGGCAGCAGGTTGAACAGCGTCGGGACGTCGGTCGAGCCCTGGATGCTGGCGTGCCCGCGCAGCGCCATGATCCCGCCGCCGGGACGGCCGATGTTGCCCAGCAGCGTCTGCAGGATCGACGCGGTGCGGATGTACTGCGCGCCGACGCTGTGCTGCGTCCAGCCCACCGAGTACACCCACGCCGTCGTCCGCTCGCGGCCGCTGTTGGCCGTCACCCACTCGGCCACCTTGAGGAAGACCTCGGGCTCCACGCCGCACACCTCGGACACCATCTCCGGCGTGTACCGGTCGAAGTGCCGCTTGAGGATCTGGAAGACGCACCGCGGGTGCTGCAGCGTCTCATCCCGCTTCGGCTTCGCCGGGATCGGCGGCCCGCCGCTGCCCGCGGCCTGCGCGCGGTCGGAGTGCCGGACGTCCGGGTGCTGCTCGGCCGCCTCCTGCTCGGCGGCCTCGGCCGGGTCGTCGGAGGAGGAGTGCGGCGCCTCCTCCGGCTCGTACTGCCAGCTGGCCTCGTCGTAGGTGCGGTTGGCCGGGTCGAAGCCGGAGAAGAGGCCGTCGAGGTCCTCGGAGTCGACGAACTCCTCACCCACCAGCGCCGCGGCGTTGGTGTACGCCGCGACGTACTCCTTGAAGTACAGCTCGTTGTCGAGCACGTACCTGATCAGGCCGCCGAGGAAGGCGATGTCGGTGCCGATGCGCAGCGGCACGTGCAGGTCGGCGATCGCGCTGGTCCGCGTGAACCGCGGGTCGATGTGCACGATCTTCGCCCCGCGGGCCTTGGCCTCGGTGACCCACTGGAAGCCCACCGGGTGGCACTCGGCCATGTTCGAACCCTCGATGACGATGCAGTCGGAGTTCGCGAGGTCTTCCAGGGTGTTCGTGGCACCGCCACGTCCGAACGAGGTCCCCAGACCGGGGACCGTGGCGGAGTGCTATATGCGCGCCTGGTTCTCGATCTGGATCGCGCCCAGGGCGCTGTAGAGCTTCTTCATGAGGTAGTTCTCCTCGTTGTCGAGGGTCGCCCCTCCGAGGCTCGCTACTCCCATGGTCCGGTTGACGCGCCTGCCCTGGTGCTCGTCCTGCCAGCCCTTGCGCCGGGCCTCCAGCACGCGGTCGGCGATCATCTCCATCGCCGTGTCCAGGTCGAGGTCCTCCCACTCCGTCCCGTACGGACGGCGGTACTTGACCGTGGTGACCCGGGTCGGGCTCGTCACCAGCTGCTTGCTGGCGCTGCCCTTCGGGCACAGCCGGCCGCGGCTGATCGGCGAGTCCGGGTCGCCCTCGATCTGGACGATCTGCTCGTCCTTCACGTAGATCCGCTGCGCGCAGCCGACCGCGCAGTACGGGCACACGCTCTGCACCACGCGGTCGGCGGTGGCCGTGCGGCTCACCACGTTCTCGGTCGCCTTGCTGCGGGCGGCCCTGCCGCGTCCCAGCGGGTCCGGGCCGGTGAGCTGCCGGAACACCGGCCACGCGTCTAGCCAGGTCTTCACCCCCAGGACTCTGCCACCACCGGGACGATCCGGCGCATCGGGGCGCGCCGCGTCCCTGGTCACCGGCCTGCACCCGGCCCGGCGTCCGGACCGCCGCCCCTTCCGGGTGACCCGGGGCACAGCCGCCTCCAGACCAACCGGACCGGTTCCGATACCTGGACCGTGACCTCCGCACGCGTCCCCCTCGGACCGGCCGCCCTCCTGGCGTCCCGGCCCCTGCGCGGCCGCACCGGCCTCCCCCTGGTCGCCGGGCTCGCCGTGGTCAGCTCCGCGCTCGCCGTCGCCGGCGCCCCGCTGCACGTCCTGGTCGCGACGGACGGCGTCCTCGGGCTGGCCGCCGCCGTCGTCCTCCTGGCCCTCGCCCGTCGCACGGTCACGCCGTCGGGCTGGCGCTGGTTCGCCGCGGCGGCGGTGATCACCCCGGTGACCGCTGCGGCCAGCTCCTGGGCCACCGGTGTGCCCGCCAGTGCCGTGCTCGGCGGCGGCCTCGGCCACCTGCTCACCGTGGTGGCGGTGCTGCGCCTGCGGGAACACCCCTGGCGCGGCGGCCGGGCCCAGCGGGCCACCGCCGCCCTGCTCTTCGTCGTCGCCACCCTGCTGGGCGTGCACGTCGTCCTGCGACCCGTGGCCGACCTCGCGCCGTCGGTCGTGTTCTCCGCCGCCGTCCACGTGTCGCCGGTCGTCGTCGCGGTCACCACCGCGGCCGCCCTGCTGTTCGTCGGTGGCGTCAGCTCCGAGCGGCGCCGGGTCGCCCTGCTGCTCGTCGGGGTGCAGTCCGCGCTGGCCTGCGCCGGCGTGGGCGCCACGCTCGCCTGGGGACTGGGCTCCCCGGAGCTCGCTGCCTGGGTGCGCCCGGTCATGGCCCTCGCCGTGCTCCTCCTCTGCACGGCCTGCCACCTCGACGTCCCCCGCCGCCCGCTCGGTGACCCGCGGCCGCCCACCGTCGGCGTCGTGGCCGCGCTGCTGCCGCACGCCATGGCACTCGTCGCCGGCACGCTGTTCCTCCTGCAGACCACCGTCACCGGGGTCGTGGACCGCTCCGACCTCGTCCTCGCGATCAGCGGCCTGCTGCTGGTCGCGGTGCACCAGGCCACGACCTGGCACACCCAGCGCCGGCTCACCACCGACCTGCTGAGCAGCCAGGCCTACTTCCGCACGCTGGTGCGGGGCAGCGCCGACCCCGTCGTGATCGTCGACGACCGGCTCCGCGTCACCTTCGCCTCGCCGGCCATCACCGACCTGCTCGGCCACCGCCCGGACGACGTCGTCGGCCGCTGCCTGGACGAGCTCGTGCACCGCGACGACACCGGCCCCGTCGTCGCCGCCCTCGGCGCCGCCGCCCCGAGCGGCCCGCCCGCCGTCCGCACCGCGCGGGTCCGGCACGCCGACGGCCGCTGGCGGCTCATCCAGGCCACCGTGCGCGACCTGCGCGACGACCCCGACGTCGGCGCGCTGGTCCTCTACTGCCGCGACGTGACGGGCACCGTGCCCGGCGCCGACGGCGACCCCGCGCTGGCCGAGCTCTGCCTCGCCGACCCGGCCACCGGGCTGCCCAACCGGACGGCGCTGGTCCGGCGGCTGGCCGCGCTGCGGCTCGAGGCGCCCGGGCGCCCGCGGGCCCTGGCGCTGCTCGGCGTCCCCGGCCTGGCCGCCCTGCCGCCCGAGGAGGCCGACGACGCCCTTCACGCGCTCACCGCCCGGCTGACCCGGGTGCTGCGCGCCGAGGACTGGCCGGCCCGCACCAAGGACGGCGACTTCGTCGTCGTCGCCTCCGGCAGCGTCGCCGACGCCGAGGTGCTCGCCGCCCGGCTCGTGACCGCCGCCGGCCCCGACCTCCGCCCCGCCGCGGGTGTCGCCGCCCTGCCCGACGACCTCGACCCGGGGGAGGCGCTGCGCCACGCCGACCTCGCCCGGCGCGCCGCCGGCCCCGGGCAGGTGCACCGGTACGACGACGCCGTGCGGGACCAGCGCGACCGCCGCGCGGCCCTGCGCGCCGACCTGGCCGGCGCCCTCGACCGCGGTGAGCTGCGCCTGGTGTTCCAACCGGTCGTCGACCTCGTGCTGCAGCGCACCGTCACCGTCGAGGCGCTGCTGCGCTGGCGGCACCCGGTGTTCGGGGAGGTCTCCCCCGCGGAGTTCGTGCCCCTCGCCGAGGAGTCGGCGCTGATCACCGAGCTGGGCCGGTGGGTGCTCACCGAGGCCTGCACCACCGTGGCGGCGATCCCCGGCGACGAGCTGGCCGTGGCGGTCAACGTGTCGGCCCGGCAGCTGCACGGCGGCTCGCTGGGCGCCGACGTCCTGGCCGCCCTCGACGCCAGCGGCCTGCCGGCCCGGCGGCTGTTCGTCGAGCTGACCGAGTCGATGCTGCTCGACGACGAGGCGGTGGTGGAGGAGCTCTCGGCGCTGCGGCAGCTCGGCATCCGGGTCGCCGTCGACGACTTCGGCACCGGATGGTCCTCACTGGCCTACCTGGTGGGCCTGCCGGTCGACGTCCTCAAGATGGACCGCCAGTTCCTTGCCGGCGTCGAGCACGACCAGCAGCGGCAGGCGCTGTGCCGGGCCGTGCTGCACCTGGGCGCGAGCCTCGGCCTGCCGGTCGTGGTGGAGGGCGTCGAGGGCGACACCGAGGCCGCGCTGCTGCGGGACATGGGGCACCGCTACCTGCAGGGCTTCGCGCTGTCCCGCCCGATGGAGGTGGCCCAGCTGGTGGCGGGCTCGTGGCCCACCGGTCTGCCGGCGGCTCCCGCCGTCCGGTGACCCGGGCTCTGCCCCCGACTCCCGGCGTCGATCATCGGATCGGTGCCCGCTGCGGCGGCGGGTCGTCGCGTGTCGCGTGCACCGATCCGATGATCGACACGGGCTGGGGCGCGGCGTGGGGCGCGGGGTGGGGTGCCCGCCGACCGGTGGTCAGGGTGTTCCCGGAGGGGGGAAACCGGTCCCGGGCTGTCACCGGTGAGGTCGATACTGGCGCGGTGGGCAACCCGGAGCTGCACTTCCTCGGCCACTCGACGGTGCGCGTCGAGCTGGCCGGGCACACGGTGCTCACCGATCCGCTGCTCACCGACCGCGTCGGCCCGCTCCGCCGCGTGGTCCCCGCGCCCGACCCGAGCACCTGGGCCGGCGTCGACCTCGTGCTGGTCAGCCACCTGCACGGTGACCACCTGCACCTGCCCTCGCTGCGGCTGCTCGGCCCGGACGTGCGCATCGCCGTCCCCCGTGGCGCCGGGGCGTGGCTGCGCTCGCGGGGCTTCCGGCACGTCGTGGAGGTGCTGCCGGGCGAGAGCTTCCCCCACGGCGCGCTGCGGGTCACCGCCGTCCCCGCCGACCACGCCGGCCACCGCTGGGGCCCGCGGCTGACCCACGGGCCCGACACCCAGGCCGTCGGCCACCTGGTCGAGGGCGACGGGCAGACGGTCTACGTCAGCGGCGACACCGACCTGTTCGACGAGATGCACCTGCTGGGCGAGCGCGGCCTCGACGTCGCGGTGCTGCCGGTGTGGGGCTGGGGTCCGACCCTCGGCCCCGGCCACCTGGACCCCGACGGCGCGGCCGAGGCCACCGCCCGGCTGCGCCCCCGGGTCGCCGTCCCCGTGCACTGGGGCACCCTGGCCCTCCCCGGCCACCGGGCCGTGCCGGGGCTGCGCGGCCGGATGCGCCCGCTGCTGAGCGAGCCGCCGCGCTCCTTCGCCGCCGCCGTCGCCGCCCGCGGGCTCGCCACGCACGTCGCGGTCACCGAGCCCGGGCGGCCGGTCGTGCTCCCCACCCCCACGGGGACGACGTGAGCGCGCTCGCGGCGTGGACCGACGGGTCGGCGATCGGCTACCCGGTGCTGTTCGGTGGCGTGCTGCTCGGGTCGATCGTGCCCGTCGTCCCCACCGGCGCGGTCGTCGGTGCGGGCGCGGCGTTCGCCATGACCGCGCACGA
This sequence comes from Geodermatophilus sp. SYSU D00079, assembly GCF_054050635.1. Classification (NCBI taxonomy): domain Bacteria; kingdom Bacillati; phylum Actinomycetota; class Actinomycetes; order Geodermatophilales; family Geodermatophilaceae; genus Geodermatophilus; species Geodermatophilus sp. SYSU D00079. The sequence goes on along the minus strand of NZ_JBJGZS010000007.1, from coordinate 104,844 downwards.
GCTGAACCTGCCGCTGGTGGTGCTCGTGGCCACCCTCGCGGCCTGGATCGGCGACGTCGTCACCTTCGCCATCTGCCGGTCCGGCGGGCCGGCGGCGGTGCGCTGGGTGGCCCGCGGCCAGCACGCGGACCGGATCGAGGAGGTCCGCGAGCAGTTCCGCCGGCACGGCTGGCAGATCGTCGTCGTGGGCCGGCTGCTGCCCGCGGGCCGCATCCCGGTGCTGCTGGCCGCCGGGGCCCTCGCCTACCCGTGGCGGCGGCTGCTGCCGGCCTCGCTGCTGGCCGCGTTCCTGTGGGCGGTGGCCTACGCGCTGCTCGGCGTGGTCAGCGGCGGCATCTTCGACTCCCCGCTCACCGCCGTCCTGCTGGCCACTGTGCTCGTGCTCGTCGTCGGCGCCCTGCTCAACCTGGTCGGCTCCCGCCGCCGCAGGCCGGCCCCGCCCGAGGAGCAGCCGGCCCAGCCCACCTCCTGCGGACCGGCATGAGCCGTCCCGTCCCCTCCGGCCGGGTCCTCCAGCGCGGCCGGACGCCGGCCCGCGTGCTGCTCACCTGGGCGGCCACCACCGGGGCGCTGGTGGCCCTCGACCGCTGGCTCGGCGACTTCACGATGACCTCGTGGTGGCAGCCGCCGGTCATCGCGCTGCTGCTGGGTCTGCTCACCGCGGTCGTGTGGCCCCTGGTCATGCGGATCGCCCTGCCCCTGGCCTTCTTCACCCTCGGGCTGGGCAGCTTCCTGCTGCTGGGGGCCGCGGTGCTGGGGCTGTCCTTCCTCGTCCCCGGGGTGGTCATCGAGAACCTGCGCACCGCGGTGGCGGTCGGCATCGGCATGGCCGCCGTCTCCGGGCTGGTCAGCAGCGTGCTGGCCATCGACGAGGACGAGCTGTTCTTCCGCCGCGCCCGCCGCCGCGCCCGGCCGGCGGCGCAGGACGCCCCGCGCCCGCCCGGCGTCCTCTTCCTGCAGATCGACGCGCTGTCGTACGACACCGCCCGCCGCGCCGTCCGCGACGGGTCGATGCCGAACCTGGCCGCCTGGCTGCGCGAGGGCAGCCACACGCTGACCTCCTGGCACACCGACTGGAGCTCCCAGACCGGCGCGGCCGTCTGCGGCATCCTGCACGGCTCCAACCACGACATCCCCGGGTTCCGCTGGTACGACAAGGAGCGCGACCGGATCGTCCGCGTCTCCTCCCCGCTCGACGCCGCCGAGATCGAGCGCGCGCACTCCGACGGCCGCGGGCTGCTCGCCGGCGGCGGGGCCAGCCGGGGCAACCTGTTCACCGGCGACGCCACGCACGTCAGCCTCACGATGAGCTCGCTGGCGCACGTCGTCCCGGCCACCAGCCGGCGTCCCCGCCAGGCGCGGGAGCGGGTCGGCTCGGGCTACTACGCCTACTTCGCGAACCCGGTGAACGCGCTGCGCACCATCGCCGTCTCGGCCGTCGACATCCACCGCGAGCTGGTCGCCGCCGCCCGGGAACGCCGTGACGACGTCCGGCCCCGGGTCTCCCGCGGCGGCATCTACCCGCTGGCCCGCCCGGGGACGACGGTCATCTCCCGCGACGTCGTCGTCTTCGCGCTGCTCGAGGACATGCTGGCCGGCCGGCCGGTCGCGTACGCGGACTTCCTGGGCTACGACGAGGCCGCCCACCACGCCGGGCTGGAGCGGGCCGACAGCCTGGCCGTGCTGCGCAGCATCGACCAGCAGATCGGCCGGCTGCACCGCGCGGCCCAGCTGGCACCGCGGGAGTACCACCTGGTGTGCCTGTCCGACCACGGGCAGACCCAGGGCGAGGCGTTCACCGCGCGCTTCGGGGAGTCGGTCGAGGAGCTGGTCGGCCGGCTGTGCGGCGGCCCGCGAGGGCTGGCCGAGCCGCACCTGACCGGCCCCCGGGACAGCCGCCGGCTCACCGAGCACTGGCAGGTGGGGGCGGCCCTGGCCGAGGGCGGCCCGATCGCCCGCCGGCTCCGGGAGCGGGTCGAGCGGGCCGAGGGCGTGCCGCACTCGCACGAGCTGCCCGCCGACCGGGTCGGGGGCGCGCCGCGGGTGGCGCCGGGGGTCGTGGTCGCGGTCTCCGGCCACACCGCGATGGTGTCCTTCGCCGACATCCCCGGCCGGGTCTCGCTGGAGGAGATCGAGCGGCACTGGCCGGGGCTGCTGCCGGGGCTGGTCGACCACGACGGCGTCGGCTTCCTGCTCGTGCACTCCGAGGAGTACGGGCCGGTGGTGCTCGGCCGCGACGGCGTGCACCGGCTCGCGGCGGGGCTGGTCATCGGCGAGGACCCGCTCGCCCCCTACGGGCAGCACGCGGCCGGGCTGGTGGCCCGCGCGTCGACGTTCCCGCACTGCGCCGACGTCGTCATCAACAGCCGCTACGACCCCGACACCGACGAGGCCTCGGCGTTCGAGCCGCACGTCGGCTCGCACGGCGGGCTGGGCGGGCCGCAGCAGCACGGGTTCCTCGTGCACCCGCGGTCGTTCCGGCCGCCCGGCGAGGTCGTGGGCGCCGAGGCCCTGCACCGGGTGTTCCGCGGCTGGCTGACCGACCTGGGTCACCCCGAGCCGGCCGGGGACGGCGCGGCCGTCGGCCCGCTGAGCGCGACCGCCCTGCGCCCCACCGGCGCGGAGGTGTGACACCGGGCGGGACAGTGGATGACGTGCACGTGAACTCCGTCGCGGGGCGTGGCGCCCGGCCGATCCCGTCCCGGAAGGTAGGGCGATGAGACCCGACGCGCGCGCCTGGTTCCAGCACCGCACGACCTCCGCACCGTCACTGGCCGCCCTGGACCTCCCCGCCCTGCTGCGCGCCAAGCGCCGCGGGCAGCACCGGGTGAGCGTCGTCCTGCCCGCGCGCGACGAGGAGGCCACGGTCGGCCGGCTGGTCACCGACCTGCGCGAGCACTGGGTCCTGGGCACGCCGCTGATCGACGAGCTGCTCGTCGTCGACTCCGACTCCACCGACGCCACGGCCCGCGTGGCCCGTGCCGCCGGCGCCGACGTCGTCGCCAGCGCCGAGGTGCTGCCGGGCCACGGCACCCGCCCCGGCAAGGGCGAGGCCCTGTGGAAGTCGCTGGCCGCCACCACCGGCGACCTCGTCGTCTTCCTCGACGCGGACCTGCTCGGTGACGTCACCCACTACGTGCCCGGCCTGCTCGCGCCGCTGCTCACCGACCCGCAGGTGGACTACGTCAAGGGCTGCTACACCCGCCCGCTCGAGGTGGACGGCGGCACCGTCCCCGCCGGCGGCGGCCGGGTCACCGAGCTGACCGCGCGGCCGCTGCTCAACGCGCTGTGGCCGGAGCTGGCCGGGTTCGTGCAGCCGCTGGGCGGGGAGTACGCCGGACGGCGGTCGGTGCTCGAGCGGGTGCCGTTCGTCTCCGGGTACGGGGTGGAGGTCGGCCTGCTGGTCGACCTGCTCGCGCTCGCCGGCCTCGGCGCGCTCGCCCAGGTCGACCTCGGCGTGCGGCGGCACACCTCCCAGAGCCAGGAGGCGCTCGGGCGGATGGCCGGGCAGGTGGTGTCCACGGTGCTGTCCCGCGCGGGGCAGCGCGGAGGGGCCTCGCTCCGGGACGACGCCGGCGGGCTGCTGACCCAGTTCCGTCACGACGGCTCCGGTTTCGTGCCGCACAGCACCCCGGTCGCCGTCGACGAGCGGCCGCCGATGGCGACGGTGCCGGAGTACCGCGCCCTCCACGCCGACGTCGTCGGCTGACGCCGGCGGGAGCACCGCAGCGAGCGCCGGCGAGCGAGGAGCGGACCGGCGGCGGGAGCCGACACATGGGCATCGTCGGCGGGAGCGGGTCGTCGAGGCGCCTGCCCGCGGGCTGCGGCACGATCGGGGGATGTCCTCCCCGCGGCCCACGAGCACCCCGCCCGGCCCGGACCCGGTGACCGTCCGCTGCCCGGGCTGCGGCTCGGTCCTCGCCCTGCCCCCGGGCGGGGAGGCGGCGGACACCGCCCCCGCCGCGGTCTGTGCCCGGCTGTTCGAGGAGACCGTGCGCGGGATCCGGGAGGAGGCCGCCGATCCGGCGGCGGCGAGCACCGTCGCTCTGGCCGACGACGCCTACGCCCTCCAGCACCCCGACGGCGACCCGCGGGCGCTGCGGGCCCGGCTGGGCAGCCTGTCCACCCGGCTGGCCGCCCGGCCCGTCCCTCCCGACGCCGTGCCGCCCACGCAGTGGCGGACCACGATCGCCGACGTGGCGGCCGACCTCGACGTCATCGACCTGTCCGTGCTGGTCGAGGCGTGGGCGCGCGCCGTCCTCGCCGACTGGACCCGGACGGACGCCGCCGTGGCGGGCCGCCCACCCAGCGATGCCTACGGAACGCAGTTACGCTCGCACGGTGAGTGAGCTCAACGACCGCCGTGCCCGCAAGAAGGCCCAGACCCGAGCCCACATCCGGCAGACCGCCCAGGACCTCTTCGCCGAGCGCGGCTTCGACGCCGTCACCATCGCCGACGTGGCCGCGACCGCCGACGTCGCGGTGCAGACCGTCTTCAACCACTTCTCCACCAAGGAGGAGCTCTTCTTCGACGGCCACGCCGAGTGGGTGGCCGGGCCCGCCGAGGCGGTCCGCGCCCGCCCGGCCGGGGTGGCTCCCCTCGAGGCGCTGCACGAGTACCTCACCGACCGGGTGGGCCTGCACGTCCGGTCGCTGACCACCGCCGAGGGCCGCGCCCTCGTGGCCACCCTGGAGGCCTCCCCCGCGCTGCGCGCCCACGAGCGCGAGCTGCACCACCGGTCGATGGCAGTGCTGGCCGAGGCGCTGCAGGAGGCCTGGGAGTCCGACGGCGGCGCCCCCGAGATCGCCGCCGACCCCTGCACGGTCGCATCGATCACCGCCTCGGTGTGGCTGGCCGCCGTCCGCACGCTGATCAGGGAGCAGCGCCGCGCCGTCGGCGAGGCCGCCGGGGCCTGCCCCCACCAGCGGGACGGCGGCGCCGCGGCCGCCCGAGCCGTGGCCGACCGGGTCTTCTCCGGCCTGGTCCGGGCGATCCCCACCACGCCGGCCGCGCCGCTGCTGAGCCGCACCGGCTGAGCAGCGCCCCGCCGCCTCAGACGGTGGCGTCCTCGCACGAGGGCTGCAGGATCGGCAGCAGCACCTCGTCGACGACCCGGCGCAGCTGCTCGGTGCTCATGACGCCGCTGCCCGAGGTGAACCGCTGCCACCAGAAGGCCTCGAGCACCGAACCGAGCAGCGCCAGGCGCGCCTCCGACACCTCGTCGCCGCGCTCGGCCTGGCGGGCACCCAGGGTGGCCACCGCCGCGGCCAGCGGCCGCACCAGCGCGTCGTCCAGGCCGGCCCGCAGGTCCTCGTCGTGCCGGGCGGCCCCGACCAGACTGGCGGTGGCCCGCTCCTCACGGTCCAGCGGCCGCCGCCAGCGGTCGACCAGGGCGGTCAGGTCGTCGCGGAGCGAGCCGGTGTCCGGGGGCACCCGCACCAGGGTGAACCGGCCCACGGCGTGCCGGGCCATCGCGGCCATGGTGGGCCAGCGCCGGTAGATGCCGGCCTTACCCGCCCGGGCACGCGCGGCGACGCGGTCGCTGTTGAGCTTCCCCCAGCCCTCCTCGGCGAGGATGTCGACGGCGACGGAGAGCAGCTGGTCGGAGAGTTCGGCGCTGAGAGGGCGCCCGGGGGTTCCCGTCACGCTGCGCCCCGTTCACAGGTGGAGTTCACCGCGACATCGTGGACGCTCAGTGGAGTGACCACAATGTCCAGGGCACGAAGTCACCCGGTTTTTCTTGAGACCCTCAACCTTGTGCGGGGAGCGCACGCCGTCCCGGCGCGGGATCAGGCGCCCGCGGCGCTCTCCACGTGCACCTGGAGGCTCGCGCCGTCGTCGGCCAGCCACCCCTTGCGCTCGGCGTAGGCCACCATCCCGTCCCACTGCTGCGCCCAGTCCTCGGCACCGGCCTGCGGCTCGGCGGCGGCCCGCAGCGCCGCGACGTCCAGGAACCCGGTCTCGGCGTCCTGCAGCCGGCCCAGCCCGGCGTCACGCAGCACCTGGTCGGCCTCCTCGTCGGTCACCGCCCCCAGCGCCAGGTGCAGCTTCGTCAGGTCGTCGACGTCGACCACCCGGACCTCGGGCAGCTCGTCGGCGCCCCCCACCACCTCGACGATCACCAGACGGACCCCCTTCTCCCCAGCCCTCGCACGCCCGCGCCGGGACCCGGGAGGGCCACGACGCCGATACCGTTGGCGTCCGGCGAGCTGCCTAAACGTGCCAGGGGAAGCGGGAGAAGTCGGGGTCGCGCTTCTCCAGGAAGGCGTCCCGCCCCTCCACGGCCTCCTCGGCCATGTACGCCAGGCGGGTGGTCTCACCGGCGAACAGCTGCTGGCCGACCAGCCCGTCGTCGATGAGGTTGAACGAGTACTTGAGCATCCGCTGGGCCGTGGGGCTCTTGGCCACGATCCGCCGTCCCCAGTCCAGCGCCGTCGCCTCCAGCTCGGCGTGCGGCACGACCTTGTTGACCATCCCCATCCGGTGGGCGTCCTCGGCGGAGTACTCGTCGCCCAGGAAGAAGATCTCGCGGGCGAACTTCTGGCCGACCTGCCGGGCGAGGTAGGCCGAGCCGAAGCCGCCGTCGAAGCTGCCGACGTCGGCGTCGGTCTGCTTGAACCGGGCGTGCTCGGCGCTGGCCAGGGTGAGGTCGGAGACGACGTGCAGGCTGTGCCCGCCGCCCGCGGCCCAGCCGGGGACGACACAGATGACCACCTTGGGCATGAAGCGGATCAGCCGCTGGGCCTCGAGCACGTGCAGCCGGCCGCTGGACCCCGCCGCGTGCTCGTACCCGTACCGGCCGCGCACCCGCTGGTCCCCGCCGGAGCAGAAGGCCCAGCCGCCGTCCCGGGGGCTCGGGCCGTTGCCGGTCAGGATCACGCAGCCCACGTCGGTGGACAGCCGGGCGTGCTCCAGCGCGGTGATCAGCTCGTCGACCGTCTGCGGGCGGAAGGCGTTGCGCACCTCCGGCCGGTCGAAGGCGATGCGGACCACGCCCGCGTCGACGGCCCGGTGGTAGGTCAGGTCGGCGAAGTCGAAGCCCTCGACCGGCTGCCACGCGGCGCTGTCGAAGATCTCGGAGACGTCGTTCCGGGCGGTCATCCCCCGAACCTAGTGCGCGCCCCGGGTGACCCTCAGGGGAGGAGCCCGCCGACGAGGTCGCTGGCGCCGCCGGCGGCACCGCCGACCACGCCACCGGCGCCCGCCGCCACGTCCCCGACGACGTCGCCCGCCCCCTCGGTCACCCCGCCGACCGCACCGCCGACCTGGTCGAGCAGCCCACCGCCGCGGCTGCCGCCGGTCGACTCGGGGGCGGACGGCGCCGGGGCGGACGGCGCCGGCCCGGGCGCCGCGGGACCGGACGGCGTGCTCGCCGCACCACCGCCGGTCGAGCCGCCGGTGCCGCCACCGCCGGTCGAGCCACCCCGGGCCGAGCCGTCCCCCTGCCGCGGCCGGTTCCGCTCCGGCGCGGGCGTGCTGCGCGCCACCGGCCCGCCGGCTCCGCCCGGCGGCGGTACGGGGCCGGCCGCCGGGGGCGCCGCCGGTCCCGGCGCCGGAGCGGGTGCCGCCGGTCCCGGCGCCGGAGCAGTCGTGCCGGGGACCGTCCCCGCGGCGCCGGGGACCGCGGGGGCCGTGCCCGGTGCCGTCGTCCCGGCCGCCGTCGTGCCGGCCGCCGTCGTCCCGGGAGCCGTCGGGTCGGGAGCCGTCGGGTCGGGGGCAGCGGGTGCACCCGCTGGCGCAGCCGCGGGGTCGCCGACGGCGGCGGAGGCCGCCGCGGCGAGATCGGCCCCGGTCGCGGCAGGGTCCGCGCCCACCGGGACGACTCCGGGCACCAGGCCGGCGACCAGCGACCCGACGTCCACCGCGCTGCCTGCCGCGTCGAGCCCCGGGGTGGCCGCGGCCTGCGGGCCGGCCGGGACCCGGGCCGCCGCGCCGATGCCCGCGCCGCCACCGTCCCGGGGTGCGGCGGTCGACCAGGCCGACGTGGCCGTGTCGGGGGCCGGACCGGACGAGGGCGCGATGGCGATCATGACCAGGGCCGCGGTCAGCAGGAACCCCGCGAGGAACAGGAGGGTCAGCGGCGCGGAGGCGCGGACGGTCTCCGGCCACCTCCCCGACGGAGCCGCGTGGGCCGGCCCGGCCAGGTGGGCCGGTGCGGCGAGGTGGCGCGGACGGCGGTGCACCGGGGGCTCCTCCAGGACGGGCGGACAGCGGTGCCCAACGTAAGCGCGTCCGCACGCAGCGGCACGTCGATCACCGGCCCGGTAACGTCGGGACGTGCCCGAGCCGCCCGCCGTGCGGATCGGCACCGCGAACATCGCCTCCGGCCGCGCCGCGTCCGGAGCGGTGCTCGACCGGGACGAGCTCCGCGCGGCCGTGGCCGGTCTCGACGTCGACGTGCTCGCCGTCCAGGAGGTCGACACCCGGCAGCCCCGCTCCTCCGGCACCGACCAGGCCGCCGTCCTCGCCGAGGGGCTCGGGGCGCCGCACTGGCGGGGCGCGGCCACCGTCGTCGGCACCCCCGACCCGTTCCGCAGCTGGACGCCTGCCGCCCCCGCGCTGCGCGGCCCGGACGACACCCCCGACCGGCCGGTCTACGGGATCGCGCTGCTCAGCCGGCTCCCGGTGCGGCAGTGGTCGGTGCTCGGCCTGGGCAGCGGGCGGGCCCGGCTGCCGGTCAAGGGCCCGGACCCGCGCACGGGCGGCCTGCGCTGGTGGTGGGTGCCCGACGAGCCGCGGATCGCCGTCGCCGCGCGGCTGGACGCGGTCACCGTCGTCGCGACCCACCTCTCCTTCGCACCGCACACCGCCGTCCGCCAGCTGCGGCGGCTGCGCGCGTGGACGGCGACGATGCCGGGGCCGGTCGTCCTGGCCGGCGACCTCAACCTGCCCGGGTCGCTGCCCGCCCGGCTGCTCGGGGCCACCGCGCTGGTGCGCACGCCGAGCTTCCCCGCCACCGACCCGCGGTTGCAGCTGGACCACCTGCTGGCGGTCGGCGACGGCGTGCGCGGCCGCGACGGCGCCGCCACGGTGCTCCCGGTGGGTGACCACCGCGCGCTGACGGTCACCGTGTCGTCGTCCTGACGCCGGCCGGGGGCCCTGGCTACGCCCCGGGGCCGAGCAGGTCGTGCAGGCGGGTCAGGGAGGCCTCGAAGCCGGGGTGCAGCGGCAGCGAGGCGAGCTCGTCGAGCGGGATCCAGGCGACCCCGTCGCTCTCGCCGTCCAGCCGCAGGTCGCCGGGCTCGATGCTGCGGACCGGCCGGGCCAGCACGGTCGTGTAGGACCAGCCGCCGTGGTCGTCGACCGAGGAGGCGCCCAGCTCCAGGTCGTACGGCAGCAGGCCGAGCTCCTCCCCCACCTCGCGCAGCGCCCCGCGCTCCGGGGACTCGCCGGCGTGCAGGGCGCCGCCGGGGGTGCCCCACGTGCCGCCGTGGTGGGACCAGCTCGCCCGGTGCTGGAGCAGCAGCTCGGTCCCCCCTTCGCCGACCCGGTGCACCAGCAGCCCGGCCGCACCGAGCAGCCCCCAGTGCCGGTGCCCGAAGGAGCACGTCACCCAGCCGTCGGTGGAGGAGAACACGCCCCCCAGTGAACCCCGAGCGGAGCGCGACGGCGCGGATCCCGCGCCCCTGCTCCCCCGCCCGGGGCGCCGTGACACGCTCGGGGCGTGCGCGTCGCCGTCTTCACCGGGTCCCAGGACGGGCCACCGTCCCACCAGCAGGCCGCCGCCGCCCTCGCCACGGACCTCGCCCGTGCCGGGGTGGGCATCGTCTACGGCGGCGGCCACGTCGGGCTGATGGGCGTCGTCGCCGACGCCGCCCTGGCCGCCGGCGGTGAGGTGGTCGGCGTCATCCCCCAGCACCTGGTGGACGACGAGCTGGCGCACCCCGGCCTGCCGCAGCTGGAGGTCGTGGGCTCGATGCACGAGCGCAAGGCGCGGATGGCCGAGCTCGCCGACGCCTTCGTGGCCCTGCCCGGCGCCGCCGGCACGCTGGAGGAGCTGTTCGAGGCCTGGACCTGGGGGATGCTCGGCCTGCACGCCAAGCCCGTGGTGCTGGTCGACGTCGACGGGTTCTGGCAGCCACTGCTCACCCAGCTGCGCCGCATGGTGGACGACGGCTACCTCGCCGCCCGCCGGTTCGAGGCGCTCGGCGTGGTCACCGACGCGGCCGGCCTGCTGGCGTTCGTCTCGGCGTACGAGCACCCGGCACGGAAGTGGACGCCCACCCCGCCGTGACGCCCGGTCCCGGAGCGGTGCGGGCGCCGTCGGCCTAGCGTCGGCGCCGTGGAGCGCTGGGACGTCGTCGTGGTCGGTGGGGGTCCGGCGGGGTCGGCCGCCGCGCTGGCCGCGCTGCGCACCGGGGCCTCGGTGCTGGTCCTCGACCGCGCCGACTTCCCCCGCGACAAGGTCTGCGGTGACGGCGTGGCCCCCGAGGCGCTCGACGTCCTCGCCGCGCTCGGGGTGGACCGGGCCGCCGTCGTCGACGGGTACCCGCCGGTGCCCCGGCTGGCGCTGCGCTCGCCGGGTGGCGCCACGGTCCGGCGCACCACCGCCCGCCCGTCGCACGTGGTCCCCCGGGCGGTGCTGGACGACCGGCTGCTGACGGCGGCGCTGACCCGCGGCGCGCGGTTCCGGCGGCGCACCGTGCGCACCGTGCGCGCGGACGCCGACGGCGTGACCGTCGACGGCCAGCTGCGGGCGTCGGTGCTGGTCGGGGCGGACGGCGCGGAGTCCGTCGTCCGCCGGGCGCTGGGCCTGGGCAGCAACCGGGCCGACCGGCTGGCCGTGGCGATCCGCGGCTACGCGCCCGAGCCGCCGGGGGCACCCGGCACGCTGTCGCTGGTGACGACGGGGCAGCGGTGGCCGGCCTACGCGTGGTCGTTCCCGATCGGCGACGGCCGCGCCAACGTCGGCTACGGGGAGCTGGTGTCCGGCGGGGCCACCCGCGCCGACCTGGTCGGTGGGCTGCACCGGCTGCTGCCCGGGGTGGCGCCGGGAGCGCTGCGGGCGCACCGGCTGCCGCTGTCCACCGGCCGGCCGCGCCAGCCCGACGGCCGGGTGCTGCTGGCCGGGGACGCCGCCTCGCTGGTCAACCCGATGACCGGGGAGGGCATCTTCTACGCCGTGGTCTCCGGGGCCCTGGCCGGTTCGGCGGCGGCCGCCGGGCCGGACGCGGGGGCCCGCTACCGCGGCATGCTGCACCGGCGGCTGGCCGCGCACCTGCGCTCCACGCGGCTGGCCTCGCAGCTGAGCCGCTGGCCGGCGGTGATGGACGCCGCCTTCCGCGCGGCCGCGGCCGACCAGCGGGTGTTCGACGACGTGGTCGACCTCGGGCTGGCCGACGGGCGGCTGACCCCGCGCACGCTGGCGGCCGCCGCGGGCCGGCTGGCCCTCAGGCGGCGCTGACCGCGACCTCGACCCGGCCGCGACCGGCCCGCTTGGCGCGGTACAGCGCCGCGTCGGCGGCGGCGTAGAGCTCCCGCATGCGGGTGGCGTGCCGCGGCGCGTGGGCGACGCCCACGCTCACCGACAGCGCCAGCAGCCCGCCGTCCGGCAGGGGCAGCGGTGCGGCCCGCACCGCCTCGAGTAGCTCCTGCGCGCGCCGGACGGCGACCTCGGGAGCGCACCCGCGCAGCAGCACCGCCAGCTCGTCACCGCCCAGCCGGCTGACGACGGCGTCGCCGGTGCGCACCTGCCGGCGCAGGATGCCGGCCAGGTGCACCAGCGCGTCGTCGCCGACCGGGTGCCCGTGCACGTCGTTGACCTGCTTGAACGAGTCGACGTCGACCAGGACCAGCGCCGCCCCGTCGCCGGGGCAGCCCCCGGACAGCTCGACGTCCAGCGCCTCGTCGAGGACCCGCCGCGTGACCAGCCCGGTGAGGGCGTCGACGTCGGCCTGCCGCTGCAGCGCCGCGACCAGCCGGTCCTGGGCGGCCATCGCCCGCATGAGCAGCGTGCCGATCACCGCGAGCATCGCGCCGAAGAACAGCAGGTCGGTCAGGGCCGCCCGGAGCTCCTGCTGGTGCAGCAGCATGACGCCACCGCCCAGCACCGCCACCACCGTCGCGACCACCGCCGCAGCGGGGCGCAGGTGGAACCCGGCGTACACGACGACGAAGGCGAGGAACGCCTGGGTCCGGGTGGAGGAGCTGCCCGAGGCCAGGCTGAGCGCGGCCAGCACCGTGACCCCGACGACGGCGAGGCCGAGGAACGCGCCCGCCCGGTCGAGCAACTGCGGGGGGATCCGCGCGTAGGCCGCGGCGCCCAGGATGAGCCCGACCACGCTGCCGAGCACCACCCCGCGGCTGGCGTCGTCCGGCCCGACCGGACCGACGAGCGCGACCACCGTCAGCATGGCCGCGCACACCGCGAGCACGAACGCGGCGGCGCGGGCGGCGGCGCGGGGCTCGCGGGCCCGGAGCGCGGCGGGGATCTGCACACCCGTCCATCGGCCCCGGTGAGGCGCCGCTGGAGCACCCGCTGCCCCTTCCGGGGGAGCAGCCCGGGGCTGCTCGGCGTCGGGCAGGCCGAAGGGCTCTGGGGGCGGACGGGCCCGGCTGCCAGGGTCCTCGCGAGCCGCGGCGTCGAGCGCTGGTCGACCGCCGACTTCCTGGGCCTGATGGTGCAGCTGGGCGCCGTCCCGGCCCCTCGCCTGACCCCGTCGCAGGTTCAGCTCGGCGGAGCCGGCACGGGCGTGGCCGCCGGCGGCGGCGCGAGGTAGGCGGCGTAGTCGGCGGCCGTCAGGGGTGCCGAGCTGAGCTGCCCCGAGGGCAGCGGCGCGTCGATCGGCTCCCCGTCCAGGGTCAGGACGACGGCGTCGACGCCGGGCACGCTGGTCGCCGACAGCACCAGCTGCGCCACCGCCCGCCGGCTGGCCGACCCCGCCGGGGGCTCGGCCGGGCCGGTCAGGTCGATGGTCGCGGTGCGGTCGGTGAGGTCGGTGACCGCCAGCTGCACGTCGGGGGGCAGCGCGGTGGACAGCTGGAGGTCCCGCTCGGCCGTCGTGGGGCCGGCGGCGAGCGCGCCGAGCAGGTCGTCGAGCCGGTCCCGCAGGGACGGACCGGTCACCTCCCGCGGGCGGGGCACGAGGCGGTCGTCCGGGGCAGCCAGGTAGACCCGGCCGGCGTCCGGCTGCGGTTCGGGGGCGACGGTCGGCGACGGTGGCGCGCTGGGCGAGGTCAGCCCGAACGGGACCTCCGACGCCGGGATGGTCTCCGCCGGCCCCCCGGTCGGCACCCCGCACCCGGCCAGGACGACGCCGAGGCCGGCCAGGCCCAGCCGCAGCCGACGGGCCGTCACCGCGCACCGCCGGGCAGCGACAGCGTGAAGCGGGCCCCGCCGGCGGGCGACGGGGAGCACCAGGCGGCACCGCCGTGCCGGGCCGCGATCTCGGCGACGATGGCCAGCCCGAGGCCCGCCCCGGGCAGCGACCGGCGGGCCGCCCGCAGCCCGCGGGCGAACCGCTCGAACACCCGCTCCCGGTCCTCGGCGGGGATGCCGGGGCCGGCGTCGTCCACGTCGACGACCACCGCGTCCTCCCGCCGCTGGACCGTGACGGCGACCGCCCCGCCGGCGTGCCGGTCGGCGTTGTCCAGGAGGTTGCGCACCGCCCGCTCCAGCCCGCCCTTGTCCCCGGTCACCACCGTCTGCTCCTCCGGGTCCCCGGCCAGCAGGCCTGGGTCCCGCCCGGAGGTGGCCAGCACCTCCCGCACCAGCGCGGTCATCGACACCGGCACGGCCCGGTCCGACGGCGGGGCGCCGTCGATGCGGGCGAGCTCGAGCAGGTCGTCGAGCATCCGCCGGAACCGCTCCAGCTCCCCCTCGACCAGGGCCAGCGCCTGGTCGGCGCGCGGGGACAGCTCCGCGCGCCGGGCGGCGAGCACCTCCACGCTGGTGAGGACGCCGGTCAGCGGGCTGCGCAGCTCGTGGCTGACGTCGCCGACGAAGCGGGCGTCGCGCTCGATCCGGGCCGCGAGCGCGTCGACCATGCTGTTGAACCCGGCCACGATCGCCAGCAGGTCGGGGTCGTCGGTGGGCGCCAGCCGGGTGTCGAGGTCGCCGCCGGCGATCCGGGTGGCCGCGCCGGCGACCTGCTCCAGCGGCTGCAGGGCGCGCCGGCTGGCCCAGCCGCCGAACGCCGCCCCCGCCGCGGTGGCCGCCAGCGCCCCCGCCCCCAGCACGGCGGCCAGGGTGCCCAGCACCATCTGCAGCTCGGTCAGCGGGGACAGCTCGTAGAACTCCACCCCCGCGGCGGCCACCGGCACCCCGACCAGCAGCGCCGGGCCGGCGGAGGTCTCGACCCGGACCGTGCCGGCCGACCCGTCGGCCACGATCGCGCGCAGCTCCGCGGGCACGTCGCGGGCCCCGACGTCCAGGCTCGAGGAGTACCAGGAGTCCCCGCTGCGGACGACGACGTCCGCCCCGCCCGAGGGCACCAGCTCGGCCACCACGTCGCCGACCTCGGTGCCCGCGGTGGCCAGCCGGCTGCTGAGCACGTTCGCGTCGGCGAAGGCCTGCCGGGTGAGCGACCGCTCCCGCTGGTCGAGCAGGTAGCCGCGGGCCAGCAGGAAGGTGGTGGTCACCAGCACCACCGAGACCAGGAGCGCGCCCGCGGCGAAGCCCAGGACGATCCGCGCCCGCAGCCCCCGCGACGCGAGGGCCGCTCTCACCGTGTCCTCGGTCCGCTTCCGCGGAGCGCTCCGCTCCTCGCCCGCTCGCGCTCGCCGCGGTGCTCGCGCCCTCGTCCGCTCACTGCAGGTCCAGCCGGTAGCCCAGCCCCCGCACGGTCACCACGACCCGCGGCGCCCCGGGGTCGAGCTCCACCTTGGTGCGCAGCCGCCGGATGTGGACGTCGACGATCCGCTCGTCGCCGAAGAAGCCGTGCTCCCACACCCGCTCCAGCAGCGCCTGCCGGCTGAACACCCGCCCCGGGGCGGAGGCGAGCTCGCACAGCAGCCGGAACTCGGTGAGGGTGAGCGGCACCTGCTCGTCGCCGCGGTGCACGGTGCCGCGCTCCTCGCGCAGCACCAGCGGTGCCGCCGGGTGCCGGTCGAGGACCACCTCCGCGGGTCCGGCCTCCGGCGCCCCCGTGGCGCCGGAGGCCGCCCGCCGCCGCAGGGCCCGCAGCCGCGCGGTGATCTCCTTGACCTGGAAGGGCTTGGTCACGTAGTCGTCGGCGCCGGCCTCCAGCGCGGCGACGATGTCGTGGGTGTCGGCGCGGGCGCTGACCACGATGATCGGCAGGTCGTGGTCGCGGCGGACCTCCCGGATGACCGCGAAGCCGTCCATCGAGCCGAGCATGAGGTCGACGACCATCAGGTCAGGGGGTGCGGTGGCGACGGCGGCCAGCGCCTCCTCGCCGCTCACCGCCTCCCCGACGTCGTAGCCCTCGTCCTCCAGCGCCCAGCGCAGGGCGGTGCGGATGGGGTCGTCGTCCTCGACGACCAGCAGACGCGGGGCCACTCCCGCCATGCTGCCACCGGACACCGGACGTTCGGCCGGCCGTCACGCGATCGCAAAGCAACGCCCAGCGGGATCTCAATCTCCTCCCACCAGGCTGTCAGGGGACGTCAGCAGGATCGGCGCCCGGACACCGAGGAGGACACAGATGACGATGGCCGCCGCGCGGCACCGGACCGACGTCGAGACCCGGTCGGACGTGGTCACGATCCACCTCGACGACGCCCTGCTCGCCGACGGCCTCGCCGACGTGCGCTGGCTCCTGCACGACGCGCTGCTGGCCGGCGCCCGCCGGATCGTGGTCGACCTCTCCGAGCTGCAGCACCTGTCCAGCCCCGCCGTCGCCAGCTTCCTGTGGGCGCACCGCATCTGCCGGGCGCGCGGGGGCGCGGTGGTGCTGCGCGGGGCCAACCGCCGGACCGAGGACCTCCTGCGCCGCACCGGCCTCTGGCGGGTCATCGGGGTGGAGGCGGGGGTGCCGGCATGATCGCCCTCACCGAGGTGGTCGACCGGGACGCCGGGCTCATCCGCGCCAGCGGCCACCTGACCTCCCTCGGCGCCGACCTGCTGCGCGGCACCGCCGACGGGCTGCGGGACAGCGGCCACGCCCGCGTGGTGCTCGACCTGCGCGGGGTGCGGGCCGCCGACGCCGGTGGGCTGGACATCCTGCGCGAGCTGCGGCAGGAGTTCGCCGCGGACGGCGGGGAGCTCGTCGTCCGCGCCTGATCCCGCGGTTGCCGCGCCGAGGGCCCTCGGCTGGACTGGACGGGGGCCGTCGAGACCGCGGAGGGCATGACCGTGCCGGACAGCGAGCACCTCAGCCAGGACGTCGCAGCGTCGTCCGACCAGCCGCAGCAGCGCACCCAGAGGTGGCGCCTGGTCGGCCCCGGGATCGTCGTCGCCGCGACCGGCGTGGGGGCCGGGGACCTCGTCGCCACGCTCATCGCCGGCTCGCGGTTCGGGTACGCGCTGCTGTGGGCGGTCGTCCTCGGCGTCGTCGTGAAGATCGCGCTGGCCGAGGCGACCGGCCGCTGGCACCTCGCCACCGGGTCGACGATCTTCGCCGGCTGGCGCTCCATGGGCGCCTGGACGTCGGTCTACTTCGTCGTCTACGTGGTGGTCTGGGGCTTCGTCTACGGCGCCACCGCCATGACGTCGTCGGCGCTGCCGCTGGCCGCGATGTTCCCGGCGCTGTCGATCCCGGCCTGGGGCATCCTCTGCGGCCTCGTCGGCCTGGCCATCGTGTGGTTCGGCAACTACCGCGTCTTCGAGCGGATCATGACCGTGCTCATCGGGGTCATGTTCGTCATCGTCGTGGGGCTGGCCGTGCTCGTCGTCCCCGACCTGGGCGCCACCCTCGGCGGGCTCGTGCCGCGGCTGCCGGAGGGGTCGGCGGTCTACACCCTGGGCCTGGTCGGCGGCGTCGGCGGGACGATCACCATGGCCGCCTACGGCTACTGGGTGAACGCCAAGGGCTGGCGGGACGCCTCGTGGATGAGGGTCATGCGGCTGGACAACCGGGTCGCCTACATCACCACCGGTGTCTTCGTCGTCGCCATGCTCATCGTCGGCGCCGACCTGCTGTACGCCAGCGGCACCTCCCTCACCGAGGGCGACCGCGGCCTGCTCGACCTCGACGAGATCCTCCGCGACCGGTTCGGCCCCGTCGTCTCGACCCTGTTCCTCGTCGGCTTCTTCGCCACGTCGTTCTCGTCGCTGCTCGGCGTGTGGCAGGGGGTGAGCCTGCTGGTCACCGACTTCGTCCGGACGTCGCGGCGCGCGTCGGGGCAGCTGGCGGAGGGCCCCGCCGAGCGCAGCTGGCCCTACCGCGCCTACCTGCTGTGGCTGACCTTCCCGCCGATGACGCTGCTGTTCCTCGGCCAGCCGTTCGCGCTGGTGGTGGCCTACGGCGCGCTCGGCGCCTTCTTCATGCCGTTCCTGGCGCTCACCCTGCTGTGGCTGCTCAACAGCCGGCGGACGCCGGGACGCTGGCGCAACCGGTGGCTGTCCAACCTGCTGCTGACCGCGGCGGCGCTGCTGTTCGTCGTCCTCTGCGTCAACGAGCTGGTGAACCTGACGGCGTGAGCGGTCAGGCCTCGGGCCCGGCCGGCTCGTCCCGCGCGGCGTCCTGCTGCCGGCGGAAGCGCAGCGACTCCACCAGCACGTAACCGAACAGCACGCCCCAGGCGAAGCTCAGGAACGCCTCGCCCCACTCCCCGTCGACGGCCTGGAGCACCAGCTGGACCAGCGAGTAGACCAGCGCACCGGCGGCGAGGACCTGCACCCCCCGGTTGCCGAACCAGGGCGGGCGGAACGGAGCGGTGGCCACGGCGGAACGCTAACCCGCGGCCCGGGACACTCGGCGGAGGGCGTGGGATTCGAACCCACGATGGGTTTGACCCCATAGCGGTTTTCAAGACCGCCGCCATCGGCCACTAGGCGAGCCCTCCTGGCGCCGTCGAGGCTAACCCGCGGCGCGGGTCGGTTCCCCGCCGAGTGCGCGCGGTTCCCCGTCGGTCATCGGATCGGTGCACGGTGACACGCCGGCCGGCGGCGTGTCGGGCGGCACCGACCCCGTGGTCCACCGCAGGGTGCGGGCCGCTCAGACCGCCGTCGCGGTGACGAAGGTGCAGATGCCGTCGCCGGAGTGCGCCCGCTGCCGGACGCCGATCAGCCGGAGCAGCGCGATCTCCAGCCGGTACCCGAGGCGCACCAGCCCCGTGTAGAAGGTGTTGCCGCCGTTGCGCACCTCGATCCGGTCGAACCCCGCCAGCCGGACGTGCTCGGTGAGCATCCAGTCCGGGAGGATCGTGATGTGCCCCGGTGAGTGGTAGAAGCCCGGCCCGAAGATGTACGGCGAGCCCTTGGCGAACATCTTCAGCCGCGAGTGCGGGTGGGTGATGTTCGGCGTGCTGACCAGCAGCTTGTCGCCGGGCCGGAGCAGCGAGCGGATCGACCGCAGCACCTGCCGCGGGTTCTCCACGTGCTCGAGCGTCTCCACGCACACGACCATGTCGAACGGGCCGCGGGTCTCGTCGGTCCACTGCGGGTCGTCGAGGTCCAGCCGGTGGATCCAGTCGTGCGGCGGGTCCAGGTCGGTCGGGACGACGTCGAACCCGGCGTCGCGGAGCCGCAGCGCCAGCGCGCCGCACCCCGATCCGACCTCGAGGATCCGCCCGCCGTCGGGCAGCGCGGCCCGCACCAGCTCCACGGCGTACTCGTGCACGCCGGGGGCGGCGTGGATGCCGTGGCCCCGGTAGGAGGTGACCGCCTGGGTCCGCTGACCGCTCCTGTGCTCAGCCACAGTCATCGCGTCACCGTGCCACACCGGCGCGCCGTCCACCCGGGATGAGCTACAGGGCCACCTCGGCGAGCAGGTCCACCTGCGCCGGGTCGGACACGGTGGGGTCGAGGACGAGCTCGTCGACGCCGATCTCGGCGAACGCCGCGACGACCTCCTTGATCTGCTGCGGCGACCGGTGCGCGCTGCCGGCGATCATCTCCGCGAGCTCGCGGCCCATCGGCTCGTAGTAGTCCAGCAGGTAGGCCCGCGACTGCTCCTCGGTGTCACCGAGCGAGAAGTAGTTCAGCGCCGCGATCCTCGGCTCCCCCTCCCGGCCGGCGTCCCGCCACGCCGCCCGCACCCGCTCGACGAACGGCGCCGTCATCTCCGGCGTCATCCCGCCCGCCGTCCACCCGATGCCGTGCTCGACGGTGCGGCGGACGGCCGCGTCGGTGTTGCCGCCGACCATGATCGGCACGTCCGGCCAGCCGATCTCGGGGGACGGCGGGCGGGTGCCCGCGGCGATCGCCTCCCCCGCCCAGGCCCGCCGCAGGTCGGCCAGCTGCTGGTCGAAGACCCGCCCGCGGCCGGCGTGGTCGCGCCCGGTGAGCGTGTAGTCCGCCTCGCGCCAGCCCACGCCCAGGCCCAGCGTCAGCCGACCGCCGGTGAGCTCCTGCACGGTCGCCGCCTGCTTGGCCAGTTCCGCCGTGCTGCGGGCCGGGGCGATGAGCACGTTGGGCATGAACCGGATCCGCTCGGTCACCGCACCGGCCGCGGCGAACACGGTCAGCTCCTCGTACGTCGGGTACGAGACCGCCCCGATCGAGGCCAGCGTGGAGAAGCCCGCCGCCTCCGCACGTCGGGCCCACTCCATCAACTGGGCGCCGGTGGTGCCGCGCACGCTGTTGGGGACGCCGATGCCGATCTCCACGCTGACCTCCTGGTTAGGACGTGCCGGACCAACCACTCCACCGCGCGACGGTGATCACGAGCAGCGGTCCGGTCGGGGGCTGCTCGCGGTACCGGGGGTGCCGACGCGCCAGCGCGGCGAGGCCGGGGTGCCCGGCGGGCGGGGCGTCGACGACCTCGGCCACGCCGTCCGCGCGGACCCACCACAGCCGCGACCAGTCGTCCTCGTAGTGGTCGACGAGCAGGGCGCAGCGGGGGTCGGCGCGGACGTTGGTCAGGCGCTGCAGCCGCGTCGTCCGCTTGGGCTTGGCGTCGACGGCCGAGTAGACCGTGTCCTCGACGAGCGCGAACACCAGGGGCACCAGGTGCGGGGCGCCGTCCGGGCGCACGGTGGCCAGCCGGGCGACGGCACCGGAGGCGAAGCGCTCGCGCAGGTCCGCCGTCCGCACGCGGCAGTCCTACCAGGGACGGCGCCCCCGCGGCGGGCTCGCGCCCACCCGTTCCCCGTCGATCACGGGATCCGTGCCGCCCGACACGCCGCCGACGGGCGTGTCACCGTGCACCGACCCGGTGATCGGCACGGGAGACGGCGAGGGACGGCGGCGGCCGCCGGCGTCAGGAGGCGACCTCGGCGCCCTCCCGGTGCACCGGCCGGCCCACCACCCCGTGCAGGTGGCAGGCGGCGACGTGCCCGGGGGCGGTGCCGACCGGCTGCAGCGCCGGGTCGACGTCGGGGCACGGCTCGAACGCGTGCGGGCAGCGGGTGCGGAACCGGCAGCCGCTGGGGACGTTCGCCGGCGAGGGGACGTCGCCGCCCAGCACGATCCGCCGGCGTGAGCGCTCCAGCGCCGGGTGCGGCACCGGGACGGCGGACAGCAGCGCCTGCGTGTAGGGCATCTGCGGGTCCGACCCGACCGCCGACGCCGGCCCGATCTCCACGACCCGCCCCAGGTACATGACCGCGATCCGGTCGGAGATGTGCCGGACGGCGGACAGGTCGTGGGAGATGAACAGCAGCGTGAGGCCGAGCTGGCGCTGCAGGCGGCGCAGCAGGTTGAGCACCTGCGCCTGCACGCTGACGTCCAGGGACGCGATCGCCTCGTCGCAGACCAGGAAGTCCGGCTCACCGGCCAGGGCCCGGGCGATGCCGACCCGCTGGCGCTGCCCGCCGGAGAACTCGTGCGGGTAGCGCCCGGCCACCGCGGGGTCCAGGCCCACCAGCTCCAGCAGCTCGCCGACCCGCTGGGCCCGCTCGCGTCGTCCGCCGCGCAGCCCGTGCACCTCCAGCGGCTCGGCGACCGTCTGCGCGACGGTGCGCCGCGGGTCGAGGGAGGCGAACGGGTCCTGGAACACCATGCCCGCGCGCCGGCGCAGCTCCCTCAGGCCGCGGCGGTCCAGCGCGGTCACGTCCGTGCCGTCGAAGGTCACCGTGCCGCCGGTGGGGGGCACCAGGCGCAGCAGCGCGTTGCCCAGCGTGGACTTCCCGCAGCCGGACTCCCCCACCAGGCCCAGCGTCTCGCCGCGCAGGATGTCGAGGTCCACCCCGTCGACGGCCCGGAGCACCCCCGCCGTCCGCCGCAGCGGGCCGCCGGAGCGGATCGGGAAGTGCACCTCCAGCCCCCGGGCGGAGACCAGCACGTCATCCACGAGGCGCCTCCTCACACCACGTCGCCGCCCGGTGCGGCAGCCCGGAGCGGCCTTCGTGGCCATCCTGGCCGTCCGAGGAGCGGCCTTCGTGGCCACTTCGGCCCCCGCGGACGACGGCCAGCGGCGGCTGTTCTGTCTCGCACCGGGGGTCCGAGCGCACCGGGCAGCGCGGCCAGAACACGCACCCCGGTGGCAGGTCGGTCGGGGCCGGCGGCACGCCCGGGACCGTGGCCAGCTCGGGCACCTCGCCGTCGACGGCCGGCGCAGCGAGGTCGGGCAGCGCGCCGAGCAGCCCGCGCGTGTACGGGTGCGCCGGGCGCTCGAGGACGTCGTCCACCGTGCCGTCCTCCACGCAGCGGCCGCCGTACATGACCAGCACCCGGTCGGCGATGCCCGCGACCACCCCGAGGTCGTGGGTGATCCAGATGACGCCGGTGCCGTGGTCGGCCTGCAAGCGCTCCACCAGGTCGAGGATCTGCGCCTGCACGGTGACGTCGAGCGCGGTGGTCGCCTCGTCGGCGATCAGCAGGGACGGCGAGTTCGACAGCGCGATCGCGATGACCACCCGCTGCCGCATCCCGCCGGACAGCTCGTGCGGGTACCGGTCCAGCGCTCCCTGCGGGTCGGGCAGGCCGACCTCGCCGAGCAGCTCGGCGGCCCGGCGCCGCGCGTCGGCCTTGCTGACCTCGCCGTGCGCGCGGATCCCCTCGACCAGCTGCCGCCCGACGGTGAGCACCGGGTTCAGCGACGTCATCGGGTCCTGGAAGACCATGCCGACGCCGGGGCCGCGCACCTGGCGCAGCCGCTCGGGCGGCATCGTGAGCAGGTCCTCCCCCTGCAGCAGCGCCCGGCCGGTGACCGTGGCGACCCCGGCCGGCAGCAGCCCGAGCAGGGCCAGCACCGAGACGCTCTTGCCGCTGCCGGACTCGCCGACCACGGCGACGGTCTCGCCCTCCCCCACCGCGTAGCTGAGCCCGTTGACCACCGACGCCGGCCCGCGGGGGGTGCGCAGCCGCACCCGCAGGTCCTCGACCTCCAGCAGCGGCGCCATCAGCGACCGCCCCCGGACATCAGGGTGCGCTGCCGCGGGTCGAGCACGTCGCGCAGGCCGTCGCCGAGCAGGTTGAAGCACAGCACCGTCAGGAAGATCGCCATCCCCGGGAAGAAGGCCAGCCACCAGGCCAGGTCGATGTAGCCGCGGCCCTCGGCCAGCATCAGCCCCCACGAGGGGTTGGGCGGCTGGGTGCCCAACCCGAGGAAGGACAGCGCCGCCTCGGCCAGGACGGCGAACGCCAGGCTGATCGAGGTCTGCACGATGATCGGCGGCGCGGCGTTGGGCAGCACGTGCCGGGTCAGCAGCCGGAGGTCCGAGGCCCCGACCGAGCGGGAGGCCCGCACGTACACCTCCTCGCGGACGCCGAGCACGCTCGCGCGGGTGACCCGGGCGAAGACCGGGATGTAGACGATGCCGATCGCCAGGGCCGTGTTGCCGGCCCCCGGCCCGCGGACGGCGAGCACCGCGATGGCCAGCAGCACCGCCGGGAAGGCGAACAGGACGTCCATGAACCGCATCAGGACGTCGTCCACCCAGCGGCCGTAGAACCCGGCCAGCAGCCCGACGAGGCTGCCGACGACCAGCGCGAAGGCGACCGCGAGGAAGCCGACCCGCAGCGAGACGCCGGCGCCGAGGACCACCCGGCTGAGGATGTCCCGGCCGAGGTCGTCGGTGCCGAACGGGTGGGCCCAGCTCGGCGCCTGCAGCCGGTCGCCGACCGAGATCTCGTTGGGCCCGCTGGGGGCCAGGGTCTCGTCGAAGACCGCGACGAGCACGATCGCGAGCAGCACGAGCGTGGCCGTCGCCGCCGTCGGGTTGCGGGCCAGCAGGCCGAGCGTCTCGCGCCAGCGCCCGCGAGGTGGGCGCTGGGCCGACGGGACGCCGGCGTCGGTCGCGGTGGGGGACGGCGCGGGCTCGGGGAGGGGCGCACCCGTCATCGCAGCAGGACTCGGCTGTGTGTCATCGGCGGATCCGGGGGTCGATGGCGGTGTAGAGCAGGTCCACCACCAGGTTGATCAGCAGGAACACCACCGCGAACAGCAGGATCGCGCCCTGCAGCACGGGGTAGTCGCGGGACTGCACCGCCTGCAGGGCCAGCTGCCCGAGGCCGGGCCAGGAGAACACGATCTCGACCACGACCACGCCCGAGAGCAGGTAGGCCAGCTGCACCCCGGTGACCGTGACCAGCGGCAGCAGGGCGTTGCGCAGCACGTGCCAGGTGAAGACCTGACGGGCCGGCAGCCCCTTGGCCTGCGCCGTCCGCACGTGGTCGGCGCCCAGCGCCTCCAGCACGCTGGACCGGACGAACCGGGTGATCACCGAGCCGGACACGACGCCGGTGACGACCGCGGGCATGACCAGCCGCTGCAGCCAGCCCAGCGGGTCGTCGCCCAGCGGCACGTAGCCGCCCGAGGGCAGCCAGCCCAGCGTCCCGGCGAAGACCAGGATGAGCACGATCGCCATCCAGAATTCCGGCACCGAGATGCCGATCTGGCTGAGCACCGTGGCCACCCGGTCGACGACCGAGCGGGGCCGCAGGGCCGAGATCGTGCCCAGCGGGACGGCGATGACCAGCGCCACGAGGATCGAGGCGAGGGCCAGCGTCAGCGTGGCCGGCAGCCGCTCGGCGATCAGCGAGGTGACCGTCTCCCCGCTGCGGAAGCTCACCCCGAGGTCACCGGTGAGCGCCCCGCCGGCCCAGCTGACGTACTGCTGCACCAGCGGCTGGTCCAGACCGGACCGCGCCAGCAGCGCGTCGTAGGTCTCCTGGTCGAACCGGGTGCCCAGCGCCAGCCGGATGGGGTCGCCCGGGACCAGCTGGACCAGGGCGAAGACGATGACGCTGACCCCCGCCAGGACGACGAGCGCCTGACCGACCCGGCGGAGGAGGTACCCGCTCAGGGCAGCTCCACGGTCTCGAAGTTGATCGCCTTGTCCGCCCGGATCTGGTAGCCGGACAGGCCGGGCGCCCAGGCCTGCACCACGTCGGGGTTGTAGAGGTACAGGTAGGAGACGTCGTCGACGATGAGCTGCGCGGCCTGGTCGTAGACCGCCTTGCGGGCGGCCTCGTCGGTCTCGGTCGCGCCCTGCTGGAGCAGCTGGTCGACCTGCGGGTTGCTGTAGCCCTGGTAGTTGTTCGGCCCGTCGGTCTGGTGCTGCTCCTGGTAGTAGGCGGCGGGGTCCAGGTTGCCCAGCCAGCCCAGGTAGAAGGCGTCGAAGTCGCCCTGGCCCTGGCGGTCCAGCCAGGTGGCGAAGTCCAGCGTCTCGATCTCCACGTCGATGCCGATCGGCTCGAGCTGGCTGGCGATCACCTGCGCGGCGGTGACGGTCTCCGGGAACTCGTCGGTGACCATGAGGCCCATCGTCAGCGGGGTCTGCACGCCGGCCTGGGCCAGCAGCTGGCGGGCCTGCTCGGGGTCGGGGGTGAACGGCGCGTAGTCGTGGTGGAAGAAGCTGTCCTCGGGGATCGCCGTCTGGTTGGCCTGGGCCGCCCCGAACCAGGCCGCCTCCGCCACCGCCTGGCGGTCGATCGCGAAGGAGATCGCCCGCCGGACGTCGCGGTTGTCGAACGGCGCCCGGGCGTAGTTCATCGACAGGTACCAGTAGTCGACGCTCGGCGTCCGCTGCAGCTCGACGGTGTCGTCACCCTCCAGCGACTCGATCTGCTGCGGCGGGACGTTGTCGGTCCACTGCACCTCGCCGTTCTGCAGCGCGGTGAGCGCCGCGGCCGGCTCGGTGATGTAGCGGAACTCGACCCCGTCGATGCTCGGGGCCCCGCCCCAGTGGTCCTCGTAGGCGGTGAGCACCGTACTGCTGGCGTCCGAGCTCTCCAGCCGGAACGGGCCGGTGCCCACGGCCTCGGTGGTCAGGTCGAGGTCCTCGGCCGCGCCCTCGGGGAGGATCGCCATCCCCTTGAACGCGCCGATCCGCTCCAGCAGGTTCGGGGTCGGCTGGCTCAGCGTGATGACGACGGTCTGCGGACCGTCGGCCGCCACCGACGCCACGTTGGCGAACCGGAACGAGTTGCTGAGCTCCTCGTCGATGATCCGGTTGTAGGAGTAGACGACGTCGGCGGAGTCGAACTCACTGCCGTCGTGGAACGTCACCCCGTCGCGCAGGGTGAACGTCCAGGTCAGCCCGTCCTCGCTGGTCGTCCACTCCGTCGCCAGGCTCGGCTCGAAGGTGAGGTCCTCGGCGTTGGGGACGACGAGGGTGTCGTACACGTTCTCCAGCACCTGGAAGCTCGGGTACGCCGTGGTCACGTGCGGGTCGAACTGGTCGGGCTGGGCGCTGACCGCGGCCACCAGCACGTTGTCGCCGCCCCCGCCACCACCGCCGCCGGTGTCGACGCTCTCGCCACCGCCGCAGGCGCTGAGCACCAGCGCCCCGGCGGCGATCAGGGGCAGGAGTCGGTTGCTGCGCACGGGTGACCTCCGGCGGGCTCGGCAGTTGCGACCTGCACCGACCCTGCCCCCGTCGCGTCGACCCCGCAGGTCGGGACGCTGATCGATACCTCTCCGCAACACACGGGCGGCCGCCGTCCCCGGGTGGGGACGGCGGCCGCCGCCGTCGAGCACGGGGTCCCTGCCGCGGGACACGCCGCCCACCGGCGTGTCGTCGAGCACCGATCCCGTGATCGGCACGCGGGCGTGCCGATCACGGCCGCGCGCGTCGCGCGGGGGTCAGAGGGCCACGTAGACCGACTTGGTCTGCAGGTACTCGTCGAGCGCCTCGGGGCCGTTCTCCCGGCCGTAGCCCGACGCCTTGTAGCCGCCGAAGGGCAGGCTGACGTCGAGCACGCCGTAGGTGTTGACCCAGACCAGGCCCGCCTGCAGCCGGGCGGCGACCCGGTGGGCCCGGGCGACGTCCCGGGTGTGCAGGCCGGCGGCCAGGCCGTAGGGCGTGCCGTTGGCCAGCGCGACCGCCTCCTCCTCGGTGTCGAAGACCTGCACGGTCAGGACCGGCCCGAAGATCTCCTCCTGCACGAGGCGGGAGTCCGGCGCCACGTCGGTGACCACCGTCGGGGCCATGTAGAACCCGGGGCGGTCCAGCCGCTCGCCGCCGGCGACGACCTTCCCGTCCGGCCCGCCGTCGGCGAGTGCCACGTAGCGCTCGACGTTGCGCAGGTGCCGCTCGCCGGCCATCGGACCGACGACCGTGCCCTCGTCCAGCGGGTCCCCGACCGGGACGTGGGTGGCCCCGCCGACGACGCCGGCGAGCACCTGGTCGTAGACCGAGCGCTGCACCAGCAGGCGGGTGCCACCCATGCAGAACTGGCCGGTGTTGAACACGAACGCGGAGACGGCGGCCTGCACGGCCTCGTCGAGGTCGGCGTCCTCGAACACGATGTTGGCCGACTTGCCGCCGAGCTCCATGGTCACCGGGGTGACGCTCGCGGCCGCGGTGGCCGCGATCAGGCTGCCGATCCTCGTGGAGCCGGTGAAGGCGATCCGGTCGACCCCGGGGTGCCGGGTGAGCGCGTCACCGGCGACGGCGCCGTCGCCGGTCACCACGTTGAGCACGCCCGGGGGCAGGCCCGCCTCGGTGAGCAGCTCGGCGATCCGGAGCGCGGTCAGCGGGGTGTCCTCCGCCGGCTTGTGGACCACCGTGTTGCCCGCCGCCAGGGCCGGGGCGATCTTCGACGTCGACAGGATCATCGGGAAGTTGAACGGGGTGATCGCCGCGACGACGCCCAGCGGCTCACGCCGGGTGTAGGCCAGACCCGGGCCGCGGATGCCGCGGGTCGCGCCCTCGATCGCGCCGGCCAGACCGCCGAAGTACGAGAAGTGCTCGGCGGTCGTCCCGGCGTCGATCATCCGGGCGAAGGCGATCGGCTTGCCGGTGTCCAGGCTCTCCAGCCGGGCCAGCTCCTCGGCGTGCTCCTGGATCAGCTGGGCGGCGCGGACCAGGATCCCGCCCCGCTCCCGCGGGCTCATCGTCGCCCACGGGCCGCTCTCGAAGGCCCGCCGGGCGGCCTGGACGGCGAGGTCGACGTCCTCGACGGTGCCCTCGGGGACCGTCGTGACGACCGCTCCGGTGGCGGGGTCGACGACGTCGCGCCGGGCGCTGCCGGTGCTGTCGCGGAACCCACCGTCGATGTAGAGCCGGCCCGGGGGCAGGGCCACCTGCGCGGTGGAGTCGCCGGCGGCCACGTCTGTCGTGCTCATGAGAGTCCTTTCCCGGACGGTCCGTCCGGACCGCCCTCGGACCCGACGGTACGACCCTGAGCAGGGCCGATGCCGCCACGCAGCCTGCGGGCACCACCCCGGGGGTGGGTGATCGTGCTCACCCTGCGGACGGATGTCCGGACACCGGCCTCACCGCCTGCCGAGGGTCGCCCGGCGCAGGTCGGCGGGGTCGCACTTGGCCAGCCGGTCCATGGTCAGCAGGCCGTTGACCTCCTGGTAGGTGTCGGTCAGCTGCGTCCAGCAGGCGCCGGCCAGCGCCTCGCTGGCGTGCACCGCCGCCCACTGGTCGCGGTACCGCGTCAGGAGGTCCTCCGGGGAGGAGGCGTCGGCGTACCCCCACGCCTCGGTGCGGTCCCCCTCGTCGGGCCGGCCGCGCAGCGCCTCGGCGTTGAGCGAGATCCCGCCGAACTCCGACAGGACGACCGCCCGGCCCGCCGTCCCGGCCCGTTCCAGGTCCGCCAGGCGCCCGTCGGGACGCCGACCGGTGGCCGTCCGCTCCAGGTCGGCCGCCGTCCGGTAGCGGGCGGCCAGCTGCGCGGGGTCCTGCCCGTAGTCGTGGATGCCGAGGACGTCGCCACCCAGCGCCTCCCAGCCGTCGTTGGCCGACACCGGACGGGTGCCGTCCAGGGCGTCGGCCTGCGCCGCCAGCGCCCGGACCAGCGCGCGCTGCCGGGGGTCGGTCTCGGCCTCGGGCACCCCCCAGGACTCGTTGAGCGGCACCCACGTCACGACGCTGGGGTGCCCCCGGTGGGCGGCGACGACCTCGGGCCACTCGCGCAGCAGGCGGGCGGCGGCGGTGGGCCCGGGCCGGTACGCCGAGGGCATCTCCGCCCACACCAGCAGCCCCATCCGGTCGGCGAGGGCGAGGTAGCGGGGGTCCTCGGTCTTCTGGTGCTTGCGCGCGCCGGTGAAGCCCAGGTCGCGGGTGAGCTCCAGGTCGCGGCGGAGGGCGTCGACGTCGGGCGGGGTGGCGCCCGTGTCGGGCCAGTAGCCCTGGTCGAGGACCAACCGCGGCCGCACCGGCCGGCCGTTGAGCAGGAAGTGCCCGTCGTCGACGGCCACCGACCGCAGCGCGGTGTAGCTGCGCACCTCGTCGAGCACCTCGCCCGCGTCGCCCACCAGCGCGATCTCGGCGTCCAGCAGGGTCGGGGAACCCGGCTGCCACAGCAGGGCGCCGCGGTCGTCGTGCCCGCCGTCGCCCACCTGGACGGTCCGCTCGACCACCGCGCCGTCCACCCGCGCGACGTCGTCGACCAGCAGCCGGTCCCCGGCGCGCAGCCGCAGGTGCAGCCGCGCCCCCGTCACCGGGACCGCCAGCTCCACGCGGACGTCGACCCGCAGCGTCCGCGGGTCGCCGCGCCACTGCACGTCGGCCACGTGCGCCCGCGCCACCTGCTCCAGCCAGACCGTGCGCCAGATCCCGGTGGTGCGCGGGTACCAGATCTCGTGCGGCTCGTCGCGCCAGTCCTGCTTGCCCCGCGGGGCCTCGAGGTCCAGCGGGTCGTCGTCGGCGCGGACGACGAGGTCCGCGCCGTCGCCGAGCGCGTCGGTCACGTCGACGGCGAACGGGGTGTAGCCGCCCTCGTGGTGGGCGACGTGGGCACCGCCGACCCACACGTCGCAGACCCGGTCGACGGCGCCCAGGTGCAGCACCGTGCGCCGGTCGCCGTCCGGGGCCGGCAGCGGGCGGCGGTACCAGGCGCGGCGCAGTGGGCCCTTCCAGTGCACGCCGCTGGCGGGCGTCTCGGGGGCGTAGGGCACCCGGATGCGCCGGTCGAACGCCACAGCGCCGGGGGTCCCGGTCAGGTCGGGGTCGGCGGCGAACTCCCACTCCCCGTCCAGGGAGGTCCAGGGACGGCGGAGCAGCGGGCGGGGGTGCTCGGTCGGGTCCATCCGGTCCATGCCCCCACCCCACCGGAGACCGGGCCCTCGCGCAGCCCCGGCCGTCGTCAGAGCGGCCGGACGGTGCCGCGCAGGTGCTCGGTGCCGGCCGCGGCGTTGCGGACGACGAGGTCCCAGCCGCCGTCCACCGGGGCGGTGGCCAGCGTGACCGTCGAGGGCAGGAACAGCGGCTTGCGGAAGGCGACGTCGGCGGTCAGCGCCTCGGGCAGCCGGCCCTCCAGCGCCGCCAGCGCCCGGGCCTCGATCCACATCCCGTGCGCGATCGCCCGCTTGAACCCGAACGCCTTCGCGGTCAGCCCGGACAGGTGGATCGGGTTCACGTCGCCGGACACCCCCGCGTAGCGCCGGCCGGCGTCGGCGGGCACCGTCCAGCGGACCGCGCCGTCCGGCAGCGCGCCGACGGTCACCTCGACGTCGGACCGGGGCGCCCCGTCGGGGGCGGTCGCCCCGCGGGCCAGGTAGGTCGACCGGCTCCGCCAGACCTCGGCCCCGGCGGCCGAGACCGAGGCGCACAGGTCGACCGTCGCCCCGCGTGGATGGCGGGCGAACCGCTCGGCCCAGACCTCCAGGTCGAGGGCCTCACCGACCCCGATCGGGCGCAGCGCGTCGATCCGGTTGCGGACGTGCACCAGTCCCGGCAGCGCGACCGGGAACGACCGGTCGGCCATGAGCGCGACGTGCAGCGGGAAGGCGAGCACGTGGAGGTGGGTCACCGGCAGCGTGCCGGTGACCCCGAACCCGCAGACGCGCGCGTAGGCGGCCACGTCCGCGGGGTCGGCCACGACCCCGGTGCGGACCAGCCGGGTGTCGGGCAGCTCACCACCCCGGCCGCGGGTGGTGGCCGCCGCCCGCGCGAACAGCGCCGGCATCGACGGCGCCGCCTCCAGCTCCCTGCGCTCCATCAGGCCCCCAGAACCGACTGTCCGCACACCCGCACGACCTGGCCGTTGACCGCCGCGGCCCCCGGCGAGGCGAGCCAGGCGATCGTCTCGGCGACGTCGACGGGCAGCCCGCCCTGGTGCAGGGAGTTGATCCGCGACCCGATCTCCCGGGGGCCGAAGGGCATCCTCGCCGTCATCTCGGTGACGATGAACCCCGGCGCGACCGCGTTGACCGTCGCACCGCGCGCGGCGAACTCCGCCGCCCACGCCCGCACCATGCCGATCACCCCGGCCTTGGACGCCGCGTAGTTGGTCTGCCCGCGGTTCCCGGCGATCCCCGACTGCGAGCTGACCGCCACCACCCGGGCACCCGGCCGCAGCAGCCCGTCGGCGTCCAGGAGCGCGCGGGTGAGGTCCAGCTGCGCCTGCAGGTTCACCGCCACCACCGACTGCCAGCGGGCGGCGTCCATGTTGACCAGCAGCTTGTCGCGGGTGATGCCGGCGTTGTGGACGACGACGTCGACCCCGCCGTGGCGTCCGCGCAGGTGGTCGACCAGCCGGGCGGCGGCGTCCGGCGCGGTGACGTCGAGCTGCAGCGCCGTCCCGCCGACCTCGTTGGCGACCTCGGCCAGCGCCTCCCCGGCGGCCGGGACGTCGACGGCGACCACGTGGGCGCCGTCCCGGGCCATCACCCGCGCGATCGCCGCGCCGATGCCGCGCGCGGCCCCGGTCACGACGGCGACCCGGCCGGCCAGCGGGCGCTCCACGTCCTCCTCCACCGGGGCGTCGCCCGCGGTGAGGGTGACCACCTGGCCGTCGACGTAGGCCGACCGGCCCGAGAGGAAGAAGCGGACCGGGCCCGCGACCCCGTCCTCGGCGCCGTCCGGGACCACCAGGAGGTTGGCCGTGGCGCCGCCGCGCAGCTCCTTGGCCAGCGACCGGACCAGCCCCTCCAGCGCCTGGCGGGCGGCGGCCCGGGCCGGGGTGGCGGCCTCCGCCGGCGGCGCCGACAGCACCAGCACCCGGCCGGAGGGTGCCAGGCGCCGCACCGCCGGGGCGAGCACGGCGAGCGCCTCGGCCAGGTCGCCCGGGCCGGTCACCCCGGTGGCGTCGAGCAGCACCGCGGCGAGCCGCTCGCCGGCATCGGCCGGGGACAGCACGGGGACCCCGGCGTCCTCCAGCAGCCCGGTCACCTGCTTGCCCAGCCGGCCCTCGCCGACCGAGGCGACGACGGCCGGGCCCGGCAGCAGCGGCTGACCGGGCTCGTACCGGCGCAGGACGGCGGGGCGGGGGAGTCCGAGCCGCCCCGTGATCATCGCGCCGAGGCCGGAGCCGGCGACGTCGCGGTACCAGTCGCTCACGGGTGCCCCCTTCAGGACTCGAGGATGGCGACGACGCCCTGGCCGCCGGCCGCGCAGATGGAGACCAGGCCGCGGCGGCCGGGGCCGGCCTCGTGCAGCAGCTTGGCCAGCGTCGCGACGATCCGGCCGCCGGTCGCGGCGAACGGGTGCCCCGCGGCCAGCGACGAGCCGTTGACGTTGAGCCTCGACCGGTCGATCGGGCCCAGGGGCGCGTCGAGGCCCAGCTTCTCCTTGCAGAACGAGGGGTCCTCCCAGGCCTTGAGCGTGGCCAGCACGGTGGACGCGAACGCCTCGTGGATCTCGTAGAAGTCGAAGTCCTGCAGGGTGAGGCCGTTGCGGGCCAGCAGCACCGGGACGGCGGAGGCCGGGGCCATCAGCAGCCCCTCGCCGGCGTGGACGTGGTCGACCGCGGCGGTCTGGGCGTCGACGAGGTGGGCCAGCACCGGCAGGCCGCGCGCCGCCGCCCACTCGTCGGAGGCCAGCAGCACCGCGGAGGCGCCGTCGGTCAGCGGGGTGGAGTTGCCCGCGGTCATCGTGGCGCCCTCGCCGGTGCCGAACACCGGACGCAGCGTCGCGAGCTTCTCCACGGAGGTGTCCGGCCGCAGGTTCTGGTCCCGGGTGAGCCCCAGGTAGGGGGTGACGAGGTCGTCGAAGAAGCCGCGGTCGTAGGCGGCGGCGAGGTTGCGGTGCGAGGCGACGGCGAGCGCGTCCTGCTCCTCGCGGCCGATCTCCCACTCGGCCGCGGTGATCGCCATGTGGTCGCCCATGGCCAGGCCGGTGCGCGGCTCGGCGTTGCGCGGGGCCTCGGGCACGAGCATCCCCGGGCGCACGCCGGCGAGGGCCTTGAGCCGCTGCTGCACGGTCTTCGCCTGGCTGAGCGTGATCAGCAGGCGGCGCATGTCGTCGTGGATCGCCAGCGGGGCGTCGGAGGTGGTGTCCACACCGCCGGCGATGCCCGACTCGATCTGGCCGAGGGCGATCTTGTTGGCGACGAGGACCGCCGCCTCCAGGCCGGTGCCGCAGGCCTGCTGGACGTCGTAGGCCGGGGTGGACGCCGCCAGCCGGGAGCCGAGGACGGCCTCGCGGGTCAGGTTGAAGTCGCGGGCGTGCTTGAGGACGGCGCCGGCGACGACCTCCCCGAGCTGCTGGCCCTGCAGGCCGAAGCGGGCGACCAGGCCGTCGAGCGTGGCCGTGAGCATGTCCTGGTTGGAGGCGGAGGCGTAGGCCCCGTTCGACCGCGCGAACGGGATCCGGTTGCCGCCGACGATCGCGGCCTTCCGGGGCGTGGGAGCCATCGAGGTACCTCCGGGGAGTGGGGTCGGCACGGGGACAACAGCAGGTACCGACGGTACTCGGTACCGTCGGTACCGTGGAACTCGGAGAGGCCCTCGGGACCGTGGTGGCACGCCGGCGCGACCGCCGCGACTCCCGGTGGGACGAGCACCGCCGCGCCCGCCGGGAGCAGCTGGTCGACGCCACCCTCGCCGCGGTCGGCCGGCACGGGGCCGGCGTGGGCATGGACGAGATCGCCGCGGCGGCCGGCACCAGCAAGACCGCCGTCTACCGGCACTTCGCCGACCGCGCCGAGCTGCACGTCGCCGTCTGCGCGCGGGTGGCCGAGCAGCTCACCGCGCGGCTGCGCGAGGCGATGACCTCCAGCACCGGGCCGCGGCAGATGCTCGCCGCCGCGGTCGACACCTACCTGGCGTTCCTCGAGGCCGACCCCGAGGTCTACCGGTTCGTCGTCCGCCGCCCGGGAGCCGACCGGCCGGCGGCGCCCGACCCCATCGGCACCCTCTCCGACCTGGTCGGCGACCAGGCCGCCGCGCTGGTCGCCGTGGCCCTCGAGCAGGCCGGCCGCGACCCGGCCGCCGCCGCTCCGTGGGGCCACGGCCTGGTCGGCCTGGTCCGCTCCGCCGCCGACTGGTGGCTGCAGGCCGACCGCCCCATGCCGCGCGCCGACCTCGCCGCCCACCTGACCGATCTCGCCTGGGCCGGCCTGTCCGGCGTCGTCCCCGAGGAGGACCCGAAGTGACGTCCCTGCTGCCGACCGCCGTGGACCCGAGGGCGCTCACCGAGGTGCTCGACGGCCGCTGGGCACACGTCCGCCGCGACGCCCGCGAGCACCTGCACGACCCCGACCTGCTGCCCGTCTACGGCGAGACCGTCGCCGAGGCCCGCGCGCGGGTCACCCGGGCGGCGCGGGTGCTGGCCGGGTCCGGCCGCGTGGCCCGCGGCTTCCCGGAGGAGTACGGCGGGGAGGACGACGCCGGCGGCTCGGTGGTCTCGGTGGAGATGCTCGCCTTCACCGACCTGTCGGTCATGGTGAAGGCCGGCGTCCAGTGGGGGCTGTTCGGCGGCGCCGTCCAGCTGCTCGGCACCCAGCGGCACCACGACGCCCACCTGCGCGACATCATGGGTTTCGACCTGCCGGGCTGCTTCGCGATGACCGAGACCGGTCACGGCTCCGACGTCCAGCAACTGCGGACGACGTGCACCTACGACCCCGAGACGCAGACCTTCGACCTGCACACGCCGCACGAGGCCGCCCGCAAGGACTACATCGGCAACGCGGCGCAGGACGGCCGGATGGCGGTGGTCTTCGCGCAGCTGGTCACCCGGGGCGAGCGGCACGGCGTGCACGCCTGGCTGGTCCCGATCCGGGACGAGCACGGCGACCCGCTACCCGGCGTCACCATCGGCGACGACGGCCCCAAGGCCGGGCTCAACGGCGTCGACAACGGCCGGCTCGCCTTCGACCACGTGCGCGTGCCGCGGGACATGCTGCTCGACCGGTACGGCTCGGTCGCGCCCGACGGCACCTACACCAGCTCCATCGAGAACGAGACCCGCCGCTTCTTCACCATGCTCGGCACGCTCGTCCGGGGGCGGGTGAGCGTCGGCGGCTCGGCGTCCTCGGCGACCAAGCTCGCCCTCGACATCGCCGTCCGCTACGGCGAGGTCCGCCGCCAGTTCGCCGCCCCCGGCGGCGACCGCGAGGTCGCGATCAACGACTACCTCGTGCACCAGCGCACGCTGCTGCCGGCCCTCGCCGCCACCTACGCGTACTCCTTCGCGCAGGAGGAGCTGGTCGGCAGGATGCACGACGTCCAGGGCGCGGAGGAGGTCGACGAGCGGGCGCAGCGGGAGCTGGAGTCGCGCGCCGCCGGGCTCAAGGCCGCCCAGACCTGGCACGCCACCCGCACCATCCAGCTGTGCCGCGAGGCGTGCGGCGGCGCCGGCTACCTGCAGGAGAACCGGCTGCCGCACCTCAAGGCCGACACCGACGTGTTCACCACCTTCGAGGGCGACAACACCGTCCTGATGCAGCTGGTCGCCAAGGGTCTGCTGACCGGCTACCGCGACGCCTTCGGCTCCCTCGACGGGTGGGGCCGGATCGGGTTCGTCGCCGACCTGGTCCGCGAGACCGTGCTGGAGCGGACCGCCGCCCGCGGGCTCATCGCCCGGCTGGTCGACGCCGTCCCCGGCCGGGACGACGAGGTGCCCATGCTCGACCGCGGCTGGCAGCTGAAGGTCTTCGAGGA
Organism: Geodermatophilus sp. SYSU D00079; assembly: GCF_054050635.1. Lineage (NCBI taxonomy): Bacteria > Bacillati > Actinomycetota > Actinomycetes > Geodermatophilales > Geodermatophilaceae > Geodermatophilus > Geodermatophilus sp. SYSU D00079. Next base: position 69,615 of record NZ_JBJGZS010000007.1, on the reverse strand, counting down.
CCGCGAGAAGCACACCCTCGACAGCGCCATCCGCCGGCTCCGCCGGGGCGCGGCGCAGCCCGGCTCCGACCCGTTCGACGTGTTCAACGACGTGCAGGACCACGTGCTGGCCGCCGCGCAGGCGCACATCGACCGGATCGTGCTCGAGGCGTTCGTGGCCGGCATCGAGCGCACCGCCGACGACGGCGCCCGCGCCCTGCTCGACCGCCTCTGCGACCTGTACGCGCTGTCGACCGTCGAGGCGCACAAGGGCTGGTTCCTCGAGCACGGCCGGCTCTCCGCGCCGCGGGCCAAGGCCCTCACCGCCACGGTCAACGGGCTGCTCGCCGAACTGCGTCCGCACGCGGTCACGCTGGTCGACGGCTTCGCCATCCCGGCGGACTGGAAGCGGGCGGCGGTCCTGGAGGAGGAGCCGGCGCGGCAGGAGACGATGCACCGCCACGACCTGGCCGCCCACGACACCCGGGTGCTCGCGGGGACGGCGACCGCCGTGGAGGTCCCGCCCGCCCAGTGAGACGCCCGGGGCCCGCCTCCGCCTCCGCCTCCGCCTCGATCATGGGATCCGTGCACGCGACACGGTGGGACACACCGTGACAGCAGGCACCGATCCCACGATCGACGACGGCGAGCAGGTGGCGGAGGGCGGTCGTCAGCGGGCGGGTGGCCGCGGGAAGCCGCCGACCAGCTGCTCGAAGGCGTGCGCCACCTTGAGCGGGGTGGTGTCCTCGAACCGGCGTCCGACCAGCATCATCCCGACCGGCAGGCCCTGCGAGAGCCCGGCCGGGACGCTCGTGGCCGGGTGACCGCTGACGTCGAACGGCGCGCAGTTGACGATCATCTCCAGCGCGCGGGCCACCCGGGTCTCCAGCGGGTCGTCCGGTGCCGGGATCTCCGGGGCGACCATCGGCACGGTGGGCATCACCAGCAGGTCGACGTCGGCCAGCGCGGCGTCGTACTGCCGGCGGACCTCGGTGGCCAGGTTCCGCGCCATCGCGTAGTGGCGGGTCTGCTCCTGCTCGAACGACCAGCGGCCGGCCAGCGCCACCGCGGTCACCGTCGGCGACCACCGGTCGACCACCTCGCGCCGCTGGCGGCCGTAGTGCGCGACCAGGTCGGGGTCGTAGCGGCCCTCGTAGTTCCAGCCGTAGGCGTTGCCCTCGATCATCTGCACCGTCGCGCCGTCGGTGGCGATGACGTTCCAGACGTGCAGGGCGTGCCGGTGCCAGGGCAGGTCGAGGTCCACCACCTCGAGGCCGAGCTCCCGCAGCCGGCCGGCCGCCTCGCGCACGGTCTCGTCCACGCCGGGCTCGGAGAGCTCCTCCCAGCCGAAGCCCTGGGCGACCACCCCGACCCGCAGCCCCGCGACGTCCCCGCCCAGCGCGGCGGCGTACTGCTCGGGGACCAGGTCGGCCGGCTGGCGCGGGTCCTGGCCGTCGCGGCCGGCGAGGACGTCGAGCATCGCGGCGGCGTCGACGACCGTGCGGGTCATCGGGCCCAGGTGGTCGAGGGTCAGCTCGATCGGGAACGCCCCCGTGTACGGGACCAGGCCGTGGGTGGGCTTGTGACCGACGATGCCGGAGAACGCCGCCGGCATGCGGATCGAGCCACCCTGGTCGCCACCGATCGCGAGGTCCACCTCACCGGCGGCCACGAGCGCGGCGCTGCCGCTGGAGCTGCCGCCCGTCGTCCGCGAGGGGTCCCAGGGGTTGCGCACCGGCCCGGTGACGGAGGTGTGGCTGCCGCCGGAGAAGCAGAGGTCCTCGCAGACGGCCTTGCCCACGACCGTCGCACCGGCCTCGAGCAGCCGGGTGACGACGGTGGCGTCCTCGCGGGGGACGAAGCCCTCCACGGTGTACGAGCCGTTCATCATCGGGACGCCGGCGACCTCGACGTTGTCCTTGACCGCCACCGTCCGGCCGGCCAGCGGGCCCTCGGCGGCCCCCCGGATCTCGGTGGTGACGTACCAGGCGCCCAGCGGGTTGTCGGCGTCGGCCGGCCGCGCGCTCGTCCGGTCCGCGGGCACCTGCGGGGCGATGCCCTCGTAGAGCTCCTCGACCGCGTCGTAGGAGCTGAGGAAGGCGGCGACGATCGGCGTGTAGGACGCGACGTCCTCCGCGCTGGGCTTCATGCCGTAGCTGGCCGCGAGTGCAGCGACCTCGTTCTCGTCCGGCGGGCGTACGGGCACGGGGACCTCCCAGGGCGGCGGCGGGTGTGCTGCGCAAGCTAGCGACGTCACCACCGTGCTGTCACCGGGAACCGGACCGGCCGGAGGACCGGGGAGAATGCCCGCCCGTGGAGATGTTCGCCGCGGCCGCCGAGGCCCTGCGGGTGCCGGCCCCCGTCGACCTCGCCGCGATCGTCGTCGGCGCGCTCACCGGGGGCCTGCTCGCCGCGCGGGAGGGGTTCGCGGTCTCCGGCGTCCTGCTGCTGGCGGTCTGCGGCGGGCTGGGCGGCGGCCTCATCCGCGACGTCCTGCTGGCCCAGGGTCCGCCGGTCGCGCTGACCAACCCCGCCTACCTGCACACCGTGGCGATCACCGCGATGGTCACCTTCTACTTCTCCGGCTGGCTGTCCCGGCTGACCGGGCTGCTGGTCGTGCTCGATGCGGTCACCCTGGGCTTCTTCACCGTCATCGGCGCGCAGAAGGCGCAGCTGGCCGCCCTGCCCAGCGCCTCCGTCGTGTTCGTCGGCACGGTCACCGCGGTCGGCGGCGCAGTCATCCGCGACGTGCTGCTGGCCCAGCGGGCCGAGATCGTCCAGCCCGGCCCCTACAACGCGGTCGCCGCGCTGCTCGGTGCCACCGTGCTGACGGTGCTGGCCGGGCCGCTGGACGTGGAGCCGCTCCCGGTGGCGGCGGTGGTCATCACCCTGGTGGCCGCGCTGCGCGTGCTGTCGGTCTGGCGCGGGTGGGAGGCGCCGGTGGCCGTCGACCTCCCGGGGCGGGCCCGCAGCCGGCTGGTCCGCGTGCGTGGCGCCCGGACCCCGGGACGCCGAACGAAGCTGCGGCGGCGCGACCGCGGCTAGCTCACCGGTCGACGCCGGCCTCCGGGTTGACCTCGGGTGCCGGCTCGATGCCCGGCGGGAGGAGCTGCGGGCCGGCCTCGGCCGGGCGCGGCTCGGTCTGGGTGTGCAGGCGGACGGCCAACAGGGCGACGTCGTCCTCCGCGTCGGGCAGGAACAGCCGCTCGAGCACGCGGTCGCAGAGGCTCTCCAGCGGCAGGTCCGCGTACTCGCGCAGCACCGCCAGCAGCGCGTCGGTGCCGGCGTCGAGGTCGCGGTCGCGGCGCTCGATGAGCCCGTCGGTGTAGAGGAACACCGTGGAGCCGGCCGGCAGGACCGCCACCCGGTCGGCCCGCGGCCTGGAGGGGTCCACGCCCAGCAGCAGGTCGGCCGGGTGCCCGTCGAGGACCTGCACCTCCCCGTCGGGGGCGACGACCACCGGTGGCGGGTGCCCCGCGCTCGACCAGCGCAGCCGGGTCCGGTCCTGCCGCAGGTCGGACCGCTCCTGCTCCAGCCGGGCGACCAGGGCGGTGGCCACGGTGTCGAGCGCCAGCCCCCGGATGGCCCGGTCGAGCTCGCCCAGCACCTGCGCCGGGGCGGCGCCGCTGGAGTAGCTGATGCCCCGCAGCAGGCCGCGCAGCTGGCCCATGGCCGCCGCTGCCCGGCTGTCGTGGCCGACGACGTCGCCGATGGCCAGCACGGTGGCGCCGCCGGCCTCGAGGAAGGCGTCGTACCAGTCGCCGCCGATCTCCGCGCCCGCCGCGGCCGGCACGTACTTGACGACGATCTGGCAGTGGTCGGGCTCCGGCGGGGCGGTGAGCATGCTGTGCTGCAGGGCGTCGGCGAGCACCCGCTGCTGGCCGTAGAGCCGGGCGTGGTGCAGCGCCAGCCCGGCCCGGCGGCCGACCTCCACCGCGGTGTCGATCTCGGCCTGGGAGTGCGGTCCGCGCTCGGCGCTGCTGAACAACCCGAGCGCGCCGAGGGTCTGCCCGCGGGCCACGAGGGGCACGACCACGCCGGCGGCGAGGCCCAGCCGGTCCAGCAGCTGCCGGGTCGCCGGCTCGGGGATGGCCCGCTGGATCCGCTGCTCGTCGATCCGCGGCAGCACCAGCGGCCGCCCGGTGCGGGTGACGACGGTGGCCGCGGCCTGGTCGGTCATGACCGCGACCATCGAGTGCACGTAGAGCTCGAGCTCGGCGCGCAGCTCCGGGTCCCGGTGCGCCGAGGCCATCTCGTGCAGCCGCCCCTGCTCGTCGGTGACCACCAGCCAGCACCAGTCCCCGAGCGTGGGGACGACCAGGTCGGCGAGCTGGCCGACCTGCTGGCCGATGTCCAGGCTGCCCGACAGCACCCGCCCGGCGTCGGCGAGCAGCTGCAGCCGGGCGTTGGCCTCCACCATCGCGGCGACGGCGTCGGCGCGCACCCGGTCGGCCTGCAGCCGGGAGGCCGTGAGCGCGATCTGCGCGGTGAGCCCCTCGAGGAGCTCGAGGTCGGGCCCGGTGAAGGTGTGCTCGGTGGTCCAGACGACGGTGAAGCTCCCGATCAGCCGCCCCTCCACGCGCAGCGGCAGCGCGGCGAGGGCCCGCGTGCCCAGCACCGCGTTGATCCCGGCCATCTGCGGGAAGCGGGCCTCGGCCGCGGCCGCGTCGGTGAACGTCAGCCGTTCGCCGTGGCGGGCGACGTACTGGATCGGCAGGTCGTCGACGTCGTCCATCGGGACGCCGTCGCGCGGGAGCTCGACGTCGACCTCGCGGGCCACCGTCTCGAGGATCCGGCGGGTGAGGTGCAGGTAGAGGCGCTGGTCCTGCGGGTCCTTGACGGCCAGCCCGATGGCGTCGGCCCCGAGCACCCGCGCCCCGCGCAGGGCGATCTCGGCCAGCTGCGGGATGCGGGTGGCGTTGGCCAGCTCGGCGGCGACCTCGGCGATGGCCGCCGCGCGCTGCACCGCCGACATCCGCCGCTCGGCCTCCTCGCGGGGGGCCGTGACGTCGACGACGGTGCCGAGCAGCCGCACCGGCTCACCGCGCGGGTCGCTGACCACCCGCCCGCGCGACACCGTCCACAGGTAGGTGCCGTCGGCCCGGCGCATCCGCGCCTCGACCATGAACTCCGCGCGCTGCTCGATCGCCGAGCGCATGGCCTCCACGACGGCGGGGTGGTCGTCGGGGTGGACGTGGTCGGTCAGCACCTCCTGGAGGGAGGTGTGCTCGACGGCGCCGTCCAGGCCGAACAGGGCCGCGCAGCGCTCGTCCCAGAGCATCGTCCCGGTCCGGAGGTCCCGTTCCCAGATGCCGATGGAGCTGGCCTCCAGCGCGATGTCCAGCCGGGCCAGCGAGGTGCCGATCGCCGTCCGCGCGGCCGAGAGCTCCAGCTCGGCGATGACCGAGGCCGCCAGCTGCTCCAGCAGGGCCGCGGCCTCGTCCGACCACGCGCGGGGCACGGTGTCGTAGACGGCCAGGACGCCGACGACGTGGCCGGAGCCCGCGACCAGCGGCACGCCCAGGTAGGCCGCGACCTGGCCGGAGGTGACCGCCGGCAGGTCGGCGACCGAGGCCAGCGCCCGGGCGTCGGGGACGGCGAGGGGCGCCCCACGTCGCACGGTGATCGCGGAGATGGCGCCGGTCAGCAGCGCCGGGCCGCCGATGACCCCCGGCGGCAGGCCGTACCCGCCGACGACGGTGTCCTGGTCGGTGAAGAGGGTGACCTTGGCGTGGCCGGCGCCCACCAGCCGGGCGGCCAGCGCGGAGAGCCGGTCGAAGGCGGCCGGGCCCGGCACCTCGACCAGCAGCCGGCGGGCAGCGGCGATGCGGTGGGGGTCGTGGAGGACGTCGGGGGGACGCGGCGACGGGGACGGCAGTGGCGACGCCATGCTCTCCCCTTCCGCTGCTGCAGCGGACTCCGTGTGCTGACCGCGACACCTCCATGCTGTCACGCCGGTGATCCGCCATCGGACCGTGCGGGACGCGCGTCACCCGTGTCGCTCCCCCTGCGGGGTGAGCCGGTCCGCACGCCGGTCAAGCGGCGGGCGCGGTGAACCGATGGGACGGCATGTCGGTGACACGGACGAGCCACCTCCCGGACTGCCGTCCGCTGCTGGCCGACCCCGACGACCTGACGCTGGTGTTCCAGCCGATCGTCGACCTCGCCGCCGCCCGCGTCGCCGGCTACGAGGCGCTGTCCCGCTTCCCGGGCACCGCCGGGCCCGAGGTGTGGTTCGCGGCCGCCGCGGAGTGCGGCCTGGCCGCCCAGCTGGAGTCCCTGGCCATCGTCAAGGCGCTGGCCGCCGTCCCGCGGTTGCCGGACAACACCTTCCTGACCGTGAACGTCAGCCCCCACCTGCTCGGCAGCCCACCGGTGGAGGAGGCGCTGGCCACGCGGCCGGACCTCACCCGGGTCGTCGTCGAGCTCACCGAGCACACGCCGGTCGCCGACGTGGCCGCGCTGCGCCGCCAGACGCAGGCCCTGCGCGCCCGCGGCGCCCTCGTCGCGCTGGACGACGCCGGATCCGGTTACTCCGGCCTGCAGCAGATGGCCACCGTCCGGCCGCAGCTGGTCAAGCTCGACCGCGCCCTGGTGACCGACGTCGACACCGACCCCGTCCGGGCGGCGCTGGCCGAGATGCTCGGCGAGTTCGCCGGCCGGATCGACGCCTGGCTGCTGGCCGAGGGCATCGAGACCGCCGGTGAGCTGGCGGCCCTCGCGCGGCTCGGGGTGCCGCTGGCCCAGGGCTGGCTGCTCGGCCGGCCGAGCCCGGACTTCGCGCCGCTGACGCCGGAGGTCACCCGCCTGGTCCGGGCGCAGGTCGCCCGCGCCCGTCTCACCGAGAGCGTGGCGAGCCTGCTGCGCCCGGTGCGCCAGGTCGCCGCGGACGAGGCGCTGCCCGGCGTCCCCCCTGCGGTGCTGGTGGGCCCGCTGGGCGAGCCCGTCGGCCTGCTGTTGGCCTGCTCCCGGACGTCGGAGGTGTACACGGCGCCGGTGTCCCTGCGGGTGCAGCCGTCGGCGGACACCACCGAGACCCTCCAGCGGGCCCTGACCCGGCCCTCGGCGCAGCGGTTCGACCCCGTCGTCTGCACCGACCCGACCGGCGCCGTCCTCGGCCTGCTGCGCGTGGAGGACCTCGCCTCCGCCCACGCGGCGCGCTGACCCCGATCCCCGACCGCCCACCCGGGCGGGCGGTTGCCACCCCGCACCTCTGGAGAGACCGATGAAGAGCTTCGCCTGCGGCGACATCATCCCCGGCTGCGACGCCACCTTCACCGCCGCCGACGACGCCGGGATCCTCGCCCAGACCCGCCGGCACGCCGTCGAGGCCCACGGCGCGCCCGAGCCCGGCTCGAGCTCCGACGCCGCGGTCCTCCCCGCGATCCGGACGGTCTGAGCGAGGGGCCCCTCCGGCCGCGCCGTGGGGGCCCTGCTCAGGCCGACGCGTCGGTGAGCAGCTGCCGCTGGTCGTCGGTGAGCACGAGGTCCTGCATCGGCAGCAGGTCGGCCAGCTGGTCGACCGACCGGCCGCTGGCGATCGGCGCGACCACGGTCGGCTGGTCGGCCAGCCAGCGCAGCGCCACCGCCGCACCGGGGACCCGGTGCGCCTGCGCCACCTCCTGCACCGCGGCCAGCACGCGGTCGCCCCGCTCCCCCACGTACGCCGCCGCCCCCTTCGCGCGCGGCGAGTCGACCTGCTCCCCCGCGCGGTACTTGCCGGTCAGGAAGCCCCGGGCCAGGGCGAAGTACGGCAGCACCCCGAGCCCGCGCTCCTGGACCACGTCGCGCAGCTCCGCCTCGTAGGCCGGCCGCTCCATGAGGTTGTAGTGCGGCTGCAGCGCCGCGTACCGGGTCACGCCCAGCCGCTCGGAGGTGTCCAGGGCCTCGGTCAGCCGCTCCGCCGAGTAGTTCGAGGCCGCGACGTACCGGACCTTGCCGGACTGCACCAGCTCGTCGAACGCCTGCAGCGTCTCCTCCAGCGGCGTCGTCGCGTCGTCGTAGTGGGCGTAGTACAGGTCGATCCGGTCGGTCTGCAGCCGGCGCAGCGACCCCTCGGCCGCCGTGCGGATCGCCGCCGCCGACAGCGGGTGCTCCTTCTCCAGCGGGGAGGCCTTCGTCGCCACCACGACCCGGTCCCGCGCGTCGCGCGAGGCCATCCAGGCGCCGAGGATCTCCTCCGACCGCCCCTTCCCGTAGGACTCCGCGGTGTCCACGAACGGGGCCTGCGTGCTCGGGGTCGCGTCGGCGAAACGGTCCAGCACCGCGAAGGACGTCGCCTCGTCCGCCGTCCAGCCGAAGACGTTGCCGCCCAGGCACAGGTCGCTGACGGTCAGGTCGGTCCCGGGGAGCTGCGGCATGCTCCCACGCTAAGGGCGCGGGGTGCGCGTCGCCGCCCGATCGGGTGGGACCGGTGGTGCGTGAGGGACCCGTCCGACCCCCTCGGTGGCGGATCGTCAGACCCGCATGGCAGCGTGCCACCGGTCCGACCTCGGCGGATCCGCCGCGGTCGCACCTCCCACAGCCGCTCTCGGAAGGAAGATCGTGAACAAGGCCGAACTCGTCTCCGCCATCGCCAAGCGGGCCGACGTGCCCACCTCGACCGTCGACTCGGTGCTCGCCGGGCTCCAGGACGAGCTCGTCGACGCCATCACCCGCGGTGAGAAGGTCGCCGTCTCCGGCCTGCTGACCGTCGAGCGCACCCAGCGCTCGGCGCGCACCGGCCGCAACCCGCAGACCGGCGAGTCCATCGACATCCCCGCGGCCAACACCGTCAAGGTCACCGCCGGCTCGAACCTGAAGAAGGCCGCCAGCAACGTCCCGGTGTGACCGCACCGTCGTAGCGACGTCCCGGTGTGACCGCACCGTCGGAGCGACGTCCCGGTGTGAGCCACCGCGGGCCGTCGGGGCCGGCGGCCGCACCCGTGTGGCCTGACCCACAGCGTCGTGGGTCAGGATGCGGGGCGGACGCCGCCCGACGGCGGGCGCGCGGGGCGAACGGAGGGCACGTGACGACCGAGCTGCAGGTGGACACCGACCCGGCCGAGGTGGGGTTCGACCCCGGCCGCCTGAGCCGCATCGACCGGCGGCTGGCCCGCTGGGTGGACGAGGGCCGCCTGCCCGGCTTCCTCGTGACGGTGGCCCGCCACGGTCGCCTCGTGCACGTGGGCCGCTCCGGGCACCGGGACGTCGAGGCCGGGCTGCCGGTCGAGACCGACACCCGCTGGCGCATCTACTCGATGACCAAGCCGATCACCTCCGTCGCGGCGATGATGCTGTACGAGGAGGGCGCCTTCGAGCTCACCGACCCGATCGCGCGGTGGCTGCCCGAGTTCGCCGAGACCCGCGTCTACGTGGCCGGCTCGGCGCAGAAGCCGGTGACCGCGCCCCAGGTGGAGCCGATCCGGGTCTGGCACCTGCTCACCCACACCGCGGGGCTGACCTACGGGTTCCACCACGCCCACCCGGTCGACGCGATGTACCGGGCCGCCGGCCACGAGTGGGGCACCCCGGCCGGCGCCGACTCCGCCGAGGTCTGCCGGCAGTGGGCCGCGGTCCCCCTGGTCTTCCAGCCCGGCTCGGAGTGGAACTACGGGGTCTCCACCGACGTCCTCGGCCGGCTGGTCGAGGTGCTGTCCGGCCAGCCGCTGGACGAGTTCTTCGAGCAGCGCATCTTCGCCCCGCTCGGCATGCGGGACACCTCCTTCGGGCTGCGCGAGGGCGACGACCCCGAGTCGCTGGCCCGCCTCTACACCGCCGTCCCGGGGCAGCCCGGCGGCGCGCCCACGACCTACGCCCCGCTCGACACGATGGGCGCGGCGGCGCTGCGCAAGCCGGCGTTCCTCTCCGGCGGCGGCGGGCTGGTCTCGACCGCCGGTGACTACCTGCGCTTCATCGAGCTGCTGCGCCGCGGCGGTGCCCACGACGGCGGCCGCCTGCTGGGCCCGCGCACGATCGCGCACATGACCCGCAACCACCTGCCGGGCAACACCGACCTCGAGACCTTCGGCCGGCCGCTGTTCGCCGAGACGCCGCTGCGCGGGGTGGGCTTCGGGCTGGGCTTCTCCATGGTCATCGACCCCGTCCGCTACGGCGTGGTGGCCAGCGCCGGCGACTACAGCTGGGGCGGGGCGGCGTCCACCGCCTTCTACGTCGACCCGGTCGAGGACGTGACGGTGGGCTTCTACACCCAGCTGCTGCCCTCGAGCACGCTGCCGATCCGCAACTACCTGCGGGCGCTGGTCAACCAGGCCCTGGTGGACTGAACCGCACCGTCGAGATCGCGTGATCTCGCACGCAGGACCGCGAACCGCTCACACGTAGCGGCGGGAGAGGGCGGTCGCGAGCCGTGGTCGACCGTCAGCCGGACCGTCGTCGCTGCCATCCGTCGCCCTCCCGCCGTGCGGTCATCTGGTTGGCTGACCCCACCACAGGCACCGGGGGACGGAGGACGGGTTGCTGCGTCTGGGAGCCCTCGACGTACCGCCCGGGCGGCTGGTCGTCATGGCGATCGTCAACCGCACCCCGGACTCGTTCTACGACCGCGGCGCCACCTACGAGCTGGCCGCCGCCGTCGACCGGGTGGACCGGGTGGTCGCCGAGGGGGCGGACATGGTGGACGTCGGCGGGGTGAAGGCCGCGCCCGGGGAGGACGTCGACGCCGCCGAGGAGATCCGGCGCACCGTCGACCTGGTCGCCGCCATCCGCGCGGCCCACCCGGCGCTGCCCATCTCGATCGACACGTGGCGCGCGGAGGTGGCGCGGGAGGCGCTGGCCGCCGGTGCCGACGTCGTCAACGACGCGTGGGGCGGGGTCGACCCGGAGCTGCCGTCGGTCGCGGCCGAGGCGGGCGCGGGGCTGGTCTGCACCCACGCCGGCGGCCTGCCCCCGCGCACCCGTCCGCACCGGGTCACCTACGACGACGTGGTGGCCGACGTGGTGGCCCGGACGACGGCGCTGGCCGAGGCCGCCGTGGCCGCGGGCGTGGACCGCGAGCGGGTGCTGGTCGACCCCGGGCACGACTTCGGCAAGAACACCCGCCACTCGCTGGAGGCGACCCGGCGGCTGGACGAGCTGGTCGCCACGGGCTGGCCGGTGCTGGTGGCGCTGTCGAACAAGGACTTCGTCGGCGAGTCCCTCGACGTCCCCCTGGAGGAGCGGCTGACCGGCACCCTCGCGGCCACGGCGGTGAGCGCCTGGCTCGGCGCGACGGTCTTCCGCGCGCACGACGTCGCGGCGACCCGTCAGACGCTGGACATGGTCGCGGCCATCCGCGGCGACGTGGCCCCGCTGCGCACCACCCGCGGCCTGGCCTGAGGCCCTGGTGGCGCGCTCCCCGCGGGTCTAGCCTGCGCCGCACCGATCGGCCAGGAGGTGGCGGGATGAGCGGCAGGGTCGTGCACTTCGAGCTCCCCTTCGACGACGGGGACCGGGCGCGGGCGTTCTACAAGGAGGCGTTCGGCTGGCAGGTCCAGGAGATGCCGGACATGGCGTACACGCTGGTCGTGTCCGGTCCCAGCGGCGACCAGGGACCGACCGAGCCCGGCTTCATCAACGGCGGCATGATGGCCCGCGAGGGCGGCCCCGCGACCGCACCGGTCATCGTCGTCGACGTGGAGAGCATCGACGTCGCGCTGGAGCGGATCGGGGAGCTCGGCGGGTCCACGGTCGCGCCCAGGATGCCGGTGGGTGACATGGGCTTCGCCGCGTACGTGCGCGACCCGGAGGGCAACGTCATCGGCCTGTGGGAGACCGCCGGCTGATCCCGGGGGAGCTGCGACGGGTGGACGGCGGCGGTCGATAGGTTCCGCGCCATGGCCGCCACCGGGTTCCACACCGCCGACGAGCTCAACGCCCTGCTGCCGGGCACCCTCCCCGGCCTGCTGGGGCTGACGATCACCGCGCACGAGCCCGGACGGCTGGAGTCCGCCCTCGACGTGCGGCCGGAGCTGCTGGCGCCGAACGGCTACCTGCACGCGGCCACCGTGGTCGGGCTGGCCGACACCTCCTGCGGGCTGGCCACCCGCGCGCTCCTGCCCGAGGGCTCGTCCGGGTTCACCACCATCGAGCTGAAGAGCAACTTCCTGGGCACCGTCCGGGAGGGGCGGATCACCGCGGTCGCCACCAACGCCCACGCCGGGCGGACGACGCAGGTGTGGGACGCCGTGGTCACCGCGGTCGGCTCGGGGAGGACGATCGCGCTGTTCCGCTGCACGCAGTCGGTGCTCTGGCCGCGGTGACACGGGCGGGTGTCCCCCCTGTGGTGCAGGCCACGTGGGATGTGAGACTGGCGCCACACCTGACGAGATGAGGAGCTCCTCCGTGGCGCTGGCCAGCCCGTACCCCGACGTCGAGATCCCGGACCTGTCGGTCCCCGCCTACGTCCTGTCCGCCGGCGGAGCACGACCGGAGGCACCGGCGCTCGTCGACGGGCTCAGCGGCGACACGATCACCCACGGCCAGCTCGCCGCCTACGTCGACCGCGTCGCGGCCGCGCTGCACGCCCGGGGCCTGCGCAAGGGCGACGTGGTCGCCGTCTTCTGCCCCAACACGCCCTGGTACCCGGTGGTCTTCCACGGCATCGCCGCGGCCGGCTGTGTGATGTCGCCGATCAACTCCCTGTACACGCCCGACGAGATCGCCTTCCAGCTGCGCGACTCCGGGGCGAAGGTGCTCATCACCGTCTCGCCGTTCCTGGACCGCGCGAAGGCCGCCGTCCAGCAGGCGCCGGTCCAGGAGGTCGTCGTCATGGACGGCGCCGAGGGGCACTCCTCGCTGCTGGACCTGCTCAGCAGCGACGCGCCGTCGGTGCAGGTGGACATCGACCCGGCCGAGGACCTGGTGACGCTGCCGTACTCCAGCGGCACGACGGGGCTGCCCAAGGGCGTCATGCTCACCCACCGCAACCTCGTGGCCAACGTGCTGCAGATGCGGCCGATCATGAACGCCCACGACGGCGACGAGCGGATCATCGCCGTCCTGCCGTTCTTCCACATCTACGGCCTGACCGTGCTGATGAACCAGGGCCTGGTCGCCGGCACGGTCGTGACGCTGCCCCGCTTCGACCTCGAGGAGTTCCTCCGGGTCATCCAGGACCAGCGCATCACCCGCGCGTTCGTGGCGCCGCCGATCGTGCTGGCGCTGGCCAAGCACCCGCTGGTCGACCAGTACGACCTCTCCTCCCTGCGCACCATCACCTCCGGTGCCGCACCGCTGGACGAGGGGCTGGCACTGGCCGCCGAGCAGCGGCTGCGCAGGGGCGCCCCGGAGGGGGTCACCATCGCGCAGGGCTACGGCATGACCGAGCTGTCGCCGGTCTCGCACAGCACCCCCGACGCCGGCATGGAGCCCCCCGGCTTCACCGGCCCGGTGCCGAAGGGCTCGGTCGGGGTGGCGGTGCCCAACACCGAGTGCCGGCTGGTCGACCCGGCCACCGGCCAGGACGTCGGCCCCGGCGAGCGCGGGGAGCTGTGGGTGCGCGGGCCGCAGGTGATGAAGGGCTACCTCAACAACCCGCAGGCCACCGCCGACACCCTCGACCCCGAGGGCTGGCTGCACACCGGCGACGTCGCGGTGGTCGACGAGAACGGCGTCTACACCGTCGTCGACCGGGTCAAGGAGCTGATCAAGTACAAGGGCTACCAGGTGGCCCCGGCCGAGCTCGAGGCCGTGTTGCTCGGGCACCCGGAGATCGCCGACGCCGCGGTCATCGGGGTCAAGGACGACGAGAGCGGCGAGGAACTGCCCAAGGCGTTCGTCGTCCGGGCCGCCGGCTCGACGCTGACCCCGGAGGCGGTCATGGACTACATGGCCGGCAAGGTGGCGCCGCACAAGAAGGTCCGGCTCGTGGAGTTCATCGAGCAGGTGCCGAAGTCCTCGGCCGGCAAGATCCTGCGGAAGGACCTCAAGGCCGCCAACTGACGCCCCGCTCGCGCGGGCCTCACGGGGCGCCGTCCGCACCGGCTGCGGACGGCGCCCCGTGCCCCGGCCCGTTCCGGACCGCGCCCGGCGGCACGCCCACGACCCGCTTGTACGCGCGGGCGAAGGCGGCCTCGGACTCGTAGCCGAGCCGGCGGGCGAGCTCCCCGGCCGTCGTCCCGGACGTGAGGGCGACGGTGGCCAGGTGCATCCGCCAGCGGGCGACGTAGTGCATGGCCGGCTCGCCGGCGAGCTCGGTGAACCGGGCCGCGAAGGCCGAGCGGGACATCCGCGCCTCCCGCGCCAGCCGCTCGACGGTCCACGCCTCGCCCGGCGAGCGGTGCACCCGCGCGACCGCGCGGCCGACCTGCGGATCGCGCAGCGCGCGCAGCCACCCCGGCCCGGTGGCACCGGAGTCCAGCCACGTCCGGACCGCGTGGATGACGACGACGTCGGCCAGCCGGGTGACCACGGCCTCGGTGCCCGGCCGGTCGTGCCGTGCCTCGTCGGCCAGCAACCCGAGCAGCACCGGGAGCCAGCCCGCCCGGGCGGCGTCGTCACCGGGGACGTGCAGGACGGGCGGCAGCAGGTCCAGCAGGTGCACGGCACCGGGGCGCTCGGGCTCGACCACACCGCAGAGCAGCCCGGCCGGCGCACCGCCGCCCCCCAGCCGCATCACGGTGAAGTGCTCTCCGACGGGTTCCTGGGGCAGCACGTCGGCCCGGCCGGCGACCCGGGCGCCGGGTCCGCTGCGCAGCAGGTGCCCGCGGCCGTGCGGGACCAGGGCGAGGTCACCGGCCCGCAGGCGGTGCGTCGCGCCGTCCACCTCCAGCAGGCAGCCGCCCTCGGTGACCACGTGGAAGCTCATGCACCCCTCGAACGGCGGCATCTCCAGCCCCCACGGCGCGGTGGCCTCCACGCGGCAGTGGAACGTGCCCCGGACACGCAGGTCGAACAACACCCGGCCGACCGGGTCGACCGGCGTCCACGGCGGAACGGTGCTCACGACGCGAGCCTCACCGGCGCGCGGCCGGGCGTCCAGGGGAGCTGGACGAACGGTCACGGACGCCGGACGGGCGGGCATGGTCGGGGAGCTCCCGCGTCCACAGGATCGGTCGTGCCGGCCGGGAGGGCCGGCACAACCGGGAGGAGCAGGTCATGCGCGTGCTGGTCGTGGGTGCCACGGGAGGGTCGGGCAGGGCGGCGGTGGACGCGCTCGTCGCCCGCGGGCACGAGGTGACGGCGTTCGCGCGCCGCGCGGGGGCGGACCTCGGCGATCGCGGAGGGGTGCGGCCCGTCGACGGGGACGCCACCGTCGCCGCTGACGTCGAGCGAGCGGTCCGGGGGCAGGACGCCGTCGTCGTCACGCTGGGCATCAGCGAGCACCCGCTGCGCGTGCGGCTGCTCGGCGCCGCGGGCACGGCCCTGGACGTCCGGTCGCGGGGCACGGCGCAGGTCGTCGCGGCCATGCGCCGCCACGGCGTCCGGCGTCTGGTCGTGCAGTCGTCCTACGGCGTCGGGGAGACGTGGGCGCGGCTGCCGCTGTCCAGCCGGCTGGTCCTCGCCTTGCTGCTGGGTCCGCAGATCGCCGACCACGAGCGCCAGGAGCGGCTGGTCCGTGACAGCGGTCTGGACTGGGTCGTCGTCCGGCCCGTGTACCTGACCGACGGGGACGAGCCGGCCACCGTGTCGACCGTGGGTGCGGTCGAGGAGTGGCGGGTCTCCCGCCGGGCCGTGGGCGCCGTCCTCGCCGACGCGGTGGAGGGCGACGGGTGGCTGGCCGGCAGCATCGCGGTCTCGGGTGCCGCAGCACCGGCGCCCACGCCAGCCGCTCGGCGGTGAGCCGTCCCGGGCCCCGCCCCGGGCCCGCGAGGGGTGGGGAGGACGGGGTCCCCCTCGGCTCTCGGCCCCGTCCCGGGCCCCGCCCCGAGCCTGCGAGGGGTGGGGAGGACGGGGTCCTTCTAGGGTCGGGGTATGCGCGCGGTGACTCTGAGCGGACCGGGTGGGCCCGAGGTGCTGCAGTGGGGCGAGGTGCCCGACCCGGTGCTCAAGCCGGGCGAGGTGCTCGTCGACGTGGTCGCCACCGCGGTCAACCGGGCCGACCTGCTGCAGCGCGCCGGCAACTACCCGCCGCCCCCGGGCGCCAGTGAGGTCCTCGGCCTGGAGTGCAGCGGGGTCATCAGCGAGGTCGGTGAGGGCGTGACCGGCTGGTCGGTGGGCGACGAGGTGTGCGCGCTGCTGTCCGGTGGCGGCTACGCCGAGCGGGTCGCCGTCCCGGCCGGGCAGCTGCTCCCGCGTCCGGCCGGCGTCGAGCTGGCCACCGCGGCGGCGCTGCCGGAGGTGGTCTGCACGGTGTGGTCCAACGTCTTCATGCTGGCCGGGCTGACCCGCGGCGACGACTTCCTCGTCCACGGCGGCTCCAGCGGGATCGGGACGATGGCGATCCAGCTGGCGGCCCGCGCCGGCGCCCGGGTGTTCACCACCGCCGGCACCGCGGCCAAGCTGGACGTCTGCCGGGAGCTCGGCGCCGACGTGCTGATCAACTACCGCGACGAGGACTTCGTGGCCTGCGTGCGGGAGGAGACCGACGGCGCCGGCGTCGACGTCGTCCTCGACAACATGGGCGCCAAGTACCTGGCGCGCAACGTCGACGCGCTGGCCACCGGGGGCCGGCTGGTCACCATCGGCATGCAGGGCGGGACGAGGGCCGAGCTCGACCTCGGCACCCTGATGCGCAAGCGGGGCACGATCCACGCCACGACGCTGCGGGCCCGCCCCGCGACCGGCCCCGGCGGCAAGGCGGAGATCGTCGCCGCGGTGCGGCACGACGTGTGGCCGGACGTCGAGCGCGGCGTCGTGCGGCCGATCATCGACCGCCGGCTGCCGATGGCGCGGGCCGCCGAGGCGCACCGGGTGGTCGACGCCAGCGAGCACGTCGGCAAGGTGCTGCTGGTCAACGAGTGAGCCGGCCCGCGCGGGGACGGCTCAGCGGGGCCGCAGCGCGGCGACCGAGTCGACGAGGTAGCCGACCTCGTCGGCGGTGTTGTAGTGCATGAGGCCCAGCTGCACCGCGCCGCCCTCCTCGTTCACCCCGAGGGCGTCGAAGAGCTCGCGGGCGTAGAAGTCGCCGTCCCAGGCGCAGATGCCGCGGCGGGCGAGCTCGACGGCGACCTGCCGCGGCCGCATGCCGGCGACGGTGAACGACAGCGTGGGTGTGGTGCTGGCCGCCGAGCCGAGGACCTGCACGTGCCGCATGGCGCGCAGTGCCTGGTCCAGCCACGCGAACAGGTCGCTCTCGTACGCGGCGACGGCGGCCATCGACGTCCGCAGCCGCTCGCGGCGCGAGCCGGCCGCCCGGTCGCTGAGCCCGGCCAGGTGGTCGACGGCGGCGGTGACCCCGGCCAGCAGCTCGAACGGCGGCGTCCCGCTCTCGAAGCGGTCCGGCACCCGGTCGGGGACGGGCGCGAGCTTGTCCGGGTGCAGCTCGCCGAGCAGCGCGGGGTCGGCCACGACCGCGCCCACGTGCGGGCCGCACCACCGGTCCGCCGCGACGGCCAGGAAGTCCGCGCCGAGCTCCGCGACGTCGAGCAGGGTGTGCGCGGCGGCGTGCACCCCGTCGACGTAGACCAGGGCCCCGACCGCGTGCGCCCGCTGCGCGATCGCGGCGACGTCCGGGCGGGTGCCGAGGGCGCTGCTGGCGGCGGTGAGGCTGACCAGCCGGGTGCGGCTGGTCAGCAGCTCGTCGTACTGCCAGTCCGGCAGCTCGCCGGTCTCGATGTCCACCTCGGCCCACCGGACGGCGACGCCGTGGTGCGCGGCGAGCTGCACCCAGGGGCGGATGTTGGCGTCGTGGTCCAGCCGGCTCACCACGATCTCGTCACCGGGGCGCCACGTGCGGGCCAGGGCCCGGGCCATCGTGTAGGTCAGCGACGTCATGTTCGCCCCGAGGACGACGCCGGTGGGGACCCCGCCGACCAGGTCGGCCACCGCGGCGCGGGCGCTGGCGACCAGCCCCTCGGCGCGGGCCGACGCCGGGAACACCCCGCCGCGGTCGGCCACCGGGACCCGCATGGCCTGGGCGACGGCGTAGACGACGCTCTCGGGCAGCAGGGCGCCGGCCGGCCCGTCGGCGTGGACGAAGCCGTCGGACAGGCCCGGGAACAGACCGCGGACGCGCGCGACGTCCAGGTGCCCCTCCCCCGGTCCCATGGTCTTCGACCCTAGACGCTGCGGCCCGCGCCCCTGGCGGGCCGGCCGGGCGCCCGGCGGGGTCCGCGCCCGTCGGGGGAGGATGGGGACATGACCGCACCGGGAAACGGGAGTGAACGCCCTCAGCAGGTCGTCGTCGTCGGCCCCGACGGCCGGCCGGTCGGCACGATGCCCATGCCACAGGGCCAGGACGGCGACGGCGCCGACGGCGAGGCCACCATCGGCGACATGGTCGAGCAGCCGGCGAAGGTCATGCGGATCGGCACCATGATCAAGCAGCTGCTGGAGGAGGTCCGGGCCGCGCCGCTGGACGAGGCCAGCCGGCAGCGGCTGCGCGACATCCACGCCTCCTCCATCCGCGAGCTGGAGCAGGGCCTGGCGCCGGAGCTGCGCGACGAGCTGGAGCGGATCACGCTGCCCTTCGCCGAGGACGAGACGCCCTCGGACGCCGAGCTGCGGATCGCCCAGGCCCAGCTGGTGGGCTGGCTGGAGGGGGTCTTCCACGGCATCCAGACCGCGCTGTTCGCCCAGCAGATGGCCGCCCGCGCCCAGCTGGAGGAGATGCGCCGGCGCGCGCTGCCCGGCGGCCAGCCGGGGGTGCCGCCGCAGCAGCCGGACTTCCGCCCCGGCGGCGGGCAGTACCTGTAGCACCTCCCCCGTGACGCTGCGGAGCGGGCCGTTCCCCTGACCGGGTGAACGGCCCGCTCCCGTCGTTTCACCCCGGCCGGAGCCGCCGACCCCACCACCCCGGCCGGAGCCGGGACGTGGCGGCGCCGTCCCCCGCGGGGGTGGGGACGGCGCCGTCGTCCGCTCAGACGGTGAACCGCCGGACGGCGTCCTGCAGCTCACCGCTCATGCGGGCCAGCTCCGCCGCCGCGCGCTGGGCGTCGGCCACCCGGGCGTTGGTCTCCTCGGTACCGGCGGCCAGGCCGGTGATCGCCGCGGCGATGTCCCGCGAGCCCCCGGCGGCCTCGGCCACGTTGCGGTTCATCTCGTTGGTGGTCGCCGTCTGCTCCTCGACCGCCGCGGCGATGGTCGCCTGGAAGTCGTTGATCTCGCCGATCACCGAGCTGATCTGACCGATGGCCTCCACCGCCCCGGCGGTGTCGGCCTGGATCGCGTCGACCCGCCGCGAGATGTCCTCGGTCGCCCGCGCCGTCTCCTGCGCCAGCTCCTTGACCTCGCTGGCCACCACCGCGAAGCCCTTGCCGGCCTCCCCGGCCCGCGCGGCCTCGATCGTGGCGTTGAGCGCCAGCAGGTTGGTCTGCTCGGCGATGCCGTTGATCAGCTTCACCACCGTGGCGATCTCCTGCGAGGAGTCACCCAGCTTCCCGACCGTGCGGGTGGTGTCCTCGGCGACGGTGACGGCCTGCCCGGCGACCCGCGCGGCCGCCGTCGCGTTCTGGGCGATCTCCCGGATCGCGGTCTCCATCTGCGAGGACCCCGTCGCCACGGTGTCGACGCTGGAGGCGACCTCGCCGGCCGAGGCCACGACCACACCGGCCTGGCCGGCCGCGGTCCGCGCGTTGTCGGCGATCCCGTCGGCGGCGACGTTCAGCTTCTGCGACGCACCCTCCAGACGCCGCGCCGAGTCCCCGACCAGGGTCAGCACGTGCCCGATCGCGTCCAGGGTGTGGTCCACCGACCGGGCGACCTCACCGATCTCGGCACCACCGGTCTCCCCGACCCGCACGCTCAGGTCACCCTCGGCGACCCGGTCGAGCACCTCGCGCACCCGCTGCACCGGCCGGGTCACCGAACGGACCAGCAGCAGCGCCAGCACCACCGAGACGGCCAGGCCGAGGGTCACCACGACGACGGTCAGCGTGCGGGCCGCGCTGTAGGCGTCCTGCGCGGCCGCGGCGGTGCTCGACGCGACGGCGGCCTGGGCCTTCGTGGCCGCACCGAAGGCCTCGACCGCCGTGGCCTCGTACCCCTTGAGCTGGCCGATCGTGGCCGCCGCCGCCTGCATGTCCCGCGCGGCCAGGTGGCCCTGCAGCTCCAGCTGCAGCTGGAAGTACTGCCCGGCGGCCTCCTGGTAGGCGGCGAAGTGCTCGGCCACACCAGGGGCCAGCGGCTGCTGTGCCACGACGTCGCCCTGGGCCTCCAGGGCCTCCTGTGCCTCGGCCGCGGACGCCGCGTCCAGGGCGTTGACCTCCGGGCCCGCGCTGACGATGAGCGACCGGGCCGAGAACGCCTCGTGCGTCCACCAGGCGGTCTGCAGCTCCTCGAGCGCCTGGAGCGGGACGGTGCCCTCCCGGTACACCCGCTCCGCGCTGTCGCTGAGCACGCCCATCCGCTGCACCCCGATCGCCCCGACGGCGAGGGTGGTGAGGGCGACGAGCAACAGCGCGGCGAACAGCCGGCCCCGGAGGCCGACGCGGGCGAGGACCCCTGGCGTCGGCGGTGCGGCGGGCGGTGCGGGGGCGTGGGCGGCGTCCATGCGGGCTCCTGGGCGTCGTGACGGTCGGGCCGCCGTCCGTGACGGCCCTGGCCAGACTGTCGGCGGACACGTGTCCGCCTTGAGCCGAGATGTGTCCGTGCTCACCCCGACCGGGTCCCCGGTCCCACCCGTCACTCCGGCGTCCCCGGGCACGACGACGGCGCCGTCCCGGGGAGGGACGGCGCCGTCGAGCGCGGGCCGTGCTCATGGACCGTCGGGGCGGGCGGCGCCCCGACGGCGCCGGTCAGAAGCGGAAGCCGCCGACGAGGTCCCGCAGCCGCGTGGACACCGCGGCGAGCTCCTGCGCGGCCTCCTGGGAGGCCCCGACGTGCTCGGACGTGGCCCGGGCGACCCCCGCGACGCCCTCGATGCCGGTCGCGATCTGCCCCGACCCGGTGGCCGCCTCGGCGACGCTGCGGTTCATCTCGGCCGTGGTGGCCGTCTGCTCCTCCACCGCCGAGGCGATCGTCGTCTGGTAGTCGTTGATCCGGGAGATCACCTCGGCCACCTCGGCGATGGCGGTCACGGCGCTGCCGGTGTCGGCCTGGATGGCCTCGACCCGCCGGGCGATGTCCTCGGTGGCCCGCGCCGTCTCCTGGGACAGCTCCTTGACCTCGTTGGCCACGACCGCGAAGCCCTTGCCCGCGTCACCGGCCCGGGCGGCCTCGATCGTGGCGTTGAGGGCCAGCAGGTTCGTCTGCTCCGCGATCGAGGAGATCACCTTGACGACGTCGCCGATGGTGCGGCTGGACTCCCCCAGCCGGGACACCGTCTCGGTCGTCGTCCCGACGGCCACCACCGCCCGGCCGGCGACCGAGGCGGCCTCGGTGGCGTTCTGTGCGATCTCGCGGATGGAGGCGCCCATCTGCTCGGAGCCGGCGGCGACGGTCTGCACGCTGGAGGAGACCTCGCCGGCCGCGGTGGCGACGACGGCGGCCTGCGCCGAGGACTCCTCCGCGCCGCTGGAGATCTGCCGGGACAGGTCGCCCACCCGGCCGCTGGCGGTGGTCAGCGCCCCGATCGCCTCGTGGAAGGTGGCCATGAGGCGGCTCAGCGACTCCAGCGCGGTGTTGGTGGACGCCGCCATCCGGCCGATCTCGTCCCCGCTGCGCACCTCGAGCCGGCGGGTCAGGTCACCCTCGGCGACCGCGACGAAGGCGCTCTCGGCCTCGGCCAGCGGCCGGGTGATCCCGCGGGTGATCCGCCAGGCGATGACCGTGGCGAGCACGGCGGCGGCGGCGCAGATCAGCACCATCGTGAGCAGGAAGCCCGACGCGATGCCCCGCGCCTCGTCGCTCAGCGTGGCGTTCATCGCCTCCTCCATGTCGATGAGGACGTTGATCGCGGCCAGCCACTCCACGAACAGCGGCTTGGCCTGCGTGGTGAGCAGCTGCAGCGCCGCGGCGTCCTGCCCGGCGCGGGTCAGCTCGACCACCTGGTCGATCAGCGGCAGGGTCTCGGCCTCGATGCGCTGGATCTCGGCCAGCGCGGCGACCTCGTCGTCACCGACGTTGGCCGGGTCGGCGAACAGGTCGTCCATCGGACCGGCCGAAGCCGTGTACTTGGCGGCCAGCTCCGCGATGAGGTCGACCTCCTGCTGCAGCTCGGCCGGGGTGGTGCTGAGGACGACGTCCCGCAGCGCGATCGCACGGTCGTGGACGCTGCCCCGGAAGTTGATGGCGTAGCGCTGCTTGACGCTGTTGAGGTCGTTGATCGTCGTCAGGTGGGAGTTGATCGTCTCCACCCGCCAGACCCCGATGGCGGTCGACCCCACCAGCGCGAGGACGACGACGAGGAAGCCGAGGACGAGGCGTCGGCTGATGGACAGGTTCTTACCCATGGGGCGCTCCGGCTGACCGTGGACCGAGGAGACGGGCTCTCCGTCGCAGCAGGTGTCGGCGCGGCGGTCGGCCGTGTTGAGCCGAACGGTGGAGTGACTACACCGGGTCGGATGGGTGGTGCACGACACACCCGACCCGCGGTCAGAGCGTGGCGAGGAAGGCGGCGACCCCGTCGTCGTCGTTGGTGCCCGTGACGTCGGTGGCCGCGGCGAGCAGGTCGGGGTGGGCGTGCGCCATGGCCACCGCGCGCCCGCCGGCCTCGCGCACCCAGTCGAAGGCGGCGATGTCGTTGGGCATGTCCCCGAAGACGACGACGTCCTCCGGGCCGACGCCGTGCCCTGCTGCGACCTTCGCCAGGCCGGTGGCCTTGGTGACGCCGAGTGCGGAGATCTCGGCCAGCGCGTCGCTGGAGGAGTTCGTGACCGTGGCCCGGCCGGCCACCACCGTCTCGACCAGGGCGACGAACTCGTCGCGCGGCAGCCGCTCGTGGCGGGCCAGCAGCTTGGCCACGGGGACGGCCACCAGCTCCTCCAGCGGAGCGACGGAGACGCCGGGCGCGTCGACGTCCCAGCGCGGCTGGTAGACCGGCTCGTGACGGAACTCCAGGCCGTACTCGACGGCGAACCAGGTGTCCGGCTGCTGGCGGCGGAGCTCGGCGGTGACCACCTGCAGCACCTCGGGCTCGAGGTGGTCCTCGTCGAGGATCTCGAAGGACGCGAGGTCCAGCAGCACCGCGCCGTTGCAGCAGACGGCGGTGCCGTGGTGCAGCACCTCGCGGATGCGGGTCATCCAGCGCGGCGGCCGGCCGGTGGCCAGCACGACGGGGACGCCGTCGGCCCGCCAGCGCTCCAGCTCGGCGACGGTCTCCTCGCTCACCGTGTCGTCCCGGCGCAGGAGCGTGCCGTCCATGTCGCTGGCGATCAGCCTGGGCTTCCAGTCAGACATCGCGCACCCGGTCAGACACCGAGGACCGCCTCCAGGTACCGGGCCACGCCGTCCGCGTCGTGCCCGCTGGTGCGCAGCGGGGTGGCGGCGAGGACGTCGGGGTGTGCGTTGGCGACGGCGACCGCCCGGCCCCCGGCGGTCCGCACCGCCTCCAGCATCGGCAGGTCGTTGGGCATGTCGCCGAACACGAGGACGTCGCCGAACCCGACGCCGTACCGCTCCAGCGCGATGGCCAGCCCGGACGCCTTCGTGACGCCGACCGGCAGGACCTCGATGAAGCCGAGCCCGGCGTGGGTCAGCTCGGCCTCGGCCGGGCCGACGACCCGCCGGGCGCGGGCCAGCAGCTCGTCCTGGCCGAGGGAGGCCGACCGCAGGAACACCTTGAGCACCGCGCCCTGCGGCAGCACCTGGGCGCGCGGGAGGAGGTGGGCCGGCTCCGGGTAGGGCCAGTCGAAGCCGTGCTGGACGCGCAGCGCGCTGTGCACCTCGGCCTGCTCGGCGGCGTCCTCGACGGCGACGATCAGCTCACCGGCCACCGCCTCGATCCGCTCGATGACCGCCATCGCCTGGTCCCGGGGCAGCCCGACGGTGCGCAGCACCTCGTCGCGCTCCAGGTCGACGACGAACCCGCCCTGGGCCAGGACGGCGATGCCGCGGCCGTCCATCGCCTCCCGGACGCTGTCGAGCAGGCGCGGACCGCGGCCGGTCACGCCCACGACCGGGATCCCGGCGTCCCAGCAGGCCTCCAGCGCCGCCCGCGTGCGCGGGCTGACCTCGCCGTCGGAGCGCAGCAGGGTGCCGTCGAGGTCGCTGGCCACCAGCTTGGGGCGCCAGCCGTCCAGGTCGCCGGGCTCGACCACGCGGTCGGCGTGCGGGGAGGGGACGTGCCCGGAGAGCACGGCCCGGGGCGCGGTGTCGCTCATGCGGGCACCGGCGCCGCCAGGGTCATGCCGGGGGTGAGGACCTCGGAGCCGCCGAGCCACGGGCGCAGCGCCGCCGGGACGTGCACCGAGCCGTCGGCGCGCTGGTGCACCTCGAGCAGGCAGGCGATGGTGCGGGCGATGGCGCACAGCGTGCCGTTGAGCGTGGCCGCGGGCTGGTTGCGCCCGTCGGCGTCGCGGTACCGGATGGCCAGCCGGCGGGCCTGGAAGGTGGTGCAGTCCGAGGTGCTGGTCAGCTCGCGGTAGGTGCCCTGGCTGGGGAACCAGGCCTCGATGTCGTACTTGCGGGCGGCGCTGGTGCCCAGGTCACCGGCGGCGATGTCGACCACCCGGTAGGGCAGCTCCAGCAGCTGGAGGAACTCCTCCTCCCAGGCCAGCAGCCGCAGGTGCTCCTCGGCGGCCTCCTCGGGCCGGCAGAAGCTGAACATCTCGACCTTGTCGAACCAGTGCACGCGGATGATGCCGCGGGTGTCCTTGCCGTAGGAGCCGGCCTCGCGGCGGAAGCAGGAGGACCAGCCGGCGTAGCGGCGGGGGCCGGCCGAGAGGTCCAGCACCTCACCGGAGTGCATGCCGGCCAGCGCCACCTCGGAGGTGCCCACGAGGTAGAGGTCGTCGCGCTCGACCCGGTAGACCTCCTCGTCGTGCTCGCCGAGGAAGCCGGTGCCCTCCATGGCCTCGGGCCGCACCAGGGCGGGGGCGACGACGGGGGTGAAGCCGGCCGCGACCGCCCGGCTGATGGCGAGCTGGGCGAGGGCGAACTCCAGCAGTGCGCCCGGGCCGGTGAGGAAGTAGAACCGGGCTCCGGAGACCTTCGCCCCGCGCTCCATGTCGATCGCGCCGAGCGCCTCGCCGATCTCCAGGTGGTCGCGCACGGGGAAGTCGTAGGCGGGCACCTCACCGACGGTGCGCATCGTCACCGCGTCGTCCTCGCCGCCGGGCGGCACCTCGTCGTGGACGACGTTCGGGATCCGCAGGTGCGCCTCCCGCAGTGCGGCGTCCGCGGTGCGCAGCGCCTCCTCGGCCTCCTTGACCTGGGCCGCCAGGGCCCTGGCCCGCTCCAGGACGGCGGGCCGCTCCTCCGGGGAGGCCTTCTTCACCGCCTGCGAGGCGGCCTTCTGCTCGGCGCGGAGGTCGTCGGCGCGCTTGACCGCCTCGCGGCGGGCGGCGTCGGCGGCGAGCAGGTCGTCGACCCGGGACTCGTCGGCCCCGCGGGCGCGCTGGCTGGCCTTGACGAGGTCGGGGTGCTCACGCACGAGTCGCAGGTCGATCACCCAGCCGATGGTACGGACGCGCCGCGCCGCGCCGTCCCGCCCGGCGGGATCGGGTGATCGCGTCCGGCCGGGGGCGCTCGTGCGGGACAATGGGGTCATGCGCTTCCTGGGTGGCACCCGTCCGGCGACCGACCTGACCTACGCCGACGTGTTCATGGTGCCCAACCACTCGACCGTGGGGTCCCGGCTCGAGGTCGACCTGACCACGCCCGACCGGGTGGGCACGACGATCCCCGTCGTGGTCGCGAACATGACCGCGATCTCCGGACGCCGCATGGCCGAGACCGTCGCCCGCCGCGGCGGGCTCGCCGTGCTCCCGCAGGACATCCCGGTGGACGTCGTCGGCGAGGTCGTGTCGTGGGTGAAGTCCCGGCACCCGGTCTACGACACCCCGATCACGCTCGACCCGTCGTCCACCGTCGCCGAGGCGCTGTCGCTCATGCACAAGCGCGCGCACGGCGTCGTCGTGGTGGTGTCCGAGGGCCGTCCGGTCGGGGTGGTCACCGACGGCGCCTGCCAGGGCGTGGACCGCTTCACCCAGCTCGCGCAGGTCATGACCGAGCCGCTCACCGTCCCGGCCGGCACCGACCTGCCCAAGATCTTCGACGTCCTGTCCGACGAGCGGGTCAACGCCGCACCCGTGGTGGAGGGCGACCGGCTGGTCGGGCTGATCACCCGCAAGGGCGCGCTGCGCTCGGCGCTGTACCAGCCCGCGGTCGACGCCGAGGGCCTCCTCCTCACCGCGGCCGCCGTCGGCATCAACGGCGACGTCGCGGGCAAGGCCGGCGCCCTGCTTGCCTCCGGCGTCGACGTGCTCGTCGTCGACACCGCGCACGGGCACCAGGAGAAGGCCGTCGAGGCGGTCCGCGCGGTGCGGTCGGTGGCCGGCGGGGGCGGGCGGGAGATCCCGATCGTGGCCGGCAACGTGGTGACCGCCGAGGGCACCCGCGACCTCATCGAGGCCGGCGCGGACGTCGTCAAGGTCGGCGTCGGGCCCGGCGCGATGTGCACCACGCGGATGATGACCGGCGTCGGCCGGCCCCAGTTCTCCGCCGTCGAGGAGTGCGCCGCGGCGGCGCGGGCGCTGGGCCGGCACGTGTGGGCCGACGGCGGCGTCCGCCACCCGCGCGACGTGGCGCTGGCGCTGGCCGCCGGTGCGGCGAACGTGATGGTCGGCTCCTGGTTCGCCGGCACCTACGAGTCGGCCGGCGACATCCACGACGACGGCAACGGCCGGCAGTACAAGGAGTCCTTCGGCATGGCCTCGGCCCGCGCGGTCAAGGCCCGGACGTCGGCGCAGAGCGGCTTCGAGCGGGCCCGCGCCGGCCTGTTCGAGGAGGGCATCAG
Organism: Geodermatophilus sp. SYSU D00079; assembly: GCF_054050635.1. Classification (NCBI taxonomy): domain Bacteria; kingdom Bacillati; phylum Actinomycetota; class Actinomycetes; order Geodermatophilales; family Geodermatophilaceae; genus Geodermatophilus; species Geodermatophilus sp. SYSU D00079. The sequence goes on along the minus strand of NZ_JBJGZS010000007.1, from coordinate 42,722 downwards.
CTCCTCGCGGATGTACCTCGACCCGGCCCGCCCCGGCGTCGAGGACCTCATCGACCAGATCGTGGCCGGGGTGCGGTCCTCCTGCACCTACGCCGGTGCGCGCACCGTCGACCAGCTGCACGAGCGCGCGGTCCTGGGGGTGCAGAGCGCGGCCGGCTACGAGGAGGGCCGGCCGCTGCCGACCAGCTGGTGAAGCCGCTCCCGCTCCCGGTGTTCGAGGCCCTGGTCGCCGACGCCCTCGACGAGGTCCCGGCCGAGCTCATGGCGCTGCTGGACAACGTCGTCGTGCTGGTCGAGGACCGCAACGAGGAGGAGCCGGACCTGCTCGGCCTCTACGACGGCCACGCCCTGACCGAGCGCGGCTGGCACTACGGCGGCGCCCTGCCGGACCGGATCATGATCTACCGCGAGGCCATCTGCGCCATCTGCTCGACCGCCGAGGAGGTCGTCGAGGAGGTCACGATCACCGTCGTCCACGAGATCGCGCACCACTTCGGCATCGACGACGAGCGGCTGCACGAACTCGGCTGGGGCTGAGCGGGGCCGATCCGGCCGAAGTGGCCACATCGGCCGCTCGCGGCGCCGCGTAACGTGACCCGGCGTGGCTGACGTCAAGGGCTCAGGGCTGCCGATCAAGATGCTGCACGACCGCATCCTGGTGGCGCTCCGCAAGGAGGACGGCGAGCGCCGCTCCACCGGCGGCATCCTCATCCCGGCGACCGCCCAGGTGGCCAAGCGGCTGGTGTGGGGCGAGGCGCGGGGCGTCGGCGCCGGCGTCCGCCAGGTGAAGGTCGGCGACCAGGTGCTGTTCTCCCCCGAGGACCAGCACGAGGTCGAGGTGCACGGCGAGGAGCTGATCATCCTGCGCGAGCGGGACGTGCACGCCGTCGCGGCCGAGCGGATCGAGGAGTCCACCGGCCTCTACCTCTGAGGCCCCGCCGCACCACGCCGTGTGCACGGGATGCGGTCAGTCGGCGGGGCGGGCGTGGCGCTCGATCACCGCGGTCATCTCCTCCAGGAACCGGCGGACGACGGCCAGCTCCTCGTCGTCGAAGCCGGCCATCGCCGCGGTGAGGTCGCGGTTGAGGCCGCCGAAGTACTCCGCCCCGGCCGCCATCGCCTCCTCCGACATCTCCAGGGCCACCCGGCGCCGGTCCGCGGGGTCACGGACCCGCCGCACGTGGCCGACCCGCTCCAGCCGGTCGACCAGCGCGGTCACCGACGCCGAGCTGAGCTCCACGGCCGAGCCGAGGGCACCGGCGGTCAGCGCCTGACCGCGGCGGGCGGCGTCCATGATCGCCACCAGCGCCCGGACGTCGGTGCGGTTGAGCCCGTGCAGGACGGCGAACCGCTGACCGACCGCGTCCAGCTCGACGGTCAGCCGCCGCAGCAGCAGCGCCAGCTCCTGCCGCGTCCGGGCTGCGTCCTCGGCCACGCACCACCTCCGATGGCGCGCGGCCTCCGCGCGCCGTAATCTCTCGACGATCGAGATTATCGACCGCCGAAGGACATCATGCCCCGCTCCCGGTCCGTGGCCCGCTGGCTGGTCCCCGCCCTCATCGCCCTGGCCTGGCTGGCAGTGGCCGGCCCCCTGGGCTCCTTCAGCGGCAAGCTGGGCGCGGTCTCGGAGAACGACTCCGCGGCCTTCCTGCCCAGCAGCGCCGAGTCCACCCGCGTCACCGAGCTGCAGGCCGGCTTCCGCACCGAGCGCAGCCTGCCGGTCGTCCTGCTGTGGGAGAGCGAGGACGGCGCGCTCGACGCGGCCCAGCTCGCGGAGATCGGCGAGCGCACCACCGAGGCCGTCGCCCTCGCCGAGGAGGCCGGTGCCCTGACCGGCGAGGCGTCCCCGCCCATCCCCTCGGAGGACGGCGTCGCCGCGCAGGCCGTGCTGCCGTTCAGCCCCGACCTCGGGGACGTGCTGGGCGAGGTGGTCACCGGGCTGCGCGACCTGCCCGCCGTCGAGGGCACCACCGCGCACGTCACCGGCCCCGGCGCGGTCTTCAGCGACTTCGCCGAGGGCTTCTCCGGGATCGACGGCCTGCTGCTGCTCGCGGCGTTCGGCGTCGTCCTGCTGATCCTGCTGGTCGTCTACCGCAGCCCGGTGCTGCCGCTGCTGGTCATCGGCACCGCCGGCATGGCCCTGGTGGTGTCCCTGGCCGTCGTCTACCTCCTGGCCGAGCGGGGCTGGATCGCGGTCAACGGGCAGAGCCAGGGCATCGCCTCGATCCTGGTCGTCGGTGCGGCCACCGACTACGGCCTGCTGCTGGTCGCCCGGTACCGCGAGGAGCTGCGCCTCGAGGAGTCGAGGTACACCGCGATGCGGATCGCGCTCCGGCAGTCGTGGGAGCCGATCGTGGCCAGCGGTGCCACCGTCGTCCTCGGCGTCCTCTGCCTGCTGTTCTCCGACCTCGGCTCCAACCGGGGCCTGGGGCCGGTCTCCGCGGTCTGCATCGCGTTCGCCGTGCTGGCGGCGCTCACCTTCCTGCCGGCGGTGCTGGTGCTCTTCGGGCGCGCGGCGTTCTGGCCGTTCCGGCCGCGGTACGGCGTCGAGCAGCCGCAGGGCCGCGGCTGGCAGCGGGTCGCGACCGGCGTGGGACGCCGTCCGGTCCGCGTGCTGCTGGGCAGCGTCGGCCTGCTGGTCGTGCTCGCCGCCTTCGCGCCCACGTTCGACGCCGGGGGCATCGCGCTCTCCGATGCCGTCCGCGGCGGCTCGCCGTCGGCCACGGGCCAGGAGGCGCTGGCGCGCCACTTCGACGCCGGCGGCGCCAGCCCGGCGGTGGTGGTCACGCCCGCCGACGCCTGGCCGGCGGTCGCCGAGGCGGCGCAGGGCATCGACGGCGTCACCTCCGTCGCACCCTTCACCGGCGAGCGCGCCGGCCCGCCCGGGGCGGGCGCCACCGAGCCGGTGGAGGTCGACGGGCTGGTCCGGCTCGACGTCACCCTCGACGACGCCCCCGACAGCGAGGCGGCCCAGCAGACCGTCACCGAGGTGCGGACGGCGGTGCGCGACGTCGACCCCGAGGCGCTGGTCGGCGGCTCCAGCGCGAGCGACCTGGACACCCAGGACACCGCGGCCCGCGACCTGGCGGTGATCGTGCCGCTGGTGCTGCTGGTCATCACCGCGGTGCTCGCCCTGCTGCTGCGGGCGCTGGTCGCGCCGGTGCTGCTCGTCGCCACGGTCGCGCTGAGCGTGCTCTCCACGGTCGGGGTGAGCGCGCTGGTGTTCGAGCACCTCTTCGACTTCCCGGGCAGCGACCCGCAGGTGCTGCTGATCGGGTTCGTCTTCCTCGTGGCGCTCGGGATCGACTACAACATCTTCCTCATGACCCGGGCCCGCGAGGAGTCGATGCGGCACGGCACGCGGGACGGCGTGCTGCGGGCCCTGGCGGTCACCGGCGGCGTCATCACCTCGGCCGGGCTGGTGCTGGCGGCCACCTTCGGGGCGCTCACCGTGCTGCCGCTGGTGATCCTCACCCAGCTGGGGTTCCTCGTCGGCTTCGGCGTCCTGCTCGACACCTTCCTGGTCCGCTCGCTGCTGGTGCCGGCCGCGGTGCACCTCATCGGCGACCGCGTGTGGTGGCCCGGCGCGCTGGCGAAGGGCCCGACGCGGGCGGAGCCCGAGCGCGAGCCGGCTCGCGTGTAGCCGCCACGACGTCGAGGCGGGCAACCGCACGGAGCTGGAGGCGATCGGCGGGGCCGTGGTGCGCGCCGCCGACCGCGCCCGGGTCAGGACCTGAGGCCCGGCGTCGATCATGGGCTTGGTGCCCGCGACGCGCGCCGACACGCCGCGTGGGCGAGCACGAACCCGATGATCGACACGGGGAGGCGGGTGGAGAGGTCGGGCGCGCGTGCGAAGGGCCCTTCCTCAGGCGCGGCCCTCGCGCACGGCCTGCACCCAGCCGGCGGCCTCGGCGAAGGCGTCGTCGGCGGCCGTCGGCGGCACCGGCTTGTTCTCCCGGCCGTCGGCCCGCGGGTAGGAGCCGAGGAAGCGGACGTCGTCGCACACCCGGTGCAGCCCGGCCAGCGCCTCCCCCACGCGGGCGTCGGCGGCGTGGCCCTCGCAGTCGAGGGAGAACGAGTACACGCCCAGCCGCTCCCGCGTGGGGCGCGACTCGATGCGGGTCAGGCTGATCCCGCGGACGGAGAACTCCCGCAGCAGCTCCAGCAGGGCGCCGGTGCGGTCGCCGACCACCGCGACCAGCGAGGTCTTGTCGTTGCCGGTGGGGGCGGGCAGCGGTCCGGGCGGGGCGACGAGCAGGAAGCGGGTGACCGCGCCGGGGTGGTCGGCGACGTCCTCGACCAGGGCGGTGAGCCCGTACCGCTGCGCGGCGATCGGGGCGCAGACCGCGGCGTCGAACTCCCCCTCGGCGACCTGCCGGGCCGCGCCCGCGGTGGACGTCGCCGGCAGCGGGACGACGCCGGGCAGCAGCTCGGCCAGCCGCCGGGCGGTCTGCGCCAGAGCGTGCGGGTGGCTGGCCACGCTGCGGACGTCGGGCAGCCCGGTGCCCGGCCGGACGGCGAGCACGAAGGAGACCGCCAGGAACACCTCGCGGGTGATCAGCAGCGGGGCGCCGTCGGCCAGCGCGTCCATGGTCGCCGGCACCGAACCCTCGACCGAGTTCTCGATGGGCACCAGCGCCGCGTCGGCCTCCCCGGACCGGACCGCGGCGAGCGCCGCCGGGACGCTGGCCGCGGGCTGCCGGACCCCCTCCCCAGGGGGAACGACGCTGCTCAGGGCCGCTTCGGCGAAGGTACCCTCGGGCCCGAGATAGGCGAACCGCGTCGGGGGCATCGCAGGCATCCGACGAGGGTAGTGCGATGGGCCCGGGGCGATCGCCCCGCCGGGGAGAGCTGCGTCACTCCCCGCACCCGGCGGCCGCCCCGGTCGTTGACCCGTCGATGGAGGGATGCGTGACCGCCGGCCCGGACCGCCTCGTCGAGGACGAACTCGACGGCGCGCTCTGGCGGCTCCTGGCGGCCAGCTCCCAGGACGACCCCACCGTGTTCACCGCCGAGCACGACCGGGCCGAGGCGCCGCTGGCCGCGGCCACCGAGCCGCGCTGGACGGCCTGGCGGCACGCCTTCACCGCCCGGCGGGGCCTGCTCGACGGGGACCGGGAGGTCGCCGCGGACGGTGTGCGGGCGGCCCGCGACGCGCTGGTCCGGTGCGCGCCCACGGCGCAGACGGCGCTGACGCTGGCCTACCTGGCCCACGTGGAGGTCGCCTCCGACCACTTCGACGCCGCGATGCTGACCGCCATCGACGCCAGCCTGATCGCGGAGGGCCCCGGCGCCGGTGGGCCCTCGCGGGCGCTGCACCAGGCCCACCGGTGGCTGTCGCTCACCCTCACCGCCCTCGACCTCGAGGAGCTCGCCGTCGCCCAGGCGCTGTCCGGGCACCGGGTCGCCGCGGCCCTGCCCGACCTCGCCGACCAGTGGCTGCTGCTGCAGCTGTGCGCCCAGCAGCACGCGGAGCTGGCCCAGACGCTGCACCGGCGCGGCGACCTCGACCGCTCCCGGGAGCTGGCCGACGTCGCCGTCGAGTGCGCGCAGACCGCCCGCGCCCTGGACTGGGAGCCCGAGCCGGCCGACCAGGACCTGCTCGACGTCGTCCAGGCGTGGGGGCTCACCTGCCGCGGCGACCTCGACGACGCCCTCGGCCCGCTGCGCAGCGCGCACCGGCGGGTGCACCGCGACGGCGGCATCTGGCTGCGCGGGTACACCGACCTGGTGCTCGCCCGGCTGCTCACCCGGCTGTCGCGGTCCCAGGGCGGTGGCGGGCACGGCGCCGAGGCCACCGACCTGCTGGTCGACGCCGCGGGCGCCTTCGCCGCCACCGGGGACCGCCGGCGCTACCGGCAGTGCCTGCTGGAGCTGGGCCAGAGCACCGCCGCGATGGGCCGCCCCGCCGAGGCGCTGCACTGGCTGGAGGCCTACCGCGCCGACACCGGGCGCGCGCACGCCCGCGGCCGGGAGCTGTGGGCGGAGATGTTCGTGCGGCGCAGCCGGCTGCGGGAGGCCGAGCGGCAGACCGCCGTCCTGCGGCGGCACGCGATGGAGGACCCCCTCACCGGCCTGGGCAACCGGCGCAGCGCGGAGCGGCGGCTGGGCACGCTGCGGCTGGGCGAGGAGCCCCTGTCGCTGGCCGTGGTCGACGTCGACCGGTTCAAGGAGGTCAACGACGACACCTCCCACTCGCACGGCGACGAGGTGCTGCGCCGGGTGGCCGCCCTGCTCCTGGAGCACAGCCGCACCGGCGACGAGGTGTACCGCTGGGCCGGCGACGAGTTCCTCGTCGTCCTGCCGACGGCCACCGAGAGCCAGGCGCTGGTCGCCATGGACCGGCTGCGCGCGGCCGTGGCCGGCGCCGACTGGGCGGACCTGCAGCTGACCGGGCCGGTCACCGTGAGCATCGGGGTGGCGACCGCGGCCGGTCCCGCCGAGGAGCCGCTCGCGTGGCGCTCGCTGTTCGACACCGCCGACCTGCACCTGTTCACCGCCAAGCGCAGCGGCCGCAACCGGGTGCGCGCCCCGGGCGGCCGGGCGCCGCGCGAGGACGCCTCGTGACCGGCCTCGCCGGATGGGACGGCTGTGACGAAACGGACGACCGTCGGCGCGCCCCCCGGCCGGTGCTCGACTCGGCGCGGGACGCCGTGCACAGTGCGCTCGTGCCACCGGGGACCCTGCACCAACGGGTGACCGCTGCGCTGGCCAACTGGCAGCTCGACGACGCCGAGGAGCTGCTCGCCGACGTCGGGACCGGCACCTCGCCCTACGAGGCCCCCTCCCCCGACGACGCGCCGGACGCCCTCGGCCGGGCCTGGGCCGACACGCTGCGCGCCGAGCTGCTGGTCCGCCGGCTGCGGGTGGCCGGGTTCACGCTGGTCGGCGACCCGGTGGAGCCGCCGCACGGCACCGGCACCCCACCCGCCCTCGACCTGCACGCCGGGGTCGCCGGGCTCCTCGACGGCCCCCCGGCCGGCTCGGACCCCACCGACGACGGCGACCCGCGGGCGGAGTCGGCGGCCCGCGCCGCCCTGGCGATCGCGCTGGTGCGCTCGGCCAAGGCGGCGTTCGACGCGGCCGACGACGACCTGCAGCGCGCCGCCGGCCTGGCCCGGCACGCCCGCATCGAGCTGCTGTCGCGCCGCATCGACGCCGCGATGGACGAGGCGGTCGAGGCCGCCAGCCTGCTGGACCCCGCGCTGCCGCCGTCCCCGCTGCTGATCGACACCCTCGGCACCCTCGCCGCGGTGCTCGCCGACCTGGAGCTCATGCCCCTGGCCCTGGACTACCAGCGGCGGGCGCACGAGGCCGCCGCGGTGACGGCCGGGGAGCCGGCCCGGGGGGACGGCGCCCCCGGCGTGCTCGTCGCCCGCACCGCGACCCGCCTGGGCGAGCTGTGCGCCGAGCTGGGCGAGGCGCTGCTGGACGACGGGCTCCCCGACGCCGCGGAGACGCACTTCGCCGAGGCCCGGGAGCTGGCCGAGCAGGCGCTGGCCCTGCTGCCGGCCGAGGCCGCCGACGCGGTCGTCGCCGCCCAGGTGGTGCACGGCTGGGCGCTGGTGGGTCTCGGCGAGCACACCGCGGCCGCCGCCCCGCTGCGCGCCGCCGTCCGCGTCACCTCCGGCGGCGGCGACCGCGCGCTGCTGGCGGCCGCGCTGCTGGCGCTGGGCCGGGCGCTGCGCCGCCAGGGCGACGGCCGCGGCGCCGACGAGCAGCTGGCCCGGGCGCTGGCCATCGCCACCGAGCACGGGCTGCCGCGACTGCGCCGGGCCGCGCTGCGGGAGCTGTGCACGCTGCACTCGGAACTGGACGACGCCGGCCGGGCCCTGCCCTACCTGCAGGCCTACCTCGCCGACGAGCTGGACCGGGTCGACGAGCGGCGCACCCGCTGGGTGGAGCTGTTCGGCCGGCGCAAGAGCCTGCTGGAGACCGAGCGCGCCGCCGGGCAGCTGCGCCGGCAGGCCTACGAGGACCCGCTCACCCACCTGCCCAACCGGCGCTACGCGGAGGCCCGGCTGGACGTGCTGCTGTCCTCCGGCGCCGCCCCCGCCCTGGCCGTGGTCGACGTCGACCGGTTCAAGGAGGTCAACGACACCGCCGGGCACCCCACCGGCGACACGGTGCTGCGCACGGTGGGCGAGCTGCTGGTCGCCGGCGTCCGCGACACCGACGAGGTGTGCCGCTGGGCCGGGGACGAGTTCGTCGTGCTGCTGCCGGAGACCACCGCCGAGCAGGCCGAGCGGGCGCTGGAGCGCACCCGCCGCGCGGTGGCCGCCCACGACTGGGCGGCCCTCGGCGTGCCCCTCCCGGTCACCATCAGCGTCGGCATTGCCTCGGCCACCCTGGGCGACGACCGCCGCACGCTGTTCGCCGCCGCCGACGGGGTGCTCTACGACGCCAAGCGCCGCGGCCGCGACCGCGTCGTCCGCCTGTCGGCCAAGACCCAGACCCGCGCCGGGGACAGCCCGCTCGACGCGCTGTTCGGCGCGCCGCCGGCCGGTGCGACGCCTGTGACGGACGAGCCCGGAGGGACCGACACGGCCCCCGCCGGTGCCCGGGAGCCGGTCGTCGCGGCGCCTAGGGTCCCTGCCGTGCAGCCTTCCCCGCTGGACGACCCCGCCGGTGACCCCGGCGGCTTCGCCCCCCTCCTCGTCGACCCGGTCGACCCGCCGCTGGGCCTGGGCAGTCCCGTCGAGCCCGCGCTCGGCCCGGTCCCGCCGGCCGAGCCCGCTCCCCCGGCGCCGCTTCGCGACGCGCCGTCCGAGCCCGACGTCATCTGGGCCACCGGCCGCAGCACCGAGCAGGTGCTGGCGCTGGTCCGCGAGGCCCGCCGGCAGTTCCCCGCCCGGCCCGCCGTGGTGGTGCGCGCCACCGCCGAGACCCTGGTGGCGCTGGCCAGCGAGCACGACGCGTACACCACCGTCGACGCCGCGGCGATGTCCGCGGCCGTCGGGCCGCTGCCCGACCCCGCCGGACGCATCGGCGTGCTGTGCGGCGCGGGCGGCGACCTGCCCGTGGCCGCCGAGGCCGCCTTCGCCGCCCGGGTCACCGGCACCTCGGTGGTGCGGGTGGACGACGTCGGCGGCAGCCGGATCCGGCCGCTGCTGACCGACCGCTCGCTGCTCGACGACGTCGACTGCCTGGTCGTCGTCGCGGGCATGGACGCCTCGCTGGCCGGCCTGGTCGGCGCGATGACCGACGTGCCGATCGTCGCCGTGCCCACCTCCACCGGGCAGCCCGGCTCGTTCGGCGGGTTCAGCGCCCTGCTGACCATGCTGAACTCGGCCTCACCCGGGGTCGTGGTCAGCAACATCGACAACGGCCACGCCGCCGGCGTCTTCGCCGCGCGCATCGCCCGGAGGACGCGCCGCTAGGTACCTCCTGCGGTGTTCGGCCCGCCCTCGCGGCTGTGCACCACCGCAGGAGTGCGCGGAACGCCGCAGAAGCAGGTCGGCGAGCGGCGGTTACGGTCCTCGCGTGATCGGCTGGCTGGACCTCGCGGCGGGGGCGTCGGGTGACCTGCTCCTGGGCGCGCTGGTGGACGCCGGGGTGCCCCTGGAGGTCCCGGCCGCGGCCGTCGCCGCGCTGCCGGTGGAGCCCGTCCGCCTGGTCCCCGAGCAGGTGAGCCGGCACGGGCTGGGGGCGACCCGCGTGCACGTGCACGCCCCGCCGTCGACGGCGCACCGCACCTGGGCCGACGTCCGCGAGCTGCTCGGCGGCGCCGACCTCGCCCCCGCGGTCCGCGCCGGCGCGCTCGCGGTCTTCGAGCGGCTGGCCGTCGCCGAGGGCCGGGTCCACCGCGTCGCCCCGGACGACGTCCAGTTCCACGAGGTCGGGGCGCTGGACGCGCTCGCCGACGTCGTGGGCGTGGTGGCGGCGTTCGAGCACCTGGGCCTGTCGCGGCTCACCGCCTCCCCCGTCGCCCTGGGCAGCGGGTCGGCCCGCAGCGCGCACGGCGTCGTCCCGGTCCCCGCGCCGGCGGTGCTGGAGCTGCTGGCCGGGGTGCCGGTGCACGCCGGCCCGGTGCCCGCCGAGGCCTGCACCCCCACCGGCGCCGCGCTGCTGGCCGCCCGGGTGGACGAGTGGACGACGCTGCCGCCGATGCGGGTGACCCGCGTCGGCACCGGCGCCGGCGCCCGCGACCCCGAGCAGCTGCCCAACGTCGTCCGGCTGGTGCTGGGCGAGCCCGAGCGGCCCACGCCGGCCTCGGCGGTGGTGCTGGAGGCCAACGTCGACGACCTGGACCCGCGGCTGTGGCCCGGCGTCCTGGACCGGCTGCTGGCCGCCGGCGCCTCGGACGCCTGGCTGACCCCGGTCCTCATGAAGAAGGGGCGCCCGGCGCACACCCTGTCGGTGCTGTGCCCGCCCGGCGCGGTCGACGGGCTCCGGGCGACGGTGTTCGCCACGACGTCGACGATCGGGCTGCGGGTGGTGCCGGTCGGCAAGGTCGCCCTGGAGCGGACGTCGGCGTCGGTCGCCGTGCTCGACGGCCGGGTGGGGGTCAAGCTCGCCGTCCTCGACGGCCGCGTGGTGAACGTCAGCGTCGAGTTCGACGACGTGGCCGCGCTGGCCGCGCGGCTGGGGGTGCCGGTCAAGGAGGTGCTGCGGGCGGCCACGGCCGCCGCCGAGGCGGCCTACCCCGTCGCCTGAGCCGCCGCGGGCGGCCGGCGCAGCCCCGCGGCCACCAGCGGGACGACCGCGAGGACGACGACCGCGACGCCACCCAGCCCGCCGAGCGCCCAGGCCGCGAACACCGGCAGCGAGGCGAGCTCGAGGCCCAGCCCCGCCACCGAGGTGACGGTCGCGCGGTGCGGCCCGGTGATGCGGTGCTGCAGCCGCGCCTCCCCGACGACCAGCACCGCGACGTAGACGCCGTAGGCCGCCGCGAGCGCGACCAGCGCCGCCGGCCGGGCCCACAGCGCGGTGACGACGAGGAGCAGGCCGGTGAGCGCCAGCAGTGCCGGCAGCCAGCGGTCGGGCAGCCGCTCGGCCCGGCCGGCCAGCGCCCCGCCGAGCGCCCCGGCCAGCGCGGTGGCCAGGACGGCGAAGGGGACGGCCTCGGTCGGCACGCCCCAGTCGCCGGCGAGGACGGGGAAGTACTCCTCGACCGCGTCCAGGCCGCCGAGGAGCGCCACGGCGAGCACGGTGAGCCGCAGGCCCGGGCGCAGCGCCTCGGCCACGCCCTGCCGCAGCGGCACGTCCTCGTCCTCGTCGTCCTGCGCGACGTGCCGCGCCTCGGGGAAGCGCAGCGCGAGCGCGGCGGCGGCCAGGCACACCGCGACGCTCACCCAGCCGACGGCCGGGTACCCGCCCAGGGCGAACAGTGCGCTCGCCGCGGCCGCCGTCGGGATCTGCACCAGCAGCTCGGCCGCGGTCATCCAGCCGTTGACCCGGGCGTAGGACGACTCCGCGCCGACCGCGGCCAGCCCGTCGTAGACCAGGGCCTCCGCCGCGCCGGACACCAGCGCCGAGGACACGCCCCACAGCGCGAACCCGACGGCGAACGCGGGGGCCGCGGGGGCGGCGGTCCACACGGCGAAGGCGGCCGCCTGCAGCACGCCGCCGAGGACGACGACCCCGCGGCGCGACCAGCGGTCGGCCAGGACGCCGGCCGGGACCTCGGTGAGCAGGCCGGTCACCGACCAGACGGCGAACAGCGCGGACACCTGCGCGCCGGACAGGCCGGTGTCGAGGAACAGCAGCGCGTAGAGCGGGTAGTACGGGACCAGCTCGGAGAGCGCGGCCCAGCCCACGGCCAGCCGGGCCAGCGGCCGGGCGGCGGGGGTCAGGGGGGCCGTGGCCGGGCGTCAACGGAACGGCATGACCCGACGCTAGTGCCGCACCTCACCCCCGCGCACCCGGATTCCCGGGTGCGCTCGGCTACGCTGGCGGGCCGAGAAGGGGAGTAGCCCCCCGTCCGCTGGTCGACACGCTGGCGCACCACCTCGCGGTGGTCGCCCGGTCAGCGGGCCCACGCCCCCGGCGTGGGTGGGCGAGACCTTCGGCCTGTGCAGTCCCGTGCTGCCGGTCGGAGGCGCGCCCGCACCCGCCCGGCAGTGCCGAGCGGAAGAGAGAAACCCGTGCTGTCCCTGTCCGTCATCGCGACCGCGTTCGTCCTCGTCCTCCCGGTCGAGCTGCCGGACAAGACGCTGTTCGCCAGCCTGGTGCTGGCCACCCGCCTCCCGCACTGGCCGGTGTTCGTCGGTGTGGGGGCGGCCTTCGGCCTGCAGGTGGCGATCGCCGTCACGGCCGGCAGCCTGCTCTCACTGCTCCCCGAGGCGCTGGTCAGCGGGGTCGTGGCCGTCCTCTTCCTCGTCGGCGCGGTGCTGCTGTGGCGCAGCGCGGGCAGCGGACCGGAGGACGCCGACGACGTCGCCGCCGGTCGCGAGGGGACGTCGTTCTTCCGCGCCGCGGCCATCTCCTTCGGTGTGCTCTTCGCCGCGGAGTGGGGCGACCTCTCCCAGCTGGCCACGGCCGGTCTCGCGGCCCGCCTCGACGACCCGGTGTCGGTGTTCGTCGGCGCCTGGGCCGCGCTGCTCACCGTGTCCGGGCTGGCGGTGTTCCTGGGCAAGAAGCTGGCCGACCGCCTGCCGGTCGCGCTCATCCGGCGGGTCGCGGCCGTGCTGTTCCTGGTCTTCGCCGTCGTGGCCGCCGTGGAGACGGTGCGCGTCCTGGTCTCCTGATCCGAGACCACCCCGTCCGGGGGAGGCCCCGCGCGGTGCGCTCAACCGGGCCCGGGAGCACGTCGATGCACCTGCAGGACGGCGGGAGGTGCCGGCCGCGCCGGGACGACACCGAGGAGCAGTGGGACCAGTGACCGAGCCAGCGGGCAGACGCGCCGCGCTGCTGCACGAGCTGGAGGTCCTCGACGTCCGCCGTGACCCCGAGGTGGACGGGGTGGTCCGCGTGGCCGCCGCCGTCACCGGGATGCCCTACGCGACCGTGCACCTGCTCGACGCGGACGACCAGCACCAGCTCTCCCCGCACGGCTTCCCCGGTGGGGTGTCACCGGGCGACACGTCCATCAGCGCCGTCCTGGCCGGCTGGGGCCCGGGCGTGCACGCCTTCGAGGACCTCGGTGCCGACCCCCGCTTCGCGACCAACCCGTGGGTCGACGGCCGTCGCGCCCGGGTGCGCGGGTACGCCAGCGCCGCGCTCGTCGTCGACGGCACCACCGTCGGGACGCTGGCGGTGATGGACGAGCGCCCGCGCCCCTTCACCGCGGAGGACCGCGACCGCCTCGGCGACCTCGCCGACGTGGTCGTCGGCATCTTCGAGCGGCGCCGCGCCGTCCGGCAGCTCGCCGACGTCGCCGCCGCCACCGCGGTCGCCCGCCGGGAGGCCGAGCAGGCGCACGCCGAGCTCGCCCGCTCCGAGGCCTTCGTCCGCGCGCTGCTGGAGGCGCTGCCCGTCGGCGTCGTCGCCGCCGACCCCGACGGCCGGGTGGTGCTCTTCAACGAGGTGAGCCGGCGGTGGCACGGGGTCGACGCCGACCCCCGGGTCGACGTCGCCGACCTGCCCACCGCCTTCTCCCTCACCGAGACCGACGGGCGCGCACTCGCCCCGCACCGCGTCCCGCTCACCCGGGTGTTCCGCGAGGGCCGGCTGGCGGACGTGGAGATGCGGATCGCCCCGGCGGGGGGCGCCGCCCGCCAGGTGGTGGCGTCCGGCACGCCCATCCGGGACGACGACGGGGGGCTGCTGGGCGCGGTGGTGACCCTGGCCGACGTCACGGAGCAGCGCGAGCTGGAGCGCGCCCTGCGCGCCGCGGCGCTGCACGACCCGCTCACCGGCCTGCCCAACCGGGCCCTGCTGATGGACCGGCTCGGCCAGCTGCTGGAGCCCACGCGGCGGGCACCGGAGCCGCTCGCGGTCCTGTTCTGCGACCTCGACGGGTTCAAGCCGGTCAACGACACCGCCGGCCACGCCGTCGGGGACGAGGTGCTGGTCCAGGCCGCCGGCCGGCTGCAGGCCGCGGTGCGGCCGGGCGACACCGTGGCGCGCCTGGGCGGTGACGAGTTCGTCGTGCTGTGCACGGGGCTGGACGGGCCCGGTGCGGCCCGGTCGGTGGCCGACCGGATCACGGCGGCCTTCGACACCCCGCTGGGCGACGACCGCGGGGGCGAGCACCGCGTCGGCGTGAGCATCGGCGTCACGATCTGCGACCTCGGCGACACGCCCGAGACGGCGCTGGCCGCCGCCGACGCGGCGATGTACCGCGTCAAGAGCGCGCGGCGCTCAGCCCGCGCCGTCCCCGCCTGAGGTATCCGGCGCCACCAGGGCGAGCCGGCCGACCAGGTCGCGCAGCCCGCCGTCGAGGTCCGGGGCCCCGACGCCCGCGGCCCGCAGCGTCACCACCCCGTGCAGCGCTGTCCAGACCAGCGTGGCGTCCCTGCGGGCGTCCCGGCCCGCCGAGCGCCCGGCCTCCTGGCAGGCGGTGACGGCGTCGACGAGGACGTCGAAGGCACCGGCCCCACCGGGGACCTGCCGGCCCTGGAACATCGCCCGGTAGCGGGCGGGCGCGGCGAGGCCGGCCGCGACGTAGGCCCGGCAGCCCGCCACCAGCCGCTCCACCGGGTCCGCGACGCCGGCCACCGCCGCCTCGATCGCCGCGCGGAGGGCGAGGAAGCCCTCCTCGAGGACGGCGTCGACCAGGGCGTCCAGGTCGGCGAAGTGCCCGTACACCGCCGGCGCGCTGACCCCGGCCTCGCGGGCGACCGCGCGCAGCGTGACGGCCTCCACCGCTCCGGTCCGCTCGATCAGCGCGGCGGCGGCGGCGACGAGGTCCGCGCGCAGCCGGCCGGGGGTCCGTGGGGGCACAACGTCACTTTACATGCGTTAAGAACAGGCCTAGCCTGCTCCTTAACAACTGTTAAGGAGGTTGTCGTGCCGCACATCCCCGACCTGCCGTGGGAGGCCGGCGCCGTCGGTGACGGACCGGGCGTCGTCGTGCTCACCCAGCTGCACCTGCGCCGGTTCCGCGACGTCCCCGCCTTCTTCCGGGACTCGCTCGCCATCCGCCGGCAGGCCATGCGCTCCCCGGGGGCGCGTTCGCTGCACCTGCGGGCCCGGCCCCTGGCCCGCCACTTCACGACCGTGTCGTGGTGGGACGACCAGGCCGCGGTGGCCGCGTTCGTCCGGACCGATCCGCACCGCACGGCGATGCGCCGCTGGGGGCCGCAGATGCGGGAGTTCAGCAACCGGTCGTTCCCGGGGGCCGCCGGCGTCGTCCCCACGGTGGCGGCGGCCGAGGCCCAGCCCGCCTGACCGGCGGGTCCGCCGGGACGTGCGCCCCCCTCGGTCCAGCTGCGTCACGCCGGGGGCGCGCCCCCGCCCGGGCGCTCAGCGCAGCGTCGGGATCCACTCGGCCAGCGCCCGGCCGATCTCGTGCGGCGAGTCCTCCGGCACGAAGTGCGCTCCCGGCACCGTGACCTCGGTCAGCGCCGCCCACTTGCGCACGAAGGCGCGCTGCCGGCCGACCAGGATGGAGCCGGGGTCGGCGTTGAGGAACAGCTTCGGCACGTCGCTGGTGCGCAGCCACTGCCCGTATCCCGCCACGACGTCCCGGACCTTCGGGGGCACGTTCTCGATCGGGATCTGACGGGGCCACTCCAGCGTCGGCCAGCGGTCCTCGGGGTCCCGGAAGGGCTGCCGGTACCGCTCGTGCGCCTCGGGGCTGAGCCCGCGGGCCACCGAGGCGGGGAGGATCCGCTCGACGAAGGCGTTCTTCTCCAGCACCGCCGCCGGCCCGTCGGGACCGCGCATGGTGCGGAAGATGCCCCGCGCGGCCGCCGGCCAGTCCGCCCAGGTCAGCGGGGTCACGATCGCCTCGGTGAAGGCGAGCCCGCGGACCGCGCCGGGGTGCCGGTGGGCCCAGTCGAAGCCGAGCGCGGAGCCCCAGTCGTGCGCCACGACGGTGACCCGCTCGGTGGCGCCGACCTCGGCGAGGAAGCGCTCCAGGAAGCCGGCGTGGGCGGCGAAGGAGTACGTGCCGGGCCCCGGGTCGGGCAGCTTGTCCGACTCCCCCATGCCGATGAGGTCGGGCGCCAGGCAGCGGCCCAGGTGCTGCACGTGCGGCAGCACGTTGCGCCACAGGTAGGACGACGTCGGGTTGCCGTGCAGGAAGACGATCGGATCACCCTCCCCCACCTCGACGTAGGCCATCTGGAGGTTGCCGTCGGCCCGCCGGTCCACCCGGACACGCTTGCGGGGGAAGGGGTCCTCGGGCGAGACGTCGTCGGCGGCCATGCGTGCGATCCTCACCCATCCGCGCGAGGGCCACCCGTCGGGTCCGGCGCACCGTCGCGACCGGCCGCCTGCCGTGCCGCCGCCTCGATCCGCTCGCGGAAGACGGCCCACTCCGCGGCGCTGCGCTCGGGGACGTTGGGGTTGGCCGCGCTCATGCCCACCGAACCGTCGACGAGCTCCCGGACGACGTCGGCGTGGCCGGCGTGCCGGGCGACCTCCACGCACACGTGAACCAGGACCGTGTGCAGCGTCGGCCGGCGCCGATCCTCCCGCCACCAGGGCACCTCGCCCACCGCGTCGAGCGGGAGGGCCTCGATCGTCGCGTCGGCGTGCGCCGCGGAGAACCGGTGGAGCTCCACCACGTCCTCGCGGCGCTCGTCGGCGGTCGCCCACATGTCGGCGTCGTCCTCGCCGTCGTCCCACGGGTAGGAGCGGCCACTGGGCCGGCCGAAGACCTCCCCGAAGTACCCGAGCTGCACGTAGGCCACGTGCTTCACCAGCCCGAGCAGGTTGGTGCCGGTCGGGGTCATCGGCCGGCGGACGGCGTACTCGTCGAGCCCGTCGAGCTTGGCCAGCAGGTCGGCCTGCCGGGCGTGCAGGTACGTGAGCAGGTCCTCCTTGGCGTCCATGGGGGCAGCCTGGCGCACCGCGGTGACATCGCGCTTGACCCTGACGCGACGTCAGGCTGTGCACTCGTCCCCGTCAGAGAGGAGGGACCCGTGAACGTGGGTGAGGTGGCGGCCCTGGCCGGGGTCACGGTGCGCACGCTGCACCACTACGACCGGATCGGGCTGCTGTCGCCGTCCGGGCGGACGGCGGCCGGCTACCGCCGGTACTCGCCGGCCGACCTGGACCGGCTGCACCAGGTGCTGCTCTACCGCGAGCTCGGGTTCCCCCTCGAGGAGGTCGCGACCCTGCTGGACGACCCGTCCGCCGATCCCGCCGAGCACCTGCGCCGCCAGCACCGGCTGCTGCAGGACCGGCTGGAACGGACGCAGGCGATGGTCGCGGCCGTGGAGAAGGAGATGGAGGCGAGAGCGATGGGGATCTCCCTGACCCCCGAGGAGCGGTTCGAGCTGTTCGGCGACTGGCTGCCGGAGGAGTACGAGGCCGAGGCCGAGCAGCGCTGGGGCGACACCGAGGCGTGGGAGCAGTCCCAGCGGCGCACCCGCGCCTACACCAAGGACGACTGGGTGCGGGTCAAGGCCGAGGGTGAGGACGTCGAGACGCGGTTCGCCGCGGCGCTGCGGGACGGCGTCCCCGCCGACTCGGAGCCGGCGATGGACCTGGCCGAGGAGCACCGGCAGCAGATCAGCCGGAACTTCTACGACTGCGGCTACGAGATCCACGCGGGTCTGGGCCGCATGTACGTGGAGGACGAGCGGTTCACCGCCCACTACGAGCGGATCGCGCCCGGCCTGGCCCGGTACGTGAGCACCGCGATCCAGGCCAACGCCGCCCGGCACGGCGCGTGACCCCCTCCGTCGAGATCGCGGGATCTCGCACCGTCCCGGGCCTCCGGGCGTGCGAGATCCCGCGATCTCGACGGGGTCGGCCCGCGGCTCAGACGCGGATCAGCAGCTCGCCGTGCATCATCCCGAGCCAGCCGTCGTCCGCGGCCGACCAGCGCAGCCACGCCGCGGCGACCTCCTCGAGGTCGCCCGGCGTGGCCAGCCCGTACGCCAGGGCCTGCTCGGCGAAGGCCGACGCCGTCGCGCGGCCGGCCCAGGAGGAGCCCCACCACTCCCGCTCGGCCGGCGAGGCGTAGCACCACGACGACGTCGTCGCGGTGACGTCACGCAGCCCCGCGGCGTGCGCCCAGGCCAGCAGCCGGCGCCCGGCGTCGGGCTCGGCGGCGTTGCGGCGCGCGACGCCGTAGTACAGCTCCAGCCACCGGTCCAGGCCCGCGTCGGCGGGGAACCAGGTGACCGTGGCGTAGTCCACGTCCCGGACGGCGACCACCCCGCCCGGCCGGCACACCCGGGCCATCTCGCGCAGCGCGGCGACCGGGTCGGTGAGGTGCTGCAGCACCTGGTGGGCGTGGACCACGTCGACGGAGTCGTCGGCCACCTCCAGCGCGTAGACGTCGCCGACCGCGAACGTCACGTCGACCCCGGCCGTGGCGGCCGCCGCGCGGGCCTCCTCGAGGGGTGCGGCCGAGACGTCCAGCCCGACGACCCGCCCCGGGGCCACGCGCGCGGCCAGGTCGACGGTGATCGTCCCGGGCCCGCAGCCGACGTCGAGGAGGTCCTGGCCGGGGCGCAGCAGCGGGAGCAGGTACGCCGCGGAGTTCTCCGCGGTGCGCCAGCGGTGGGACTGCAGGACGGCGTCGGCGTGCCCGTGCGTGTAGGTGTCGGCCATGCCCCAGTCCTACTCCGCCGTCCCACCCAACGGAACAGCCTTCCCACTAAGTGGGATGGGCCGAGGAGCGGACCGCACGGTTCCTCCCCATGCTGGGTCGACGTGACCGGCTTCCGCGCGTTCCTCCGCCACCCGCAGGCCCAGCGGGGGATCCGGGCGGCGATCGCCGCGGGCCTGGCGTGGCAGGTGGCCGTGCTGCTGCCGGCCCCGTTCCCCGAGTACGCCTACTACGCCCCGATGGGGGCGATCATCGCCGTGCACCCCACGGTGGCCGACTCGGCCAGCGCGACCTGGCGGACGGTGCTGGCCATCCTGCTCGGCTCGGGCCTGGCGGTCGCCGTGGACCGGCTCGCCGGCGGCCTCCCCGAGGCCGCGGTGCTGGCCCTGCTCGTGGCGCTCGCCGTCGTCCTCGAGCAGTGGCGGGTGCTCGGCGAGAACGCCGGCTGGGTGAGCTTCGCCGCCGTCTTCGTGCTCACCATCGGCATCGGCGACACGGCGGACTTCGTCCTCTCCTACGCCGGGCTGGTCCTGCTCGGCGCCGGGATCGGCGTGCTGGCGACCCTGCTGCTCTTCCCGCCGCTGCAGCTCACGCGGGCCACCCGCGAGATCGCGCGCACGCGCACCCTGGTCGCCGAGCACGTGGGCCGGACCGCCGCGGAGCTGCGGGCCGGGCGCTTCCCCACCCCCGAGGACGAGCGGGCCCGCGGCGCCGCCCTGCGGACCGCGCTCGACGCGATGCGCGACGCCGAGCGGACGGTGGAGCGGGCCCGGCGGGCCAACCCCCGCGCCGCCCGGTGGCAGGACGCCGCCGCGCGGGTGCACGACGAGTCCCGCGCCCTGGACCGGGTCGCCGTCCTCCTCGACGACGTCACCGCCGTGGTGGCGGAGTACCCGTCGCACCGCCGCGACACCGACCGGCCGGACGCCGACACCGCGCGCCGGCTCGCCCTCGCGCTGGACGGGCTGGCCGGGGTGGTGCGGACGCCGTACCACGCCGCCGACGGCACCCGGCCCGACGACCGGGACCGGGCCGTCGCCGCCGCCACCGCGGCCCTCGACGGCCTGGTCGACCGGCTGCGGCGCACGACGCTCGACGACGACCCCGCCTTCCTCGCCGTGGCGGCCGTGGCCGTCGGTGTGGAGCGCTCCCTGCTGGCCCTCGACGCGGTCGAGGCACCGGCGGCCTGACTGCGACCAGCGTCACTCCCCCGGGTCGACACCGGCGCCCGGCACACCGGTCATCCTGGGTGCCCGTGGACACCCTGCTCGCCCTGCTGCGCCGTCCGGCCCTCCAGCGGGGTGTGCGGGCAGCGGTCGCCGCGGGGCTGGCCTGGCAGGTCGCGGTCCTGCTGCCGCCGGCGCTGTCGGACTACGCGTACTACGCCCCGCTCGGCGCGGTCATCGCCGTCCACCCCACGATCGCCGACTCCGCCAGCGCGGCCTGGCGCAGCGTGCTGGCCATCCTCACCGGCTTCGGGCTGGCGGTCGCGGTCTACGAGCTGACCCGGGCGGTGCCCAACGCCCTCACCATCGCGCTGATCGTGGCGCTGGCGGTCGCCGTCGAGCAGTGGGGGCTGTGGCGCGAGCAGGCCAGCTGGGTCAGCTTCGCCGCCGTCCTCATGCTCACCGTCGGGCTCGACGACCCGGACGCCTACGTGCTGCGCTACGCCGGGCTGACGCTGCTGGGCGCGGCGACCGGCGTCCTCGTCACCACGGTGCTCTTCCCGCCCCTGCAGCTGACCCGGGCGGTGCAGCAGATCGGCCGCACCCGCACCCTGCTGGCCGCGCACCTGCACGACATCGCCGCGACCCTGCGCGAGGGCCGGGTGCCCGACGCCGCCGAGTGGGCCGGCCGCGCCGGGCGCCTGGACCGCGAGCTGGACCACATGCGCGCGGCCGAGGCACAGGTCGAGCGGTCCCGCCGGGCCAACCCGCGCGCCCGCCGGTGGCAGGGCCGCGCCACGAGCATCCGCGAGGAGTCCCGCGCGGTCGACCGCGTCGCCGTCCTCGTCGACGACCTCACCTCGCTGGTGGTCGAGTTCCAGCCGCACCGCCGCGGGGTGGACCTGGTGGACGCCGGCACCGGCTGGGTGCTCGCCGACGCGCTGGACGGCCTGGCCGGCGTCGTGCGCACGCCGTACCACAGCACCGACGGGGCGACGCCGGACCAGCGCGACGCCGTCATCGCCGGTGCGACCGCCGCCCTCGACCGGCTGGTCCGGCTGCTGCGCACCGCGACCGTCTCCGACGACGAGGGGTTCTTCGCGATGGGTGCGGTGGCGGTCGGGGTCCGCCGCGGCCTGCTGGCCCTCGACGCCCACCTGCGCGAGGTCCCCGCCGGCTGACCAGCCTCCCCGCCTCCCCGTCGAGATCGCGTGATCTCGCACGCCCCACGGGGCGCGACGGTGCGAGATCACGCGATCTCGACGCGGTTCAGAGCTCCTCGGCGAGCACCCGCTCGGCCACCGGGACGGCGCGCTCCCGGTCGGCCGGCACCAGGCCGATCCGCACCCGCCGGTCCAGCAGGTCGGCCACGGTCCGCGCCCCCTCCGCGCGGACGGCGAACCGCAGCTCCCCCACCGTCTCCGGCCGCCCCGCGACCACCGGGTCGGCGCCGAGCCCGGCCACGACCGGCGCCTCGGTGCCGTACCGCGCCACCAGCCGCGGCGGCGCCTCCACCCGCTCCAGCGCCCGGTGCGGCGCGGCGCCCACCAGCGGCAGCCGCGCGGTGCAGGACCGCGGGACGCCCCGGCCCAGCCGCGCCACCACGGCGTCGACGGCCTGCTCGGCCATCGCGCGGTAGGTGGTGAGCTTGCCGCCGACCAGGGTGAGGACCGGTCCGTCCCAGCGCAGCAGGTGCCGGCGGGAGAGGTCGGCGGTCGCGTCACCGGGGCCGGCGCCGGCCGACGCGGGCAGCACCAGCGGCCGCAGCCCGGCGTAGGCGCCCACCACGTCGGCCCGGGTCAGCGGCTCGGCGAGCACCTGGTTCACCGTCTCCAGCAGCTGCGCCACCTCGGCGTCGTCGGGCACCGGGTCCTCGTCGCCGACCGGGCCGGGCACCGGCTCGTCGGTCAGGCCCAGGTACACCAGCCCGCCCGGCTGCGGCAGCGCGAAGACGTACCGCGACCGCGACCCCGGCAGGGGCACGGTGAGCGCGGCCGACGGCGAGCCCAGCCGCGCGGCCGGCACCACCAGGTGCGAGCCCCGCGACGGCACCAGCCGCACCCCGGGGGCCAGCTGCTGCGCCCAGACACCGGTCGCGTTGACCACCACCCCGGCCCGCAGCGACAGCGCCTCACCGTCGTCGGTCTCCACGTGCACGTCGGCGCCGTCCACCGCCCGGACCGCCGCACCGGTCAGCACCCGCGCCCCGTGCTCGGCCGCCGTCCGGGCCAGCGCTACCACCAGCCGGGCGTCGTCGGTGAGCTGGCCGTCCCAGAAGACGAGCCCGCCCTGGCGCCCGCGCACGCCGGGGGTCAGCCGGGCCACCTCGGCGGCGTCCACCCGGCGGGTACCCGGCAGCGACCGACGCCCGCCCGGCACCGACGCCCGGACGGCGTCCCCCAGCCGGCCCCCGACGCCGGCCAGCGCGCTGACGCCGCGCCCGGCCGCGTCGGGCACGAGGAAGGCCAGCGGGCGGACCAGGTGCGAGGCGGTCGCCCCCATGAGGACGGCGCGTTCCCGGGCGCTCTCCCGCGCCAGCGCGAACTCCCCGTGGGCCAGGTAGCGCAGCCCGCCGTGCACCAGCTTCGACGACCAGCGGCTGGTGCCCGCGGCGAGGTCGGTCCGCTCCAGCAGCGCGACCGACAGCCCCCGCGCCGCCGCGTCGAGGGCCACGCCGGTACCGGTCACCCCGCCGCCGACGACCACCACGTCGACCCGGCCGCCGGCCACCGCGTCGAGGTCGGCGACCCGCCGTGCGGCGGAGAGCACACCCGCGCCGTCGGCAGGTCCCCCGCGCAGCACCCGGCAGACTGTAGCCGTGCCGGAACAGCCCGAACTGACGATCCAGGGCTGGGGCGCCCCCACCCGCCCCCGCGACGCGACGGTGGCCGTCGGGCGGGAGGGCGGCGACGGCACGCTCGAGTTCGCCCCCTTCCCGCCGCTGGCCGAGGTGCTGCCCAAGGCCGCCCGCCGGCACCTGGCCCGGGAGCTGGACTGGACGCCGCGGTCCACGCCGCCGGTGCCCGTCGACGAGATCCGGCTGGCCCCCTCCCGGCTGGCCGAGGAGTGCCGGCTGCGGCTGGTCGAGCTGCTCGGCGAGGAGCACGTGCGCACCGACCGCGACAGCCGGCTGCGGCACGCCGGGGGCAAGAGCTACCTGGACCTGCTGCGCCGGCGCGAGGGCGACGCCTCCGACGCCCCGGACGCCGTCGTGACCCCCGGCAGCACCGAGCAGACCGCCGCGCTGCTGACGCTGTGCAGCGAGATGGGCGTCGTCGTCGTGCCCTTCGGCGGCGGCACCAGCGTCGTCGGCGGGCTGTCGGGCATCGACGCCGACGACCGGCCCTCGATCTCGGTCGACCTCGCCCGCATGGCGGGGGTGACCGGCCTGGACGTGCCGTCGTCCCTGGTCACCGTGGGCCCCGGCCTGCGCGGCCCGGCGCTGGAGGAGCACCTGGACCGGCACGGCCTGACCCTCGGCCACCTGCCGCAGAGCTGGGAGTTCGCCACCCTGGGCGGCTACGCGGCGACCCGGTCGGCGGGGCAGGCCTCCACCGGGCTGGGCCGCTTCGACGACCTCGTGGCCGGGCTGACCCTGGCCACCCCCACCGGCGTGCTGCAGCTCGGGCACCCGCCGGCCTCGGCCGCCGGACCGGACCTGCTGGCCCTCGCGCTGGGCTCCGAGGGCGCGCTGGGGATCATCACCGAGCTGCGGCTGCGGGTCCGGCCGCGGACGCCGGCCGGCCGGTACGAGGGCTGGTCGTTCCGCTCCTGGGCGGCCGGGCTGGCCGCGCTGCAGCGGCTGGCGCGCCACGGTCTGCTGCCCGACGTCGTCCGGCTGTCCGACCCCGACGAGACCCGGGCCAACCTGCTCATGAGCGGCGGCGCCGGCGCGCGGGCCCTCCGCGGCTCGCTGCGCGCCCGCCGGCGCGGCGGGGGCTGCCTGCTCGTGGTCGGCTGGGAGGGGCTGCCGCAGCTGGTGCGGGCGAGGAGACAGGCCGCGGCGTCGGAGCTGCGCGACGGCGGGGCCGCGCGGGTGGGTCGGCGGGTCGGGGAGTCCTGGCGCAGGCACCGCTTCGGCGCGCCCTACCTGCGCGACTCCCTGATGGACGCCGGCCTGCTGGTCGAGACCCTCGAGACCGCGGCCACCTGGACCGATCTGCCGGGGGTCTACGACGCCGTCCGCCGGGCCCTGCGCGAGTCGCTCGGCGGCCGGGGCCGGACGCCGCTGGTGCTCAGCCACGTCTCGCACGGCTACGCCACCGGCGCCTCGCTGTACGTCACGGTGCTCGCCGACCGCGACGACGACCTGCCCATCCAGCAGTGGCTGGTCGCCAAGCGGGCGGTGACCGACGCGCTGGTGGCCGCCGGGGGCACGCTCACCCACCACCACGCCGTGGGCGCCGACCACCGCCCGTGGCTGGAGCGGGAGCTCGGCCCGCTCGGGGTCGACGTGCTGCGGGCGGTCAAGCAGCGGCTGGACCCGCGGGGCGTCTGCAACCCCGGCGTCCTCCTGCCCGACTGAGGCGGGGGGGGGGGGGGGGGGGGGGGGGCCGGGCCCCCCCCCCCCCCCCCCCCCCCCCCCCCCGCCGGTCAGACCGGCGAGGTGAGCAGCTCGGTGAGGTGGTCGTCGACCTCCTTGAGGTAGGTCTCCTCGAACCCGAACAGGCCGAAGTGGCCGGCGACGGAGTGCAGCACGCGCAGCTCGCTGCCGGGGACCAGTTCCTGCTCGGCCTGGACGTCGCGGACCGGGAAGAACATGTCCTCGTCGATCGGCATCGCGAACACCTTGGCCGTGATCCTGCCCAGCGCGGCCGAGAGGTCGCCGTCGGTGTTGCAGGTGACGTCGCACCGCTGCCACTTCCACCCCTGGACCAGCAGCGAGTTCGGGTCCATGGCGCTGAACACCGCGCGGATGAACCGGTCCTTGAACTCGATCTCGTCGTCCCAGGTGACGTCGGGCAGCTCGACGTTGCGCCAGAACTCGGTCTTCCAGAACTCGGTGGACAGGCCCATCACCGCCCACAGGTCCGCGTGCCGGGCCAGACCGCGCGCGACGTCGGCGTTCGACGCGTACTCCCCGCCGTTCCAGCCCGGGTCGTCGGTGATCGCGTCGAGCAGCGTCTGGGTGAAGAGGAAGTCGTGCGGGGTGTTGCGGGCGGTGCCGGCGATCGGCGCGGCCCGCAGCACCTTCTCGGGGAACCGCACCGCCCACTCCCACGTCTGCTGGGCACCCATCGAGCCGCCGACGACGGCGTGCAGCCGCTCGATGCCGAACACCTCGCGGAGCAGCTGCTCCTGGGCCCGCACGTCGTCGCTGATCTGCACCTTGGGGAACCGCGACATCGCGATGGAGCTGTTGGGCCCGTCGGCGTTGTGCGGCGACGTCGACAGCCCGTTGCCGATCTGGTTGACCACGACGATGAAGTACTTCTCCGGGTCCAGCGCCCGGCCGGGACCGATGTAGACCTGCTCCCAGGTCTGGTGGGTGCCGGAGAACCACGTCGGGATGAGGATCGCGTTGCCCTTGGCGTCGTCGAGCGTGCCGTAGGTGGCGACGGCGAGCTGCAGGTCGGGGATGACCCCGCCCTCGTCGAGCCGGAACTCGCCCAGCCGGTGCAGCTCGTACGGGCCCTGCACCTCGGGGCTGTAGAAGGGGTTGTCCAGTGCCATGGGAGGCCTCTCTGTCCGGGTCGGCCCGCGCCGCACCTGGTCCGGGGGGATCGACCTCGGCGCACGCGATCTCGTGGTCGCCCGGCCGTCGACCTCCGGCCGGGCTCGACCTGGAGGCTGGAGTGCCCCCGATCACGTGTCAAGGGCGCAGCGGTGCCGGCCCGGTACGGGTCAGGCGCCCGGGACCGTGGCGCCGGTCAGCGTCGCCGCCCCCGGGACGACGTCGGTCCAGCGGGTCCCCAGGTCGAACACCGCCACGCCGCCGGCCGGGAAACCGGGCCCCACGTCGCGCCGGTCGTCGAGGACCGTCGCCAGCTCCCCGACCGCCGGGTTGTGCCCGACGACGACCAGCGTGCCGACGTCCTCCGGGGTGTCGCGCACGGCCGCGAGCAGTGCCTCGACGGTGTTGTCGTGCACCCGCCCGTCGACGGTCGGCTGCGGTGCCGACGTCAGGACGCCGCCGGCCCGCGCCCAGGTCTGCACCGCCCGGCGCGCCGGGGACACGAGCACGCGGTCGGGCACCAGCCCGGCCCGGTCCAGCCAGGCCCCGATCGCCGCGGCCCGCTGCTCCCCCCGCGCCGTCAGCGGCCGCTCCGGGTCGACCGGACCGGGAGCGGCCTCGGCGTGGCGGATCAGCACGAGCCGGTGCGACGACACCCGGCCAGTCTGGCCGCCTCGTCACGGCGCGGGGAAGGAGCGGTCGCCGAAGAGGACGCGGCGGGCGGCGGCCCGCCCGAACGGCGTCCGCAGCGCGGTGAACGCCACCGTCGCGACGGCGGGCGTGCGGACCTGGGCCAGCCCCCGCCGCAGCGCCAGCCGCCCGCGGAAGCGGGACCGCAGGGCGGCACCGTCGTAGGAGGCCAGCGCGTCGGGCCGCCCGCTCCGCAGCGCGTCGTCGAGGACGGCGGCGGCGTGCTCCGACAGCCGCAGGCAGGGGTCGAGGCCACCGGCGGTGAGCGGGGAGACCGCGCCCGCCGCGTCCCCGACCAGGAGGCCGTCGGCGCAGCCGATGCGGCGGAGCAGTCCGCCGACGGGGATCGGTCCCCCGCGCCGCTCCACCTCCCGCGGTCGGGCACCCCGGGGCAGCCCCGGCGCGGACGGGGCGAACCGCTCCAGCGCCCGGCGCATGCCGCCCGGGAAGCGGTCGGCGTAACCGGCGACGCCCACGTGCGCGTGCCGCCCGTCGTTGACCACCCAGGCCAGGTAACCGGGAGCCAGCGAGGGGTCGAGCACGCAGTGGAACGCCGGAGGCTGCTCGCCGCGGGGCACCGCGAACACCTCCTCCGCACCGACCAGCAGGTGCTCGTTGCGGTCGAGGCCCAGGTCGCGGGCGACCCGCGAGCGGGCGCCGTCGGCCCCGACGACGAACCGCGCCCGCACCTCGATCGGCCCGTCCGCCCCGACGAGCAGGGAGGTGCCGTCCCGCCGGCCGGCGTAGCGGGTCCCCAGCGCGATCCGGACGCCGGCGTCGGCAGCCGCACGGGCCGCGGTCACGTAGAGGGGCGCCATGTCGCCCACCCGGTACTCGTCGCGGTCGCTGTCCAGGGTCACCGGGCGGCGCAGACCGGGTGGGTAGAGGACCACCCGCCGGATCGGCGGCCCGAGGCACTCGGGCGGCAGCGGGAAGTCGTCGAGCGTCTTCCGGACGAAGATGCCGGTGGTGCGGATCGCGCCGGTGAGGCCGGGACGGCGCTCGGCCAGCAGGACGTCGTGGCCCCGCTCGGCCAGCCTCGTGGCCGTGTGCAGCCCGGCCAGGCCCGCTCCGACCACCAGCACGTCGACGCTCTGCATGCAGCCCTCCTCCACCGCCGGCGCACCGGTCTCCGACCGTCGCCGCCTCGGGACCCACCGGAGCCCCAGACCCATCGAGTCTCGGTTACTACCTATCGACTGTCAATCGACCACGCGCGTGGGGGCCGCTCCCGGAGCCGATCCGCGTCCGCGGTGTCACACGCGAGCCCTGGCCGGTGTCTCCATGTCGACACCCCCGCACCCCTGGAGGAGACATGGCGAGCAGCACCCGGGTCCCCGCGACGGAGGTCACCGGCATCTACGGGACCCTGCTCACGACGATGAGCCGCAAGGTCTTCGGCGTGGTCCCCGACGCGATCGGGGTCATGTGGCACCACCCCGCCGTCCTCAAGGACATGGCCCGTCTCGGCCGCAGGGCCGACTCGTGGAACCGGCTGGACCGCGACCTGGCGTCCTTCGCCGCCATGGCCGCCGCCGGCGTGGTCGGCTGCAGCTTCTGTCTGGACCTGCACTACTTCCTGACGCACAACCGGGGGCTCGACGAGGCCAAGGCGCGCGAGGTGCCGCGGTGGCGCGAGTCCGCCGTCTTCACACCGCTGGAACGGCGGGTGATGGAGTACGCCGAGGCCATGAGCCAGACCCCGCCGGCCGTGACCGACGAGATGACGGCCGCCCTGCTGGCGGACCTGGGCGCGCCCGCGCTCGTCGAGCTGACCGCCCGGGTCGGCGTGATGAACATGACCGCCCGCAGCAACGTCGCGCTGGGCATCAGGTCGCAGGAGTTCTCGGCGTCCTGCGGCCTGCCCCCGCTGGCGGCCCCCTCGACGGAGGGCGTCGCGCCGGCATGACCGACGACCCGTTCCTCGCCCACCGCGGCCTGCTGTTCACCGTCGCCTACGAGATGCTCGGCTCGGCCGCCGACGCCGACGACGTGGTGCAGGAGACCTGGCTGCGGTGGGCGGAGGTCGACCGGACGACGGTGCGGGACCCGCGGGCCTACCTGGTGCGGATCGTCACCCGCCAGGCGCTCAACCGGCTGCGCACGCTGGCCCGCCGTCGGGAGGACTACGTCGGGGAGTGGCTCCCCGAGCCGCTGCTCACCAGCCCGGACGTGGCCGACGACGTCGAGCTCGCCGAGAGCGTCTCGATCGCGATGCTGACCGTGCTGGAGACGCTCGGGCCCACCGAGCGCGCCGTCCTCGTGCTCCACGAGGTCTTCGCCGTGCCCTACGAGGAGATCGCCGAGGCGGTCGGCAAGTCGAGCGCGGCCGTGCGGCAGATCGCGCACCGGGCACGCGAGCACGTGGCCGCGCGACGCCCGCGGATGGTGGTGAGCCGCACCGAGCAGCAGCAGGTCGTGGACCGGTTCCTCGCCGCGGTCACCGCCGGCGACGTGCAGGGGCTCCTGGACGTGCTCGCACCCGACGTCGTCGCGGTCGCGGACAGCGGCGGGCTCGCGCCGGCCGCCCGGCGCCCCCTCACCGGCCGCGAACGGGTGGCCGGCGCACTCTCCCGCTTCGCCGAGCTCGCTCCCGGCGTGGAGATCACCACGCCGCTGCTCAACGGCGCGGTCGCCGCCCGGATCGACCCGGGCGGCGTCTTCGACACCGCGCTCACCTTCGTCGTCGAGGACGGCCGGATCACCCGGCTGTACGCGATGCGCAACCCGCAGAAGTTGGGCAGGCTCGGCACCGTGGCCGAGCTGCGGCGGTGACGGGTCCGCGGCCCATCCCCGGGAGCGGACGTGGAGCACTCCGAGGTACTCGTCGTCGGTGGCGGCAACGCCGGCATCTCACTGGCCGCGCGGCTGCTGCGCGACGGCGTCCGCGACGTCACCGTCGTGGCTCCCCAACCGGTGCACCGGTACAAGCCGCTGCTCAACTACGTCGGCGGCGGCCAGGCGGCGATGGCGGACCTGGAGCGCCCGATGCGGGACGTCGTCCCCGACGGGTGCCGGTGGGTCCGCGACGGTGTCGAGGCGGTCGACCCCGACGCGATGACGGTGCGGACGCGCGGCGGGCGCACACTGCGCGGCGAGACCCTCGTGCTCTGCCCCGGTCTCGTGGAGGACTGGGATGCCACGCCGGGGCTGCAGCCGGCCTACCACGACGGCTGGGCCGCCTCCACGTACGTGCCGGGCAGCACGCCGCAGGTGTGGCCGCGGCTCGCGTCGCTGCGCGCCGGCTCCGTGCTGTTCACCGTCCCACCGGAGCCGGCGTCCTGCGGTCCGACAGCGCTCAAGCCGCTGTTCCTGGCGTGCGACCACTGGCGTCGCACCGGTGTGCTGCGGGACCTGCAGGTCCGGCTGGCGCTGCCCGACGCGACCGCGACGGGTGTCCCGGCGGCCGACGACGTGCTGGAACGGGCCTTCGCCGGCCACGGCATCGAGGTGCTGCGTGAGGCCCGCATCGAGCGCGTGGACTGGGACGTCCACGCGGTCACCCTCACGACCGGCGCCGGACGGCGGGTCCTGGAGGACGTCGCCTTCGCCCACGCCGTCCCCCACCAGCGGGCGCCGCGCTGGATCGCGGACGCCGGCCTCGCCGCCGACCCGACCCCCGGCCTGGTCGACGTGGACGCGCACACGCTGCGGTCGCGCCGGCACGGCTCGATCTGGGCGCTGGGCGACGCGGCCGACGTGGCCACCCGCCCCTCGGGCGGAGCCCTGCGGCGCCAGGTCGACGTCCTGGCGCAGAACATCGCGGCAGCCCGGGACGGGGAGCCGCTGCAGCGGTACGACGGCTACACGGTCATCCCCATCACGCTGAGCCGGCGCGAGCTCGTGCTGGTCGAGGTCGACCGCGACGGGCGACCGTCCCCGTCGGTGCCGTTCGTCGACCCCGTCAAGCCCCGCCGCACGACCTGGTTCATCGACCGCTACGTGCTGCCGAGGATCTACTTCCGTCGCATCCTCCGCGGACGGGTCTGACCGGCTGCCGGGTCCCGGGCACCCGACGGCGCTCGTCGGCGTCCGGTCCCCGCCTCGTCGCGACTGGCGGGGCCACGAGCCCGGCGGCGCTCAGGTCTCGAGCAGCACGACGTCGAGGGCGGCGAGGACGACCGGGTCCGAGACGACCTCCACCGCGACGATCCGACCGCCGGACACGACGAACTCCAGCGCCCCGCGGAGCCGGCCGTCCGACACGAACCCGGCACCGACGGCTCCGTCGAGCAGCGCGGCGCGCGCGGCCTGCGCCTTGCCGAGGAAGGCACGGGCGACCGCCTCGCGGCCGCTGAGCCGCTCGAGCCCGCCGAGGTCGGGGACGGCGGCGTCGGCCCGGAGCACGACATCCGGGTCGAGGACGGCCAGCAGCCCCGCGAAGTCCCCCTCGCGTGCGGCGGCGAGGAACGCCTGCACCACCTCCTGACGGCGCCCGGCGTCCGAGGCACCCGCGGCGTCCGGAGCCGCCCCCTGCACCCGGCGCCGGGCACGGCTGGCGAGCTGGCGCGCAGCGGCCGGGCTCCGGTCGAGGACGGCCGCGACGTCGGCGAACGGGACGGCGAAGAGGTCGTGCAGCACGAACGCGAGTCGCTCCGGGGGCGTCAGCGTGTCCAGCACGACGAGCAGCGCGAGGCCGACGGAGTCGGCCAGCACCGCCTCACCCTCCGGCTCGGGCCCGCCCTCGGGGTCCGCCACGTCCGGCCCCAGCGGCTCCTCCCGGCGCGCGCTCCGGTGGCGCAGCATGTCAAGGCACACCCGGCCGACGACCGTGGTCAGCCAGCCGCCCAGGTTGTCCACGCCGGTGACCCCGTTGCGCTGCACGCGCAGCCACGCCTCCTGGACGGCGTCGTCGGCCTCGTCGGTGGAGCCGAGGATGCGGCGCGCGACCGCTCGCAGGTGGACGCGGTGCGCCTGGAACTGCTCCGCCAGCAACCTCTCGGCTCGTTCCGGGTCCTCGCCCACCGGTCACATCCTCCCGCCGCGGTCCGTCAGTGCTGTGACGGCGCCGACCGCGTCGTTGTGACAGCCAGTGGAGGAGAACCGCCCGTGGACACTCGTGAGCACACCCACGCCACGCTGGGCAGCGTCCGGTACCTGGTCGACGACGTCGATCTCGCCGTCGCGTTCTACGCGGGCCGACTCGGCTTCGCTCTCCGGGCCGACGCCCGGCCGGCCCTCGCCGAGCTGGTGCGGGGCGCGCTACGGCTGCTCGTCAGCGGCCCGGCCAGCACGGCAGGACGGCCCGGACCCGACGGCCGCACACCGGCGCCCGGCGGCTGGAACCGCATCCACCTCGTCGTGGACGACCTCGACGCCGAGGTGAGGCGGCTGCGCGCCGCGGGCGTCGTCTTCCGCAACGACGTCGTGACCGGCCCCGGAGGCCGGCAGGTCCTGGTCGAGGACCCCGCCGGCAACCCCGTCGAGCTGTTCGAACCCGCCGGCGCCTGACCGCGCCGCCCACCGAGGACCCCGAGGAGAAGGCCATGCCGGTCGACCTCCGCAGCACCGTCCTCCTGCGCAGTGAGGACAGCCACGGCCTCCTGTCCGTCGTGGAGAACGTCGTCCCGCCCCGCAGCGCGGGGCCGCCGCTGCACCGCCACGACTTCGACGAGACCTTCTACGTCCTGGGCGGCGAGCTCGTCTTCCGCGTCGGCGAGGCACTCCTCGCCCGGACCGCGGGACAACTGGCCTTCGCCCCGCGCGGCGCGGCGCACGCACTGGCCAACCGCCGTGACGCCGCAGCGCGGTACCTGCTCGTGTGCACCCCCGCCGGCTTCGAGCGCCAGTTCGCCCGCACAGCCGCGCAGGTGCACGGCACCGAGCCGCCGGCGTGGGCGCTCCAGCCGGTCCCGGACGTCGCCTGGCTGGGCCCGCCCATCCTGCAGGAGGTCCTCGACCCCCTGGGGTGATCCTCCGGGCGCGACGCAGTGAGCGGTGCGGTCCTCGTGACGACGCCGGACCACCTCCCCTCACGGGAGGTGCCGACACACGGACCGGATCCGGAGGCTCCGGGACGGTGCAGGTGCACCCACGACGCGGGCCGCGGTCCGTACCGGACCCGACGGTACGGGCCGGCCGCCCGATCGATGAGTTCCGGGTCCCGCGCCGGTCACCGCCTCCAGACCGCCAGGGAACGGACGACCTCGTACCCGAAGGGGACGCATGGCCTCGCTCATCTACGGGATGATCACCTCGCTCGACGGCTACGCCGAGGCAGCCGAGGGCGACCTCGGCACCGGAGCCGAGGACCCGGAGGTGCACACCTTCATCGGCGACCGCTTCCGGCCCGTCGGCACGTACCTCTACGGCCGACGCATGTACGAGACGATGGTCTTCTGGGAGACCGCGCACACCCTGCCCGACGCGCCGCCGCACATCGTGCAGTACGCGCGCGACTGGCAGGCCGCGGAGAAGGTCGTCTACTCCACGACGCTGGAGTCGGTGTCGAGCGAGAGGACCAGGATCGAGCGGACCTTCGACCCGGACGCGGTCCGCCGGCTCAAGGCCGAGGCCGACCACGACCTCACCGTCGACGGCCCGACTCTCGCTGCCCAGGCGATCGCGGCCGGCCTGGTGGACGAGTACCACCTCTTCGTCACGACGAGCGTGGTCGGCGGCGGCAAGCGGTTCTTCCCCGACGGCGTGCGCCTCGATCTGGAGCTGCTCGAGGAGCGTGCCTTCGACAGCGGACTGGTCTACCTGCGCTACCGGACCCGCTGAGCCGCATCGGGTGATGAGCCAGCGCGACGGCGGCGGGAGGGGCGCGCTCGTCCGAGGGTCAGACGTTGAAGCGGAACTCCACGACGTCGCCGTCGGCCATGACGTAGTCCTTGCCCTCCATGCGGACCCAGCCGCGGGCCTTGGCCTCCTGCATCGACCCGGCCTCCACGAGCTGGTCGAAGGAGACGATCTCGGCCTTGATGAAGCCGCGCTGGAAGTCGGTGTGGATGACGCCGGCCGCCTGGGGCGCGGTCGCCCCGACCGGGATCGTCCAGGCGCGGGCCTCCTTGGGCCCGGCGGTCAGGTAGGTCTGCAGGCCGAGGGTCGCGAAGCCGACGCGGGCCAGCTGGTGCAGCCCGGGCTCCTCCTGGCCGATGCCGGCGAGCAGCTCGGCGGCCTCCTCCTCGGGCAGCTCGGCGAGCTCGGCCTCGATCTTGGCGTCCATGAGGATCGCCTCGGCCGGCGCGACCATCGCCCGCAGCGAGGAGATCAGCTCCTCGTTGGCCAGCTCCTCCTCGTCCACGTTGAACACGTAGAGGAAGGGCTTGGTGGTCAGCAGGCTCAGCTCGCGCAGCGGCTCGGGGTCGACGCCGGCGGCGAACAGGGTCCGGCCCTCGTCGAGCACCTTCTGCGCGTCGAGGGCGGCGGACAGCAGCGCGGCGCGCTCCTTGTCCTTCTTCGCCTCCTTCTCCAGCCGCGGGAGCGCCTTCTCCAGCGTCTGCATGTCGGCGAGGACGAGCTCGGTGTTGATCGTCTCGATGTCGTCGGCCGGGTCGACCTTGCCCTCGACGTGCACCACGTCGGGGTCGGTGAACACCCGGATCACCTGGCAGATCGCGTCGCTCTCCCGGATGTTGGCCAGGAACTTGTTGCCGAGCCCCGCCCCCTCGGACGCGCCGCGCACGATGCCGGCGATGTCGACGAACGACACCGTCGCCGGGATGACCTTCTGAGAGCCGAAGAGCTCCGCCAGCTTCCCCAGCCGCGGGTCCGGGACGCCGACCACACCGACGTTGGGCTCGATGGTGGCGAACGGGTAGTTCGCGGCCAGGACGTCGTTCTTGGTCAGCGCGTTGAACAGCGTCGACTTGCCGACGTTGGGCAGCCCGACGATGCCGATGGTGAGACTCACGGAAGTCGAGGGTACGGCCCCGGTCCGGCGCCCCCGTCGGGCCGCCCGACCCCCTTGTGCATCCCTACAACCGGCACCGCGCCGGGCGCTGGCCGCCCCTGCGGCCGCTTCCTAGCGTCGTCTCCGTCGGGGCAGGAGCTACGGCACCCGGCCGTCGACGACCCCCGCGCGAAGCTGATCGAGGAGGCCGCATGGCCTGGGACTTCTCCACCGAGCCGGACTTCGCCGCGAAGCTGGACTGGGCCCGCGAGTTCGTCCGCACGGAGATCTACCCGCTGGAGACCCTGGACCTCGACCACGCCGAGTTCCGCCGGCTGGCCGCTCCCCTGCAGGAGCAGGTGAAGGAGCAGCAGCTGTGGGCCGCCCACCTGGACCCGGCGCTCGGTGGCCAGGGGTACGGGCAGCTCCGCCTGGGGCTGCTCCACGAGATCCTCGGGACGACGGAGCTCGCGCCCTACGTCTTCGGCTGCCAGGCGCCGGACTCCGGCAACGCCGAGCTGCTCGCCATCGCCGGCACCGAGGAGCAGAAGCAGCGGTGGATGCACCCGCTGCTCGACGGCCGGCTGCTCAGCGCCTTCTCGATGACCGAGCAGGGCACCGGCTCCGACCCGCGCCAGTTCACCAGCAACGCCCGGCTGGTGGACGGCGAGTGGGTGCTCAACGGGCGGAAGTGGTTCGTCGGCAACGCCGGCCGCGCCGACTTCCACATCGTCATGGCGGTCACCGAGCCCGACGCCCCGCCGCACCAGCGGATGTC
Organism: Geodermatophilus sp. SYSU D00079; assembly: GCF_054050635.1. NCBI lineage: Bacteria > Bacillati > Actinomycetota > Actinomycetes > Geodermatophilales > Geodermatophilaceae > Geodermatophilus > Geodermatophilus sp. SYSU D00079. Next base: position 7,967 of record NZ_JBJGZS010000007.1, on the reverse strand, counting down.
GATGCTGATCGTCCCGCGGTCGACGCCGGGCATCGGGATCCGGGAGCTCGGCCTGATGAACGACACCGACGGCCGGCACCCCGTGTGGTCGCACTGCGAGGTCACCTACGACGACGTCCGCGTGCCCGCGGAGAACCTGCTGGGTGAACGCGGGCAGGCCTTCACCCTGGCGCAGAAGCGCCTCGGCCCCGGCCGCATCCACCACTGCATGCGCTGGATCGGCGTCTGCCGGCGCGCGTTCGACATGCTCTGCGAGCGCGCGGTCAGCATCGACGTCCACGGCAGCCTGCTGTCGGAGAAGCAGACGGTGCAGAACTGGGTCGCCGACTCCAAGGCCGCGATCGAGGCGGCCCGGCTGCTCACCCTGCAGGCGGCCTGGAAGATCGACCAGGTCGGCGCGTCCGCGGCCCGCACCGAGATCGCGATGATCAAGTACCACGGCGCGACCGTGCTGCACGACGTCATCGACCGGGCGATCCAGGTACACGGCTCGCTGGGCTTCTCCACCGACATGCCGCTGGAGCAGATGTACCGGTGGGCGCGGGCGGCCCGCATCTACGACGGTCCCGACGAGGTGCACCGGGTGACCGTCGCCCGGCGGGTGCTGCGCGACTACACGCCCCGGGCGGTCCCCACCGAGCACGTCCCCACCCGGCGCGCCGAGGCCCTCGCCCGCTTCCGCGACCACCTCGAGGTCGCCGTGGCCGCCCAGTGACCGGCACGACGACGGGCACCCGGGTGGCCGACGCGCTCGCGGAGTGGCTCGGCCGCCACACCGGCTCGCCCGGCCCGTGGGAGCTGGCCCGCCTGACCGGGGGCAACTCCAACGAGACGTGCCTGGTCCGCGGGGACGGCGTCGAGTACGTGCTGCGCCGCCCACCGCGGCACGCGCTGTCGACGTCGGCGCACAGCGTCGCGCGCGAGCACCGGCTGCTCACCGCGCTCGCCGGCACCGCCGTCCCCGCTCCGGCGCCGGTCGCGCTGTGCGAGGACCCCGCCGTCCCCCTCGCGCCCTTCCTGCTGATGGAGCGCGTCCCCGACGCCGTGTCGATCACCGACACACTGCCGCCGGCCTACGCCGGCGACCCCGCCGCTCCGGTCGCGCTCGCCGACGCCGTGGTCGACGCGCTGGCCGCCGTCCACCGGGTGGACTGGCGCGCGGCCGGGCTGGAGGGGTTCGGCCGGCCCGAGCAGTTCCTCGCCCGGCAGGTGCCCCGCTGGTACGGGCAGTGGCAGTCCATCGCCCGCCGGCCGCTCCCCCGCATGGAGGCGCTCGCCCGGTGGCTGGAGGACCACCGCCCCGCCGACCCGCCCCCGGCACTGGTGCACGGCGACTACCACCTCGACAACTGCCTGTTCTCCACGGCCGGCCCGCGGCTGCTCGCCGTCATCGACTGGGAGATGGCCACCATCGGCGCGCCCCTGCTCGACCTGGGCCTGCTGCTGGCCTTCTGGGGGCCGCGGCCGGTGACTCCCTGCGCCATGCCGCGGATCCAGGCGGTCTCCCGCGTGCCGGCCGCCCCGCCCCGCGAGCACCTGCTGGCCCGGTACGAGCAGGCCACCGGGGCCGCCGTCCCCGACCTGCCCTACTACCAGGGGCTGGCCTTCTTCAAGCTCGCCGCCATCGTCGAGGCCGCCTACACCCAGCACCTGGGCGGGCAGCTGCAGACCGAGTACGCCGCCGCGCTGGAGGACGACGTCCCCGCGCTGCTGGAGGAGGCGGCCGCGACCGTGGGCCTGGGCGCCGCCGGCTGAGACCCGGCCCGTTGGAGGGGGCTACAACCGCGCCCGCACCCGACCGGTGACGGCTCCCGGCGTCCCGCCCCAGGCTGTGCCGCGACGATCCCCGCCCGGGGCGGGGCCGGTGAGCACCTCGAGGGAGACGCCCGTGAGCGAGCGCGACTGCACCTTCGGCCTCTGGTACGACTTCCGGAACCCCGCGCGCTGGCCGCGCTCCTTCAGCACCCTCTACGCCGAGGCGCTGGACCAGATCGCCTGGGCCGAGTCGCTCGGGATCGGCTCGGTGTGGCTGACCGAGCACCACTTCGTCGAGGACGGCTACACCCCCTCCCCCTTCGTCCTGGCCTCGGCGATCGGCCAGCGCACCAGCACCATGCGGATCGGGACCAACCTCATCGTCGCCCCGCTGCACAACCCGGTCCGGCTGGCCGAGGACGCCGCGACCGTCTCGCTGCTGACCGGTGGGCGCTTCGACCTCGGCCTGGGCCAGGGGTACTGGGCGCCGGAGTTCGCCGCCTTCGGCCGCGAGCTCAAGCAGCGCCCGAGCCTGCTCGAGGAGAGCATCGAGCTGATCCGGCGGGCCTGGTCCGGGTCGCGGGAGCCCTACGAGGGCAGGCGGTTCCGCCTGCCCGGCGTCCCGGTCACCCCGGTCCCGGAGCAGACGCCGCGCATCCTGGTCGGGGCGATGGCCGACCCGGCGATCGAGCGCGCCGCCCGCATCGGCGACGGGTTCCTCAGCACGCAGAACGCCCACCAGCCGTCCTACCTCGACGCCCTGGAGCGCCTCGGCAAGCCGGTCGAGGAGGGCCGCATCTACGCCGGGCAGTGGGCCGTGATCGCCGACGACCCGGAGCGCACCTGGGCCCGCATCGGGGAGCACGCCCTGTACCAGATCAACAACTACGTCACCTGGGGCGCCTTCGGCCCGCCCGGCCAGGTGCCCGAGTTCGCCGACCCCGACCAGCTCGTCGCCGGCGGCGCGTTCACGCTGTGGGACCCGGCGACGGCGGTCGACGAGCTCACCGCCCTGCTGCGCGAGCGCCCCCAGATCAAGGACGTGCACTTCTGGGCGCAGCTGCCCGGTGAGTCCGTGGAGAGCGGATCGGAACGGATCGAGGTCCTCGCCACCAAGGTGGTGCCGCAGGTGCGGCAGCGGCTGGCGGCCGAGGCCGAGGCCGAGGCCGTGGTGGCCGGATGAGCAGCCCCCTGCTGATCACCGGCTTCGTCCGGCGGGCCCGCGACTTCTTCGGCGACCGGGAGGTGGTCGAGTACCGCGCGGGCACCGAGGTGCACCGCTACACCCACCGCGAGCACCACGACCGCGTCATCCGCCTGGCCGGGGCGCTGGTGCGGCTCGGGGTCCGCCCCGGCGACCGGGTGGCCACCCTGGCCTGGAACCACCACCGGCACCTGGAGCTCTACTCGGCCGTCCCGCTGGCCGGCGCGGTGCTGCACACGGTGAACCTGCGCCTGGACCCGGGCGAGATCGCCTACATCGTCGAGCACGCGGAGGACAGGGTGGTCGTCGTCGACCGCTCCCTCCTGCCGCTGCTGGAGCAGGCGCGCGCCCGGCGTCCGGACCTGCTCGTCGTCGTCACCGACGGCGCGGACGGCGAGCCCGGGCTGCTCGACCACGAGGACCTCGTGGCCACCGGCCCGGAGCTCGACGCCCCGCCCGCGGTCGACGAGGAGGCGCTGGCCGCGCTCTGCTACACCTCGGGCACCACCGGGCCGCCCAAGGGCGTCGGCTACTCCCACCGCGCCCTCTACCTGCACACCTTCGCCGCCTGCCTCGCCGACGGGCACGCCATCTCCGAGCGGGACACGGTGCTGCACGTGGTCCCGATGTTCCACGCCAACGCCTGGGGCATCCCGTTCGCCGCGCTGATGGCCGGTGCCCGCCAGGTGCTCCCCGGCCCGCACCCGACCCCGCCGGACATCGCCCGCATCATCGAGGCCGAGCGGGTCACCTACGTGGGCATGGTCCCCACGGTCGCCGTGGACCTGGCCCGTCACGCCAGGGCCACCGGCGCCGACCTCAGCAGCCTCCGGGCCCTCGTCCTGGGCGGTTCCACCCCCAGCCTGGAGCTCATCCGCACCCTGGAGTGCGACCTCGGCGTCCCGGTCTACCAGGGCTGGGGCATGACCGAGATCTCGCCCATGGGCACGTTCGCCCGGCCCCCGGCCGGCACCGACGGCGACCCCGCCGCCCGCCACGCCCACGTCCGCACGCAGGGCCGGCTGCTGCCCGGCCTGGAGTGGCGGCTGGTCGACGACGAGCTGCGCGACGTCCCGCACGACGGCGTGCACCGCGGTGAGCTGCTGATGCGCGGGCCCTGGGTGGCGACCCGGTACTTCCGCGACGAGCACCCCGAGTCCTTCCACCAGGGGTGGCTGCGCACCGGGGACATCGCCACCATCACCCCCGACGGGTGGCTGGAGATCGTCGACCGCAGCAAGGACCTCATCAAGAGCGGCGGGGAGTGGATCAGCTCCGTCGAGCTGGAGCAGGCGCTGCTGTCCCACCCCGCCGTCCGGGAGGCGGCCGTGGTCGCCGTGCCGCACGAGCGCTGGCAGGAGCGGCCGCTGGCCCTGGTGGTGCTCGACGACGGCGCCGCGGCCGGTCCGGAGGAACTGCTGGACCACCTGCGGGACCGGGTGCCCGGCTGGTGGCTGCCCGAACGGGTGCTCGTCGTCCCGGAGCTGCCGCGGACCAGCGTCGGCAAGATCGACAAGAAACGCCTCCGCGCGACCGTGCCGCCGTCCGGGTCCGCGCCCTCGTTGTAGGGGTCTCCAACGCCGCTCGGCACCGACCGGTGCCCCGCGCCCGCCGGCGCCCCTAGCGTCCGCCGCACCGTTGCGAGCCTGGAGGGAGACACCATGGCGTTCCTGGAGGTCGAGGGGACTCGGCGCATCTACTTCGAGCACCACAAGGGGTCCGGCCGCCCGATCGTGCTGATCCACGGCTGGGGCATGGCCACCCGCTGCTGGGACGGCGTCCTGCCCGCCCTGCGGGCCCACGGCAACACGGTTGTCACCCTCGACCACCGCGCCTGCGGCCGCTCGGACAAGGACTTCGACGACGTCAGCACCGCGGCCATCGGCGCCGACGTGGCCCGGCTGTGCGAGGAGCTGTCCCTGGACGCCCCCGTGCTCAACGGCTGGTCCTTCGGCGGGGCGGTGGCCGTGGAGGCCGCGGCCCGGCTCGGGTCGAACCTCTCCGGGCTGGTCCTGACCGGCGGCGCCACCCCGCGCTACACCGCCGCACCGGACTGGCCGCACGGCGGCGGCGTGGCCGACGTCGAGGCGGTGCTCGCCGGCGTGGAGAGCGACCCCGCCACGACGTTCAAGGGGGTGGCCTCCGCGGTCTGCGCGGCCCCGGTCAGCCCCGAGGTCGTCGACTGGATGTGGGCGATGTTCCTCGAGATGGGGCCGCGCGGCACCGACTCGCTGCGGGACCTCGCCGAGCTGGACCAGCGCAAGACCCTCGCGACGATCGAGGCGCCGGTCCTGGTGCTGCACGGCCGGCAGGACGCCTTCGTGCCGTTCTCCGGCGCCGAGGCCGCCGTGGGCCTGTGGCCGGACGCCCGGCTGGTCGAGTTCGAGCACAGCGGGCACGCCCCGTTCATCGAGGAGCGCGACAAGTACCTCGCGGAGCTGGTCGGCTTCCTCGACCGGTGAGCGCGACGACGCAGCGGGTGCGCACCTGGCTGGTCACCGGCGGGTCGCGTGGCATCGGCCGCGCCGTCGCCGACCGGGCGGCCGCGCTCGGGGACCGGGTGGCGACCCTCGCCCGGTCCCCGAGCGGGGACGCCGAGGCCCCCGGGCGGCTGGCGGTCACCGCCGACGTCACCGACGCGGCATCGGTGCGGGCCGGGCTCGACGCCGTGCGCGAGCGGTTCGGGTCGCTGGACGTCGTCGTCAACTGCGCCGGCGTCCACCGCGGCGGCCGGGTCGAGGACCTCGCGCGCGAGGCCTGGGACGAGGTCCTCGGCACCAACCTCAGCGGGGCCTTCGAGGTCTGCCGCGCCGCGGTCCCCCTGCTGGGTCCCGGCTCGGCGGTGGTCAACGTCGGCGCGGTCGTGGGCCTGCGCGGCTTCCCCGGGGACGTCGCCTACGGCTCGGCCAAGGCCGGGCTCAGCGGGCTCACCCAGGTGCTGGCCGTCGAGCTCGCGCCGCGCGGGATCCGGGTCAACCTCGTCATCCCGGGGTTCGTGGACACCGAGATGACCGCCGGGCTCAGCGGCCGGGCCCGGGACCGGATCCTGGCGGCCATCCCGGCCGGGCGGGTCGGCACCGCCGAGGAGATCGCCGACGTCGTCGTCGCCGTGGCCGGCGCCAGTTACATGACCGGGGCCACGGTGCCGGTGGACGGCGGGCTGCTGGCCTCCTTCGGCGGCACGGCCCGCTAGCGGTTGTGCGGACCTCCAACCGCCTCGGCGCACGGGGATGGTCCGCCCCTCCCGCCGTCCCTAGCGTCGGGACACCGCTGCAGGCACGGCCCGCCGGGACGCCGGTGGCCTCCCCACCGAGACGAGGAGTGGCGCATGAGCACCCAGCAGGAGACCCGCAGCCGCGAGGAGGCGAACAAGGCGCTGGTCGCGGAGTTCATGGAGGTGTTCTCCACCGGCGACGTCGAGGGGATCCTGTCCTTCCTGGCGGACTCGGCCACCTGGTGGGTCGCCGGCAGCATCGAGGGGATCTCCGGCACCAAGGACAAGGCCGCGTTCGGCGAGATGCTGTCCTCGCTGTCCGGCCTGGCCACCACCGGGGCCATCCGCCTCACCCCGCACGCCTGGACCGCCGAGGGCGACCGCGTGGCCGTGGAGACCGAGTCCTACTGCGAGCTTCGCAACGGCCGCGTCTACAACAACGCCTACCACTTCCTCTTCACCGTCCGGGACGGCCGGATCCAGAGCGTCAAGGAGTACCTGGACACCGAGCACACCCGCGCGGTGTTCGCCACCCCCTGACCGTCCCGCCCGCCCCGCCCCACCCGGAACCCCACCAGAGGAGATCGTCCATGGACGTCGGTGTGCTGCTCGTCTTCCAGAACTGGTTCGAGGACATGAGTGACGAGGAGGTCTTCACCCGGGACCTCAACCTCGGCGTGCTCGCCGAGGAGTACGGGTTCGACTCGGTGTGGTCGGCCGAGCACCACTTCGACGACTACTCGATGTGCCCGGACAACCTGCAGATCATGGCCTACCTGGCCGCACGCACCTCGCGGGTCAAGCTGGGCACCGGGGCGGTGATCCTGCCGTGGAACGACCCGCTCCGCGTCGTCGAGAAGGCGATCATGCTCGACCACATGTCCCAGGGCCGGGTGCTGCTGGGCATGGGCCGCGGGCTGGCGAAGATGGAGTACGAGGGCTTCCACACCGACATGGGCTCGGCGCGCGAGCGCTTCGACGAGGCCGCGGCGATGGTGATCCGCGGCCTGCACGACGGCTTCGTGCAGAACGACGGCCCGCTCTACCCGCAGCCCCGCGTCGCCGTGCGCCCTGGGCCCAGCAGCACGCGGACGTGGGACGGCCGGCTCTTCGGCGTGGCGATGTCCCCGGACTCCATCCCGCCGATCGCCGACCTCGGCGTCCAGCTGATGACGTTCATGCAGTACGACATCGAGACCCACGCCGAGGCGCTGAACCGCTGGCGGGACCTGCACCAGGAGAAGCACGGCCGGCTCCCCGGCCCGCCCCTGCTGCAGGACTTCACCTACTGCCACGAGGACGAGGAGGAGGCCCGCCGCGTGGCGCAGGAGTACATCTCCAAGTACTTCCTGTCGGTCATCAAGCACTACGACTTCGCCGGGAAGCACTGGCGGGAGACCAAGGGCTACGAGGCCTACCAGGCCGGCGCCGACATGATCCGGGAGGCCGGCATGGAGGCCGCCGCGGCCGCCTACGTCGAGGCCAACGTCTACGGGACGCCGGAGCAGATCGTGGAGAAGTACGCCCACCGCCGCGACGTGGTGGGGGACTTCCTGGCCAACGCGGCGTTCTCCTACGCGGGGCTGCCCTACGACAAGGTCGAGGCCAGCCTCAAGCTGTTCGGGGAGAAGGTGGTCCCCGAGCTGCACAAGATGAAGGCCAAGACCCCGGTCGGCGTCTGACCGGGTCCGGGGGGGGGGGGGGCCCCCCCGCCCCGCCCCCCCGCCCCCGCGCGGGGGCCCCCGCCCCCCCCCCCACCCCCCCCCCCCCCCCCCCCCCCCCACACCCCCCACC
>NZ_JBJGZS010000006.1:0-161925 GCF_054050635.1 Geodermatophilus sp. SYSU D00079 | reverse complement strand
AGCACGCCGCCAGCGTTCGTCCTGAGCCAGGATCAAACTCTCCGTAGATGAATTTGCATCCCCAGCCGAGAACCGAGAGCTAGCACTCTCGATGTCAATCAACCAAAGGAATCCCTCACCACACACAAAGTGCGCAGTGCGGGGGTATAAAACTTGGCACTGACTTTCGGCACGCTGTTGAGTTCTCAAGGAGCGGACGCGCGGAGAACCAGGCCTCGCGGCCGTCGTCTTCGGCTTGTTGTCTCACTCTGGCGCCCGGGCCCGGCCTCGCGGTCGTTCCCGGCGCACAGAGAAAGTTACGTGGGCCCGGAGGCCGTGTCAAACCGGTACGCGGTGACGCCGGACACCCCCTGGCAACGGCTCCGTCACACGCCGTTCACACCCCAGGTCAGGCCCCCCGCTGCACCCCGGCGACGGCGCGCTTGCCCCGGCGGAGCACCAGCCAGCCGCCGGGGAGCCAGGCGTCGTCGCGGGGCACGGCCTCGGCGTCGGTCACCCGCTCGTTGTTGAGGTAGGCGCCGCCCTCCTTCACCGTCCGCCGCGCCTCGGAGAGGCTGCCGACCAGACCGGTGAGCTGGAGGAGCTGCGCGACGGTGGGCGTCCCGCCGTCCACGGTGACGCTGCCGGCCTCCCGGAGGGCCGCGCCGAGGGTCTCGGGGCCCAGCGCGGAGAGGTCGTCCCGGCCGAACAGCGCCCGCCCGGCGGCCTCCGCCTGCCGCAGCTCCTCGGGGCCGTGCACGAGCAGGGTCAGCTCCTGGGCGAGCGCCCGCTGGGGCGCGCGCGAGGCGGGGCGCTCCAGGGACTCCGCGACGAGCGCCGCCACCTCCTCGGCCGGCCGCTCCGAGTACAGCGGCAGCCAGGCGCGGGCGTCGGCGTCGTCGGCGTTGAGCCAGAACTGGAAGAAGGCGTAGGGCGAGGTGAGCGCCGGGTCGAGCCAGACGGCGCCGCCCTCGGTCTTGCCGAACTTGGTGCCGTCGGACTTGGTCACCAGCGGGGTCGACAGCGCGTGCACCCGCGCGCCCTCGGTGCGCCGCACCAGGTCGATGCCGGCGGTCAGGTTGCCCCACTGGTCCGAGCCGCCGGTCTGCAGCGTCACCCCGTTGCGCCGGTGCAGTTCCCGGTAGTCGTTGGCCTGCAGGATCTGGTAGCTGAACTCCGTGTAGCTGATGCCGGCCTCGGAGTTCAGCCGCGCGGAGACCGCCTCCTTGGCCAGCATCTGGCTGACGCGGAAGTGCTTGCCGATCTCCCGCAGGAAGTCGATCGCCGACAGGGGCGCGGTCCACTCGAGGTTGTTCACGTAGACCGGCGGGGCGAGGCCGTCCCGCTCGGCCGGCACCTCGAGGAACGGCGCCACCTGGGTGCGGATGCTGTCCACCCAGCCGGCGACGGTCTCGCGGTCGTTGAGCTGCCGCTCGGCCGTCGGCCGCGGGTCCCCGATCAGGCCGGTCGCCCCACCCACCAGGACGACGGGCTGGTGCCCGGCCCGCTGGAGGGCCCGCAGCACCATGAACTGCAGCAGGTGACCCACGTGCAGGCTGGGCGCCGTCGGGTCGAAGCCGGCGTAGTAGGCGACCGGCCCCTCGGCGAGGTGCGCGCGCAGCGCCTCCTCGTCGGTGCTCTGGGCGATCAGCCCACGCCGGTGCAGCTCGTCGATCACGTCGGTCACGGCTACTGATCCTCCCCTGCGCTCCTCCGGCGGGGCCGACCCCCCGGCCGGAACACGCTGACCGAGTCCGCGCCGGTCTCCCAGAACCGCCACGGCAGCTCGGTGGCGAGCGTGATGCCGACCCGCGGCCCGGTCGAGACCGCCGCCGGCGGTTCGCCGTGGTGCAGCCGGACCGGGCTGGCCGGGGACAGCAGGTCGGCGGCCTTGTCGTCCGGGCCGATCGCCAGGGCCTGGGTGAGCCGCGCGGGACCGCGGGCGAGGTCCCGCGCCGTCCGTGCGGCCGGCCGGCGGGCGCGGGCCAGCTCCTCCCCCACCACGACGTCCCCGGCGCGCAGCAGCACCGCCGACCCCTGCCCCTCCGGGCCGACGACGACGTTGGCGCACCAGTGCACCCCGTAGCTGAAGTACACGTAGAGCCGCCCGGGCGGGCCGAACATGATCGCCGCCCGCGGCGTCGGCCCCCGGTGGGAGTGGGCCGCGGGGTCGGTGCCGTCGCCGGCGTAGGCCTCGACCTCGGTCAGCCGCAGCGCCACCTGCCCCTCGGGCCGGTCGGTGACCAGCCAGCACCCCAGCAGCGCCGGGGCCACGACGTCCGGCGGCCCGAGCAGCTCCGCCGCCGTCAGCAGCGGCCCGGGCGACGGCGAGCTCAGAGCGCGGCCGCCACGGGTGAGGACGACGCCCAGTCGGCGTGCTGCCGGGTGAGCTCGGCCAGCCCGGTCAGCTGCTCGGCGACCCGCTCCGGCGCCGTCCCCCCGCGGGCGCTGCGGGCTGCCAGCGCGCCGCGCACGGTGAGGACCGAGCGCACGCCGGGGGTCAGCCGCTCGTCGATGCCGGCCAGCTGGTCGTCGTCGAGCTCGTCGAGCTCGAGACCGGCCTCCTCGCAGAAGGCGACCATCGCCCCGCTGATCTCGTGCGCCGAGCGGAACGGCACGCCCTCGCGCACCAGCCACTCGGCGACGTCGGTGGCCAGCGCGAAGCCCTGCGGCGCCGCGGCCTCCATGACCTCCGGGCGCAGCGTCAGCGTGGCGACCATCCCGGTGACCGCCGGCAGGAGGAGGAGCAGCTGCTCCATGGAGTCGAAGACCGGCTCCTTGTCCTCCTGCAGGTCGCGGTCGTAGGCCAGCGGGAGCCCCTTGAGCATCGTCAGCAGCCCGGTCAGGTTGCCGACGAAGCGACCGGACTTGCCGCGGGCGAGCTCGGCGATGTCGGGGTTCTTCTTCTGCGGCATGATCGAGGACCCGGTCGCCCAGGAGTCGTCGAGCCGGGCCCAGCCGAACTCCGTCGACGTCCAGAGCACGACCTCCTCCCCCAGCCGGGAGAGGTGCACGCCGATCAGGGCGGCGGCGAAGCAGAACTCCGCGGCGAAGTCGCGGTCGCTGACGCCGTCCATCGAGTTGTCGGAGGCGCGGTCGAAGCCGAGCTCGGCGGCGACCGCGTCGGGGTCCAGCGGGAGCGAGGAGCCGGCCAGGGCGCCGGAGCCGTAGGGGCTGACCGCGGTCCGCCGGTCCCAGTCCCGCAGCCGGTCCACGTCGCGGGCGAACGCGTGCACGTGGGCGAGCAGCTGGTGGGCGATGAGCACCGGCTGGGCGTGCTGCAGGTGGGTCATGCCCGGGGCGGCGACGTCCTGGTACCGCTGCGCCAGGCCCAGCAGCGCGTACTCCAGCGACGACAGCTCCCCGACCAGCGAGCGCACGTGGTGGCGCAGGTAGAGCCGCAGGTCGGTGGCGATCTGGTCGTTGCGGCTGCGCCCGGCCCGCAGCTTGCCCCCGAGCGCGCCGAGCTTGCCCGACAGCCCGCGCTCGAGCGCCTCGTGCACGTCCTCGTCGGACTCCAGCGCGACGAAGGTGCCGGCCTCGACCTCGTTGGACAGCTCGGTCAGCGCCCCGAGCATGAGGGCGAGCTCGTCGTCGGTGAGCAGCCCGGCCCGGTGCAGCACCCGCGCGTGGGCCCGCGAGCCGGCCAGGTCGAACGGCGCCAGCTTCCAGTCGAAGTGGGTCGACTTGGACAGCGCCGCCAGCGCCGGGGAGGGGCCGCCGCCGAAGCGGCCGCCCCACAGACGGGTCTCCGAAGGTGCGGAGGTCACGATCAGCTCTCTTCCAGGTCCGACGTCAGTTCGGGGTAGACCGCCGGCGTGCGCGCGGCGAGCGCCCGCAGGCGGTCGGCGAGCGCCGGACCACCGTCGGGTGCGCGGGAGACGACCAGGAGAGTGTCGTCCCCCGCGATCGTGCCCAGGACGTCGGGGAGGCCGACCTTGTCCAGGGCGGAGGCCAGGAACTGCGCGGCGCCCGGCGGCGTGCGCAGGACGGCCAGGTTGGCGCTGCCCTCCGCGCTGGTCAGCAGGTCGGCCAGCAGCCGGGTCAGCCGGGCCGGAGCGGCCTGCGCCGGCCGCAGCGGGGCGTTCTCCGGCGGCAGCACGTAGGACGCCGGGGCGCCGTCGGACCCGCGCATCTTGACCGCGCCGAGCTCCTCCAGGTCCCGCGACAGCGTGGCCTGGGTGACCTCGATGCCGGAGCCGGCCAGCAGCGCGGCGAGCTGGGTCTGCGAGGTGACCGGGCGGGTGTCGATCAGCTCGCGGATCCGGGCCTGCCGCGCCGAGCGGGTCAGCGCGCCGGTCACCCCGATCGCTCCAGCAGCCAGACCAGCAGCGCCTTCTGGGCGTGCAGCCGGTTCTCCGCCTCGTCCCACACCGCGCTCTGCGGACCGTCGATCACCTCGGCGGCGATCTCCTTGCCGCGGTAGGCCGGCAGGCAGTGCAGGACGACGGCGTCGTCGGCGGCCCGGGCCAGCGCGGCGCCGTCCACCGCGTAGGGCAGGAACGGCGCGATCCGCGACTCGTACTCGCCCTCCTGGCCCATGGACACCCAGGTGTCGGTGACCAGGACGTCGGCGCCGTCGGCGGCGGCCGCGGCGTCCGCGGTCCAGGCCACCGAGCCGCCGGTCTGCGCGGCGATCTCCTCGGCCCGTTCCAGCACCGCCTTGGACGGCCGGAAGGACTCGGGTGAGCCGATCCGCACGTGCATGCCGGCGGTGGCCCCGCCGAGCAGGTACGAGTGCGCCATGTTGTTGGCGCCGTCGCCGAGGTAGGTCAGGGTGAGGCCGGCCAGCCGGCCGCGCCGCTCGGCGACCGTCTGCAGGTCGGCGAGGATCTGGCAGGGGTGGAACTCGTCGGTCAGGGCGTTGACCACCGGCACCCGGCTGACCGAGGCCATCGCCTCGATGCGGTCCTGGCCGAAGGTGCGCCAGACGATCGCGGCGGCCTGCCGGTCGAGCACGCGGGTGGTGTCCTCGATCGGCTCGCCGCGCCCGAGCTGGCTGGAGCCGGCGTCGATGACCAGGGGGTAGCCGCCGAGCTCGGCGACGCCGACGGAGAACGACACCCGGGTGCGGGTCGACGGCTTGTCGAACAGCACCGCCACCGCCCGCGGCACGCCGTTCGGCGCGGCCAGCGGCGTGGGCGCCTGCGCGGTGTGCCGGGTGCGCTTGAGCTCGGCGGCCAGCGCGAGCACCTCGGCCTGCTCGGCGGGGGTCAGGTCGTCGTCCCGCAGGAAGTGCCGGGGGCTCACTGTCCGGTCTCCTGGAGTGCGGTGTCGAGGGCCGCGGGCAGCGCGGCGACGAAGGCGTCGACCTGGGCGTCGCTCAGCACCAGGGACGGCGCCAGCCGCAGCACGTCGGGGGCGACGGCGTTGGCGAGGAAGCCGGCGTCCCGCAGCGCCGCCTCCAGCGCGGCGGCGACCGGTGCGGTGAGGACGACGCCGAGCAGCGCACCCCGCCCCCGCACCCCGCTGACCCCGGCGTGCCCGAGGCCCTCGATCCCGGCGGTGAACCGGTGCTCGAGCTCCTTGGCCCGCTCCAGCAGCCCCTCGTCGCGGATCGTGTCGAGGACCGCCAGCGCGGCGGCGGCGGCGATCGGGTTGCCGCCGAAGGTGGAGCCGTGCGAGCCGGCCGTCAGCAGGTCGGCGGCCGGCCCGAAGGCCAGGGTCGCGCCGAGCGGCAGGCCGCCGCCGAGGGCCTTGGCCAGGGTGATGACGTCGGGCTGCAGCCCGTCGGCCTGGTGCGCGAACCAGTGCCCGGTGCGGCCGGTGCCGGTCTGCACCTCGTCGACGGCGAACAGCGCACCGGCGTCCTGCGCGGTCCGTGCCGCCGCGGTCAGGTAGCCGGCGGGGGCGGGCAGCACGCCGCCCTCCCCGAGCATCGGCTCGAGCAGCACCATCGCCGTCCGGTCGGTGACCGTGCCGGCCAGCGCGCCGGGGTCGCCGTAGGGCACGTACCGGACGCCGCCGGGCAGCGGGGCGAAGGCCGCGGCCTTCGAGGGCTGCCCGGTGAGGGCCAGCGCGCCCATGGTGCGGCCGTGGAAGGCGCCCTCGGCGGTGATCACCTCGGGCCGCCCGGTGAGCCGGCTGATCTTGAAGGCGGCCTCGTTGGCCTCGGCGCCGGAGTTGCAGAAGAAGACCCGCCCGGGCCGGCCGGCCAGCTCCAGCAGCCGCTCGGCCAGCAGGACGCCGGGCTCGTGCATGGCCAGGTTGGAGACGTGCCCGAGGGTCTGCGCCTGCCGGGTGATCGCCTCGACGACCCTCGGGTGGGCGTGCCCGAGGATCGTGGTGGCGATGCCGCCGAGCAGGTCGGTGTACTCGCGGCCGTCGACGTCCCACACCGTCGCCCCGGCGCCGCGCGCCAGCGCGACCGGCGGGGTCTTGTAGTTGCCCATCATCACGGCCGACCAGCGGGTGGCCAGCTCCTCCGTGTGGGTCATGCCGGCTCCCTCCCGGTCTCGGCCGGGACCACCATGGTCCCGGTCCCTTCCGTCGTGAACATCTCCAGCAGCAGGGCGTGTGGCGCGCGGCCGTCGACGACCGTCGCCCGCTTCACCCCGCCGTTCACCGCCCGCAGGCAGGCGGTCATCTTCGGCACCATCCCGGCGTCGAGGGTGGGCAGGATCTCGGCGAGCTCGGCGGCGTCGATCTGCTGCACCAGCGAGTCGCGGTCGGGCCAGTCGGCGTAGAGCCCCTCGACGTCGGTGAGGACGACGAGCTTGACCGCGCCGAGCGCCACGGCCAGCGCCGCCGCGGCGGTGTCGGCGTTGACGTTGTGCACCACGCCGTCGGCGTCCGGCGCCACCGTCGCGACGACCGGGATGTGCCCGGACTCCAGCAGCGCCGTGACCGGGGTGGGGTCGACGGCGACCACGTCGCCGACCAGGCCGACGTCCACCGGGCGGCCGTCGACGAGGGCGTGCGTGCGGGCGGCGGTGAACAGGCCGCCGTCCTCCCCGGACAGGCCCACGGCCAGCGGGCCGTGCTGGTTGATCAGCCCGACCACCTCCGGGGTGACCTGGCCGGTCAGCACCATGCGGACGACGTCGATCGTCTCGGCCGTGGTGACCCGCAGGCCGCCGCGGAACTCGCTGGCGATGCCCAGCCGGCCCAGCATCTCGGTGATCTGCGGGCCGCCGCCGTGCACCACGACCGGGTGGATGCCGCAGGTGCGCAGGAAGACCATGTCCTCGGCGAAGGCGCGCCGGCACTCCTCGTCGACCATGGCGTGCCCGCCGTACTTCACGACGACGACGTTGCCGTGGAACTCCTTGAGCCAGGGCAGCGCGCCGGTGAGGACGGCGACCTTCTGCCGGTCGCCCTCGGGGTCGTAGGTGCGCATGACCCGGCGGGTGCCGACCTTGGGCGGCGGCGGCGGGAGGTCGTCGACGCGGACGTCGGGCGGCGTGGGGTCCTGCGCGGCCGGGTCGTGGGTGGTGGTCACGTGGGGTCCTGGCTCGCTCATGTGGAGTAGGCCGAGTTCTCGTGGACGTAGGCGATGGACAGGTCGTTGGTCCAGATGGTGGCCTGCTCCGTCCCCGCCCTCAGGTCGACGTCGATGGTGATCTCGCGCCCGGTGAGGTCGACCAGCTCCCGCGGGTCGCCGATCGCGCCGCCGCGGCAGACGGTGACGCCGTTGATGGTCACGTCCACCTGGTCGGCCTCGAACGCCGCGTCGGTGGTGCCGATCGCGGCCAGCACCCGGCCCCAGTTGGGGTCGTTGCCGAACAGCGCGGTCTTGAGCAGGTTGTTGCGGGCGCAGGCCCGCCCGGCGGTGAGGGCGTCGTCGACGCTGGCGGCGTTGCGGACGGTGATCGCGATGTCCTTGGTGGAGCCCTCGGCGTCGGCGAGCAGCTGCATCGCGAGGTCGGTGGCCGCCGCGGTGAGCGCCTCGGCGACCTCCGCGGCCGACGGCGTGACCCCGCTGGCGCCGGACGCCATGACGATGACCGTGTCGTTGGTCGACAGGCAGCCGTCGGAGTCGACGCGCTCGAAGCTGACGCTGGTCGCCTGCTTCAGCGCCGACTGGAGGGTGGCGGCGTCGACCACCGCGTCGGTGGTGAGGACGACGAGCATCGTGGCCAGGCTCGGTGCCAGCATCCCGGCGCCCTTGGCCATGCCGCCGACGGTCCACCCGTCGCGGGCCTGCACCGTCGTCTTGGGCACGCTGTCGGTGGTCATGATCGCCCGCGCGGCGTCGTCCCCGCCGTCCTCGGACAGCGCCCCGGCCGCGGCGGTGACCCCGGCGGTGAGCTCCGCCATGGGCAGCCGGACGCCGATCAGCCCGGTCGAGGCGACCGCGACGTCGATCGCGCCGATGCCCAGCTCGCCGGCCACGTGCTCGGCGGTGGCGTGGGTGTCCTGGAAGCCCTCGGCGCCGGTGCAGGCGTTGGCCCCGCCGGAGTTGAGGACGACCGCCTTGACCCGGCCGGTGCCGAGCACCTGACGGCTCCACTGCACCGGCGCGGCCGGGAAGCGGTTGGTGGTGAAGACCGCGGCCGCGGCGTCGTGCGGGCCGTCGTTGACGACCAGGGCGACGTCGTGGGCGCCGGTGCTCTTGACCCCGGCCGCGACGCCGGCGGCCCGGAAGCCCTTCGGGGCGGTGGTGGTCATTCCGGGGCCCCCGCGGAGCCGTGGAGCGCCGGCGGGGCGTCGTCGTGGGGGGCGTTCACGGCGCGACCCCCACGAGCGGCAGGCCCGTGGTCTCGGGCAGGCCGAGGGCGAGGTTGGCGCACTGGATCGCCGCTCCGCCGGTGCCCTTGGTCAGGTTGTCGACCGCGGCGACGACGACCAGCCGGCCGGCGTCGGGGTCGACCGCGATCTGCAGCGCGACGGTGTTGGCGCCGAGCACCTGCGCCGTCGTCGGCCACTGCCCCTCGGGGAGCAGGTGGACGAACGGCTCGTCGGCGTAGGCCTTCTCGTAGGCGGCCCGTGCGGTGGCGGCGTCGGTGCCCGGGGTGAGCGGTGCCGAGCAGGTGGCGAGGATGCCCCGGCTCATCGGCACCAGCGTCGGGGTGAAGCTGACGCTGACGGCCTGCCCCGCCGCCTGGCTGAGGTTCTGCACCATCTCCGGGGTGTGCCGGTGCACCCCGCCCACGCCGTAGGCGCTCACCGAGCCCATGACCTCGCTGCCCAGCAGGTGCGGCGCGGCCTTCTTCCCCGCGCCGGAGGTGCCGCTGGCGGCGACCACGACGACGTCGGGCTCGACCAGCCCGGCGGCCAGCGCCGGGGCGACCGCCAGGGTGACCGAGGTGGGGTAGCAGCCGGGGACCGCGATCCGCCGGGCGCCGGCCAGCTGCTCCCGCTGGCCCGGCAGCTCCGGCAGCCCGTAGGGCCAGGAGCCGGCGTGCTCGCCGCCGTACCACCGCGCCCACGCCGCCGGGTCGTTGAGCCGGTGGTCGGCGCCGCAGTCGACGACGAGGGTGTCGTCGGACAGCTGCGCGGCGATCGCGGCCGACTCCCCGTGCGGCAGGGCCAGGACGACGACGTCGTAGCCGCTGAGCGACTCGGCGTCGCTGGGCTGCACCTCGAGGTCGGCGTACGGGAGCAGGTGGGGCTGCAGCTCACCCAGGCGTCGCCCGGCACTGGAATTGGCGTGCACCCCGGCCAGCCGCAGGGCCGGGTGCCCGGCCAGCAGCCGGCACACCTCACCCCCTGCGTAGCCGGTGGCGCCGGTGACCCCGACCGTCCACGTCTGCCCTGTACTCACGATGCATGACCATACACGGCCATGCATGACCGTTCATCCGAGTATCGCGCTGCGCCGCCGGGGACGGTGTTCCGGCCGTGCTCGTGCTCTGCCCAGCGGGGTGGGGAGAGCATGAGCACCCGGGCGTGGGGTGGGTCAGGCCAGCGAGCACCCGGGCGTGGGGTGGGTCAGGCCAGCGGGTCGTCGTCCCCGTACGGGCGCAGCCGCAGCTGGCGGGCGTCGCCGTCCGGCCGGAGCCCGCGCAGGGTGTCCAGGTCGTCGCCGCCCACCCGCAGGAACCGGCCCGACCACGCGTCCAGCTCACCGGCCGCGATCGCGGTCACCACGGCGACGACGTCGGCCGGCTCGGTCCAGTCGGTGCGGCCACGGTGCATCGGCATGCCGGCGGTCATGTCGGTCCGGACCACGCCGGGCGCGACGTCGAAGGCCCGGACGTCGGTGCCCTCCAGCGCGCCGGCGAGGGCCTCGGTCATGCGCATCAGACCCGTCTTGGCCACCGAGTAGGCCGAGTACTCCGGGCGGGCGCGCAGGCTCATGCCGCTGGCGAGGTTCACCACGCGGCCGCGGTTGCGCAGCACCATCCACGGGACGACGGTGCGGCACAGGAGGAACCCGCCACGGACGTGGCTGGACACGACGTCCCACCACTGGTCGGGGTCGGCCTCCCAGAGCGGCTCCTCCGCGGCGTCGACCAGGCCGGCGTTGTTGACCAGGAGGTCTACCGGGCCGAGCTCCTCCCGGACCCGCGCGACGGCGTCGTCCACGGCCGCGCGGTCGGTGACGTCGGCGGCGACGGCCAGGGTGCGGGCGCCGGTGGCGGCGGCCACCTCGGCCATCGTCGCGGCCAGCCGCTCGCCGCCGCGCGCCAGCCCGGCCACCGCGGCGCCCCGCTCGGCCAGCCCCTGCACCAGGTGGCGGCCGATGCCCGTCGAGGCGCCGGTGACCAGCGCGACCGAGCCCGCCAGCGGGCCGGCGGCCTCAGCCACGGAGCTCGGCGCCCGTCGCGGCCGCGGCCGCGGCCACCGCCGCGTCGCGCACAGCCGTGGCCTCCTCGCTGGTCAGCGTCCGGTCCGGGGCCCGCAGGGTCAGCGCGTACGCCAGCGACTTGTGCCCCTCCGCGACGGGGGACCCGGTGTAGACGTCGAACAGCCGCAGCGACTCCAGCAGCTCCCCGGCGCCGGCACGCAGGGCGGCGTCCACCTCGGCGGCGGGCACGTCGTCGCCGACGACGAGCGCCAGGTCCAGCAGCACCGGCGGGAAGGCCGACACGGCGGGCCCGACCGGCACCGGCGCGGCCGGCAGCGCGTCCACGTC
Organism: Geodermatophilus sp. SYSU D00079; assembly: GCF_054050635.1. Lineage (NCBI taxonomy): Bacteria > Bacillati > Actinomycetota > Actinomycetes > Geodermatophilales > Geodermatophilaceae > Geodermatophilus > Geodermatophilus sp. SYSU D00079. The sequence continues at coordinate 150,926 of NZ_JBJGZS010000006.1, read as the reverse complement.
GAGCTCCATCACCGAGGATCGGGCGGGGAGGTCCAGGGCCGCGCACACCCGCGGGTGCAGCTCACCGGCGTGGCCGACCACCCGCCCGCCGACCAGCAGCTCGGCACAGCGGCCCGGGTGCCAGGGCGCGCGCTCCCCGGCCCGGACGGTCAGCTCCACGCCGGCGGCCGCGGCGACCCGGCGGGCGGCCTGCACCGCGTCGGCCCACACGGCCGGGCGGCCCGGCCCCCACCAGCCGCGCGGCTCGCGGTTGCCGGCCAGCGCCACGGCCACGTGCCAGGGCTGGGCGGGGACGGCCCCGAGCAGCGCGGCGAGCGTCTCGTCGTCCGGACGCCGGTCCACCCCGGGCAGCGGCGCCGGTGTGCGCTGGCCGCCGGGGAAGACAGCGCCGTGCTCGAACAGCGCGACGTCGCGCTGGCCACGGGAGAGGTTGCGGGCGAGGGTGGCCAGCAGGCCGGGCAGCAGCGTGGTGCGCAGCGCCGGCTCCTCCTCCGACAGCGGGTTGCGCACCAGCACCACCGCGCGGCGCGGGTCGCCGGCCTCCAGGCCGAGGGCGTCGAGGGCGGCCTCCCCGACGAACGGGTAGGACGGCGCCTCGACGTACCCGGCCTCGGCGAGGGTGCGGCCGATCGCGCGGCGGCGGCGCTGGGTGTCGGTCAGCCCGCGCCCGGGCGGGGCGGTGGGCAGCACCGAGGGGACGTCGTCGTAGCCGGCCAGCCGCACGACCTCCTCGACCAGGTCGGCCGGGTCGGTGAGGTCCGGGCGCCAGGACGGCGGGGTGACCGTCAGCGGGGCGCCGTCGCCGTCGACCGTGCAGCCGACCTTCGCCAGCAGCTCGACGACCTGGGCCGGCGGGTAGGGCACGCCGGCCACCCGGCCCGGCCGCTCGGCGTCCAGCAGGATCGTCGGGCGCGGGCCGCGGGTGTCGACGTCCACCGGCGTGCCGACGACGCAGGCGCCGCCGTGCTCGGCCAGCAGTGCCGCGGCGCGGGCCAGCGCCACCATCGTCATCTCCGGGTCGACGCCGCGCTCGAAGCGCTTGGCCGCCTCGCTGGGCAGCCGGTGCCGGCGGGCGGTGCGGGCCACCCCCGTCGGCTCCCAGTGCGCCGCCTCCAGCAGCACGTTCGTGGTGCCGTCGCCGATCTCGGTCGACGCCCCGCCCATCACCGCGGCCAGCCCGATCGGGCCGGTGTCGTCGGTGATCAGCAGGTCGTCGGCGTCCAGCGCGCGGTCGGCGCCGTCCAGGGTGATCAGCCGCTCCCCCGCCCGCGCCCGGCGGACGGCGACCGGGCCGGTGACCGCGTCGCGGTCGAAGGCGTGCATCGGCTGGCCGAGCTCGAGCATCACGTAGTTGGTGACGTCGACGGCCAGCGAGATGCTGCGGACGCCGGACTGCGCCAGTCGCCGCCGGATCTCCCACGGCGTCGGCGCGGTCGGGTCCAGGCCCTCCAGCGCGATCATCGAGAACCGGTCGCAGCGGTCGGCGTCCTCGACGGTGACCTGCCAGGCCGGCTCGCCGGACCAGGCCGGCGGGGTGAGCGCGCCGGGGTCGCGCCAGTCGACGCCGAGGCCGGTGCCCATCTCGCGGGCGATGCCGCGCATGGACAGGCAGTAGCCGCGGTCGGGCGTGACGGCCAGCTCGATGACGACGTCGTCCAGGCCGACGACGGGGCCGGCCGGCGTGCCCGGCTCGGGGGCGCCGTCGCCCAGCACGAGGATGCCGGCGTGGTCCTCGCCGATGCCGAGCTCGCGGACCGAGCAGATCATCCCGTCGGAGAGCCGGTCGTAGGTCTTCCGCGAGGCGATCTCGAACCCGCCGGGCAGCACCGCCCCCGGGAGCGCGACGACCACGGCGTCGCCGGCGGAGAAGTTGCGGGCGCCGCAGACGATGCCCCGCGGTTGTCCCTCACCGGTGTCCACCTGGCAGTAGCGGATCGGCTTCTTGAAGCCGGTCAGCTCCTCGATCTCCAGGACGCGGCCGACGACCAGCGGGCCGGTGACCTCCTCGGGGCGGTGGACCGCCTCCACCTCCAGGCCCAGGCGCACGAAGGCGGTGTCGAGGTCCTCGACCGTGGTGTCACCGGGGAGGTCGACGTGCTCGGCCAGCCAGCCGATGGGGACCCTCACTGCTCCACTCCGAACGCACTCGTGAACCGGACGTCGCCCTCGACGATGTCCCGCATGTCGCCGACACCCGAGCGGAACTGCAGCGCCCGCTCGATCCCCAGACCGAAGGCGAAGCCGCTGTACTCGTCCGGGTCGATGCCGCAGGCGACCAGCACCCGCGGGTTGACCATCCCGCACCCGCCCCACTCCACCCAGCGTGGGCCGCTGCGGTGCTCGGGGAACCAGACGTCGACCTCCGCCGACGGCTCGGTGAACGGGAAGTACGACGGCCGCCATCGGGTGACCGCCTCGGCGCCGAAGAGCACCCGGGCCACGTGGTCCAGCGTGCCGCGCAGGTGCGCCATGGACAGCCCGCGGTCGACGGCCAGGCCCTCGATCTGGTGGAAGACCGGGGTGTGCGTCGCGTCGAGCTCGTCGGTGCGGTACACGCGGCCGGGCGCGACGACGTAGATCGGCGGCGTCCGGGACAGCATCGTGCGCGCCTGCACCGGGCTGGTGTGCGTGCGCAGCACCAGGCCGGAGTCCTCGGGGGCCACGAAGAAGGTGTCCATCATCGTGCGCGCGGGGTGGTCGCGGCCGATGTTGAGCGCGTCGAAGTTCAGCCACTCGGCCTCGAGCTCGGGGCCGTCGGCGACCTCGTACCCCATGCCCACGAAGACGTCGGCGATCCGCTCGGTGAGCGTGGTCAGCGGGTGCCGCGCGCCGCGGGGGGTGCGGTCCCAGGGCAGGGTGACGTCGACCCGCTCCTCGGCCAGCACCCGCGCGTCGCGCTCGGCCTCCAGCTCCGCCCGGCGGGCCTCGTAGGCCTCGGTCACCGCGACGCGGGCGGCGTTGACCCGCTTGCCGGCGTCGGACCGGGCGGCCGGGGGCAGGGCACCGAGCTCGCGGCGGGCCAGCAGCACCGACGCGCGGTCACCCAGGTGCGCCGGGCGGACGGCGGCCAGCGCCTCGAGGTCGCCGGCCCCGGCGAAGGCCTTCTGGGCCTCGGCGACCGCGACGTCGAGGGCCTCGGCGGAGAGGGCGGCGACCTGCTTGGGGTCGTAGGGGTCGTTGGCGCCAGACACGGGAGGCCATTCTGCCCGGCGCCCGCGTCCGGCCGCGCACGGGTTTGCCGGTCCCCGTCGAGATCCCGCGATCTCGGCCGTCGGGGCGCCGCAGGGTGCCGAGATCGCGGGATCTCGCCGGAGGGGTGCCAGATCCCGCAGCGCGACTGCCGACCTGCCCGTCGGGCCGGGGACGGGCGCCCCGCCGGTGCTAGACACGGGGCCGGGGCGCGCGCCGGGCGGGCCCGGTTCGGAGGTCGGCGTGGCGGTCCTGCTGGCCCTGGCCAGCGCGGTGGTCTACGGGATGGCCGACTTCTGCGGCGGTCTGGCCAGCCGGCGGGCGACCGCGTTCGCCGTCGTCGCGCTCTCCCAGACCGCGGGCCTGCTCGGGCTGCTGCTCCTGCTGCCCTGGCTGGGCGGGGACCCGACGGTCGCGGACCTGCTGTGGGGCGCGACCGCGGGCGTGGCGGGGGCGGCGGGGCTGGTCCTCTTCTACCGCGCCCTGGCCGGGGGCGTGATGAGCGTCGTCGCACCGGTGACGGCGGTGTCGGCCGCGGCCGTCCCGCTCCTCGTCGGCGTCGGCTTCGGGGAGCGCCTGGCCTGGTGGGCCGTGGTGGGCATCGGGCTGGCGCTGGTCGCCGTCGTCCTGGTGGCCGCCGAGGACGGGCTGTCCTCGCTGCGCGCGGCGCGCCCGGCCACCCTGGTGCCGGCGCTGACGGCCGGGGCCGGGTTCGGCCTGTTCTTCGCGTTGCTGGACCGCACCGCCGAGGCCGCCGCCGGTCGGCGCCCGGGTGGTGTCGGTGTCGCTGGTCGTGGTCCTGGCACTCGGTGTGGGTCAGTCGCTGCGGGTGCCCCGGGCCACGCTGCCGGTGGTGGTGCTCGGCGGGGCCGGCGACATGGCGGCCAACGCGCTGTTCCTGCTGGCCACGCAGCAGGGCCAGCTGGCGGTCACCGGCGTCCTCGCCTCGCTGTACCCGGTGAGCACCGTCCTCCTGGCCCAGCTGGTGCTCCGCGAGCGGCTGGTCGGCACCCAGGTGGCCGGGCTCGCCGCGGCCGGCGCCGCCGTCGTCCTCATCGCGATGCCCGCCTGACCTCCCCCGATGGGGGCGGGGGACGGCGGTTGGGCTGCGGCCCGGCCCGGTCGCCGCCGATGCTGCCGTCGTGGCTCCCCCTCTCCCCGCGACCGCCCTCGACGAGGTGCTGCGCGACCGCGGCGTCCGCAGCGTCTTCCAGCCGATCGTCGAGCTCGACACCGGCCGGGTGGTCGCCTACGAGGCGCTCGCCCGCGGACCCGAGGGCCCGCTGGAGCGCCCCGACGCGCTCTTCGCCGCCGCCCGCGCCGCCGGCCGGCTCGCCGAGCTGGACGCCGCCTGCCGCACCGCGGCCCTCTCCGGCGCCCTCCAGCAGGGCCTGCGCGCACCGCTGACCCTGTTCGTCAACGTCGAGCCCGAGGTGCTCGACCACGCGCCGATGGAGGAGCTGCTCGCGATCGCCTCGGCCGCACCCGGCGGCCTGCGGGTGGTCCTGGAGATCACCGAGCGGGCGCTGGCCACCCGGCCGGCCGAGCTGCTGCGCACCGTCGAGCGGGTGCGCGCCGTCGGCTGGGGCGTCGCGGTGGACGACGTGGGCGCCGACCCGCTGTCGCTGGCGTTCATGCCGCTGCTGCGCCCAGACGTGGTCAAGCTGGACCTGCGGCTGGTGCAGGAGCGGCCCGGCCCGGCGATCGCCGAGATCATGAACGCCGTCAACGCGCACGCCGAGCGCACCGGCGCGGTGGTGCTCGCCGAGGGCATCGAGGACGCCGCGCACCTGGACATGGCCCGCGCGCTGGGCGCGACGCTGGGCCAGGGATGGCTGTTCGGCCGTCCCGGCCCCGGCCCGGTCGAGGGCGCGCCGACCGGCTCGCTCGTGCTGCCCTCGCAGCGCCCCGACACCCTCACCGAGGACGCCGCCGTCTCCCCCTTCGCCTGCCTGCCGGTGACCGTGCCGCTGCGGGAGGCCCCCAAGGCGCTGCTGATCGAGCTGTCCAAGCAGCTGGAGCGCGAGGCGCTGCGGCTCGGGCCCGCGTCGGTGGTGGCCGCCACGTTCCAGGAGGCGCGGCACCTCACCCCGTCGACCGCGCTGCGCTACCGCGACCTGGTCGAGCGGACCGGCTTCGTCTGCGCCCTCGGCGAGGACCTGCCGGTGGAGCCGCTGCCCGGCCTGCGCGGCGCGGCGCTCGACCCGGCCGACCCGGTCCGCGGCGAGTGGGACGTCGCCGTCCTCGGCCCGCACTTCGCCGCGGCGCTGCTGGCCCGCGACCTGGGGGACGACGGTCCCGACGAGCAGCGCCGGTTCGCCTACGCGCTCACCTACGACCGGGACACCGTCGTCCGCGCCGCCGCGGCGCTGCTGGCCCGGGTCGCCCCGCGGGTCGGGCCGGCCCCCGCCGCCCCGGCGGCCGCACCGGCGCCGTCCGCGGTCCGCCCGGCGCCGCCGGCCGCGCCCCCGGCCGGCGAGGCGCTGCTGCGCCGTGCGCTGGACGCCACGCCGAGCGGCGTCACCATCGTCGACGTGCAGCGGCCCGACCAGCCGCTGGTCTACGTGAACCCCGCCTTCGAGCGGCTGGCCGGCCTGCCCCGCGAGCAGCTGCTGGGCCGCAACTGCCGGTTCCTGCAGGGTCCGGACACCGACCCCGCCGCGGTCGCCGCCGTCCGCCGGGCCGTGACGGCCGGCGAGGAGGTGCGGGTGACGCTGCTCAACCACCGCGGCCCGGAGCGGACGCCGTGGTGGAACGAGCTGCACCTGGCCCCCGTGCACGGCCCGGACGGCACGGTGGCCCGCTACATCGGGGTCCAGGTCGACGTCACCGCCCGGGTCGAGGCGGAGCGGGCACTGGCCCGGGAGCGCGACCGCGCCTCGGGCTACCGCGCCCGGCTCGAGGAGCTGGCCGGCACCGACCCGCTGACCGGGCTGCCCGACCGGCGGCGGCTGGCCGACGAGGTCGAGACGGCGATCTGGAGCGCCCGCGCGGGCGACGACGCGCTGGCCCTGCTGCTCGTCGACGTCGACGGCGTCATCGCGGCCACCAACGTGTGGGGTCACGGCACCGGTGACGACCTGCTGTGCCGCGTCGCGGAGCGGGTGCGGGCCGTGCTGCGCCGCCGCGACCTGGTCGGCCGGCTCGGCGGGCACGAGTTGGTGGTGGCGCTGCGGGACCTGGACCCGCGGACCGCCGCCGCCGAGGCGCACCGCATCGCCGGGGAGCTGCTCGACGCACTGCGCGGGCCGGTCCGGCTCGACGGCGCGGAGCTGCCCGCCGGGGTCCGGGTCAGCGTGAGCGTCTTCCCCGAGGACGGCGCGGACTTCGCCGAGCTGCTCCGGACCGCCGCCCTGCGCCGGTACGAGCGGCCGGCCCCGTCGGCCGCCGAGCGCTGACCCCGACCCGCTGCGGTCCGCCGTCCCCCTACTGCGCGAGCTGGGTGGTGTAGAGGCAGATCGCCGCGGCCGCGGCGAGGTTGAGGCTCTCGGCCCGCCCGCGCATCGGGATGCGCACCCGGGCGTCGGCCAGCTCGGCCAGCTCGGCGGGCACCCCCCGCGCCTCGTTGCCGAACACCCACACCACCGGGCCGGCGAGCCGGTCGCCCAGCTCGGGCAGCGCCACCTCGCCCCCGCCGTCGGCGGCCAGCACGGTCGCCCCGGCGGCCCGCAGCCGCGGCAGCAGCTCCGGCAGCGGCGCGCCGCGGACGACGTCGACGTGGAAGAGGCTGCCGGCGCTGGAGCGCACCGCCTTGCCGCCGTAGGGGTCGGCCGAGCCCGCGCCGAAGACGACCGCCCCGGCGCCGGACGCGTCGGCGGTGCGCAGCACGGTCCCGGCGTTGCCGGGGTCGGCCAGCTCGGCCAGCGCGACCGACAGCCGCGGGGGCGCGGTGACCAGGGCGTCGGCCGGCACGTCGCGCAGCGCGCAGACGGCGACCAGCCCCTGGGGGGTGACGGTCTCCGACAGCGCGGCCGCCGCCTTCTCCGTGACCGGCCGCACCGGCACCGCGGTCCCGGCGAGCAGGTCGGCGGCCGCCTCGGCCGCGGCGGCGGTGACGAACACCTCGCGCACCCCGGCCGGGTCGGCGAGGGCCTCGGCGACGGCCTGCCGCCCCTCGGCGAGGAACAGGCCGGCGGCGTCCCGGCCGGCCCGCCGGGTGAGCTTGCGCGCGGCCACGATGCGGGCCGAGCGCTCGGTCAGGGGTGCGGTCACCGTCGTCCTCCTTCCTCGGGTCGAGATCCCGTGATCTCGCACGCTCCAGGGTCCGGACGGGTCGAGATCCCGCGATCTCGCCGTCCGGTGGGGGCCCGTACACACGGCGACGCCGCCGGCGCCGGCCCGGAGGGGCCGGTCACCGACGGCGTCGGGACGTGCTGCGTCGAGCTCAGGCGGCAGCGGTGCCGGTCGCGTCGCCGGCCGGGGCGGCGGCGACCGCGGCGCGCGCGGTCTCCACCAGGGCGGCGAAGGCAGCCGGCTCGTTGACGGCCAGCTCGGCCAGGACACGACGGTCCAGCTCGATGCCGGCCAGCTTCAGGCCCTGCATGAACCGGTTGTAGGTCATGTCGTTCTGGCGCGCCGCGGCATTGATGCGGGTGATCCACAGCTTGCGGAAGTCACCCTTGCGCACCTTGCGGTCGCGGTAGTTGTAGGTGGCCGAGTGGAGGATCTGCTCCTTGGCCTTGCGGTAGAGCCGGGACCGCTGGCCCCGGTAGCCGCTGGCGGCCTCGAGGGTTGTCCGGCGCTTCTTCTGGGCGTTGACCGCCCGCTTCACGCGTGCCACGTGAGTGCTCCTGTCTTCTCGTTGCGGAGGGCGCTCAGCGGCCCAGCAGCTTCTTCATCCGGGGGGAGTCGGCCGGGGAGAGGACACCGATGCCGCTCACCCGCCGCTTGCGCCCGGACGACTTCACCTCGAACTTGTGCTGGTTGTTCGTGTGCTCGCGCACGAGCTTCCCGGAGCCCGTCACGCGCACGCGCTTCGCCGTGCCCTTGTGGGTCTTCTGCTTCGGCATGTCCTCGGTCCTCGTTCGTGGTTGTCGGCGCCGCGCGGCAGCACGGAGCTGCCGCGACGGCGCCGGCCGTCTCGGTGGTGCGGTCCTGCGGTGCGCCGTCTCAGGCCGGGGGGGCCTGCTCCTCGGTGGCCTGCTTCTCCGCCTTCGCGTTGCGCCGCGAGGCGTCGGTGGCCGCCTGGTTCCGGTGCGGGGCGATCACCATGACCATGTTCCGGCCGTCCTGCTTGGGGTTGGACTCGACGACGCCGAGCTCGGCGACGTCGGCGGCCAGCCGCTGCAGCAGCCGGTAGCCCATCTCCGGCCGGGACTGCTCACGGCCGCGGAACATCACGGTGATCTTGACCTTGTCGCCGCTCTTGAGGAAGCGCTCGACGTGGCCCTTCTTGGTCTCGTAGTCGTGCGGGTCGATCTTGAGGCGCAGCCGCATCTCCTTGATGACGGTGAGCGCCTGGTTCCGCCGGGCCTCGCGGGCCTTCTGGGCGGACTCGTACTTGAACTTGCCGTAGTCCATGAGCTTGGCGACCGGCGGCCGGGCCATGGGCGCGACCTCGACGAGGTCGAGCTCGGAGTCCTGGGCCAGGCGCAGCGCCTCGCCGATCGGCACGATGCCGACCTGCTCGCCCTCGGGGCCGACCAGGCGGACCTCGGGGACGCGGATACGGTCGTTGATGCGGGGCTCGGTGATGGCCTCTCCTCTGCTGTTGCACGGGAGGAGTCGCACCCGGCCGGATGCCGGAGACGATGAAGGCCCCGTGAGCGACAGCTCACGGGGCCCACTCTCCGGGGTGCACGAGCCGTGCGGCTCGCGCGCGCCGCGGCCGACCGGCCGGGGGGCCGGTCTGCCGCGATCCGGGGACCTGGGCGCCTCGACGGCGCCAGGTGGGAGCGGGCTCCTCTTGGTCAGCGGCCCGGGGCGGGGCCGCTGGGTGGTTCGCGCGCCTCGGTGTAGCGGGGAGGCGCGCCCATGCTACAGCGTCGCGGGACCGCAGGTCATTCCCGGGTCAGCCGCGCGGGGTCTGCGGCCGTTCGCGGGGGTCGTGCAGCAGCGGCGGGGGCGCCGGCTGCGCGGCCCGTGCCGCGGCGTGCAGCGCCCGCAGGCCCTCGACCGCGGCCGCGGCCCGCTCGCCGTCGGCACCCTGCACCGCGAGGACGGCGAACTCGTCGTCGTTGGTCAGCAGCAGGGTCGCCCACTTGAACCTCCGGTCGAACCGGATGGCCTGCACCGCCGTCCAGGGCAGCTCCCGCCGGCCGAACAGGTTGCGCACCCGGATGCCGTCGGCGTCGGCGTCCACCCGCGGCCGGCCCAGCGCCAGGACACCCGCGCCCAGGACCAGCCCCAGCAGCACCACCGCGACCTGGTCGGCGGTCGTGTAGGTGACGACGCCGGAGTCGTCTGTGTGCAGGGTGAGGCCGACGTAGGCGAGGACGGCGGCCACCACGACGGCGACGACGGCGCACAGCAGGCGCCAGCGGGTGGGCACGGCGGAGACGGCGGTCGGGGGCACGGGCCCATCGTCCCAGGTGCTGATGGCAGAGTGCCCCGCCGTGGACCGGGCCGCCCTCGCCGCGCGGGTGCGCGCCGCGGCGCCGCGGCTCGGGGGCACCCACCTGGTCTGCGTCGACGGCCCCGCGGGGTCGGGCAAGACCACCCTCGCCGCCGGGCTGGCCGCGGAGCTGGACGCCACGGTGGTCCACATGGACGACCTGTACGCCGGCTGGACGCTCACCGGCGCCTTCGCCCGCCTCGCCGCCGGCGTGCTGCGCCCCCTCGCCGGGGGTCGCGCCGGCGCCTACCACCGCTACGACTGGACGGCGGGACGGTTCGCCCCGCTGCCGACCCCCGTGCCGGCCGGGGGCGTGCTGGTGGTGGAGGGCTGTGGCAGCTGCCCACGCGCGGTCGATCCCTGGGCGTCGCTGCGCATCTGGGTGGAGGCGCCGCAGGAGGTGCGGCTGGCGCGGGGCCTGGCCCGGGACGGCGCCGCCCTGGAGCCGCAGTGGCGCCGCTGGCAGGTCACCGAGGCCGCGGTCTTCGCCGCCGAGTGCACCCGGGGACGCGCCGACGTCCGCGTCGACGGCACCGCCGGGAACGGTGCCGGCGGCTAGGCTGACCCCGCGTCGTCCTCCCGTCCAAGCGCCGGCGGAGCGGGCGGCTCGCGCACAGGCAGGTGCACGTGGTCCTCGATCCCTCCCCCGACCTCCCTCTCGCCGACGAGTTGTCGGCCGTCTTCGCCCGCATGTCCGGCCTGCTGCTCTCCGAGGAGACCGTGTCGACGGCGCTGGGGCTGGTCAGCTCGCTGGCGCTGGACACCGTCCCCGGGGCGACCGGTGCCGGCGTCTCGGTCATCGACGAGCGCGGACGCCGCAGCTCCGGGTCGACCGACGCCCGGGTCCAGCGCGCCGACGCCCTGCAGTACGAGCTGGACGAGGGCCCGTGCCTGGCCGCCACGGGCGCCCGGCACCTGGTCCTCGTCGACGACCTCGCCACCGACCGGCGCTGGCCGCGCTGGACGGCCGCCGCGGCGCAGCTGGGGCTCCGCGCGGCGATGAGCGCGCCGATGGTCGCCGGCGACACCGCGTTGGGGGCGCTGAAGGTCTACGCCGACGTCCCCGGTGGCTTCGACGGCCACAGCGGGGTGCTGCTGTCGCGGTTCGCCGCGCAGGCGGCGATCCTCGTCGCCAACGTGCAGACCCACGAGCGCGCCCGGCGGCTCAGCGACGGGCTGCGCGCCGCGATCGGCACCCGCGACACGGTGAGCATGGCCAAGGGCGTGCTCATGGCCCGGCACGGGGTGACCGAGGAGGTCGCCTTCGGGATGCTGCTGGCCCGCTCCGGGGAGGAGACCGGCAGCCTGCCGGAGGTCGCCCGCACCGTCGTCGGCTCCGCGGTCCGCCGGCGGCGCTGATGACCGGCCCGGCGCCGGCCTCCCCCGAGGAGCAGCACCGGGCGCTGCGCTCGGCGTTCGAGATCGCCGACCTCACGCTCGAGCAGCTGTGGACCCGGTACTTCGCCCTCGGTGGCACCGCCGACCTGTTCGAGTTGGAGGCCCAGCTGCAGGACCTGGCACCGATGCCGCCCGCACAGCGCACGGTGCTGGCCCACGCGCTCAACGAGCGCCTGGACGAGCTGTTCACCCAGCGGCGGGTGCCGTACAGCACTCCCCTGCGGGCGCGGCGTCCGGCGAGCGGGCCGTTCGCCGCGCTGCTGCACCTGGTGGAGGCCGCCCACGCCGCGCCGCCGGACCGGCTGGCCGCCCTGGTGGTGGAGGCCGGTGCCGCCATGGGCGTGGCGGTGACGGTGCACGTGGCCGACCACGAGCAGCGCCGGCTGTGGCCCCTGCTGCCCGCGGGGACGCCGGAGGGGAAGCCGGTCGCGGTCGACGGCACGCTCCCGGGGCGGGCGTTCCAGACCCTCCGCACGCTGCCCTCGGAGGCGGAGGGGACGCCGCGGCTGTGGGTGCCGCTCCTCGACGGCGCCGAGCGGGTGGGGGTGCTGGAGGTGCGGATCGGCACCGAGGCGGACCTCTACGACCCCGGGCTGCGGCAGGAGTGCCGGTGGCTGGCCGGCATGGTCGGGCACCTGGTCGCCGCGATGGGCCAGTACGGCGACGCCCTCGAGCAGGCGCGCCGGACGCGGCCGCGGACGCCGTCGGCCGAGCTGCTGTGGCAGCAGCTGCCCCCGCTCACCGCCGCGAGTGACACCTTCGTGCTCGCCGGGCTCGTGGAACCGGCGTACGAGGCCGGCGGGGACGCGTTCGACTACTCCATCTCCGAGACGACGATCTCGATGGCGATCCTCGACGCCATGGGCCACGGCCTGCCCGCCGGGCTGCTCGCCGGCGCGGCGCTGGCGGCCTACCGCAGCGCGCGCCGGGACGGCCGCGGCGTCTACGAGCAGGCCCAGGCCATCGACGAGGTGGTGGCCGGCACCTTCCCGGGCAGCGCGTTCGTCACCGGGGTGCTCGCGGAGCTGGACGTCGGCAGCGGCCGGCTGCGCTACGTCAACGCCGGTCACCCGCCGCCGCTGCTGCTGCGCTCGGGCAAGGTGGTCAAGAAGCTGTCCGCGGGCCGGCGGGTGCCCTTCGGCCTGGGGACGGGGGTCCTCACCGTGGCCGACGAGCCGCTGCAGCCCGGCGACTGGCTGGCCCTGCACACCGACGGGGTCACCGAGGCGCGGGACCCGGCCGGCGACTGGTTCGGCGAGGAGCGCCTGGTGGACTTCCTCACCCGCGAGGTGGCCGCCGACCAGTCACCGCCGGAGACCGCCCGGCGGCTGGTGCACGCGGTCCTGGACCACCAGCACGGGCTCCTCCAGGACGACGCCACCGTGCTGCTGGCCCGGTGGATGCACGCCCCCGCCGACCGGCCGGTCCTCTGACCAGGGCCGTCACACGCCCGCAACGCCCACGCCGCACCATGGGGTCGTGACGGACAGCCCGACCGCCCCCGAGGCCCCCGGCGAGCCCCTGCCGCTGGCCGGCTACACCGTCGCGGTCACCGCGGCCCGTCGCCGCGAGGAGCTCGGCGCCCTGCTGGCCCGCCGGGGAGCGCGCGTCCTGTACGCACCGGCGATCCGGATCGTCCCGCTGGCCGACGACACCGAGCTGGTCGCGGCCACCCGGCGGGTGCTGGAGCGCCCGGTCGACCTCGTCGTCGCCACGACCGGGGTGGGGTTCCGCGGGTGGCTGGAGGCCGCCGACGCGTGGGACCTCCCGCTGGTCGACCACCTGCGCGGCAGCCGGGTGCTCGCCCGCGGCCCCAAGGCCCGGGGCGCCATCCGCGGCGGTGGGCTGGTCGACGCCTGGTCACCGGCCTCGGAGTCCTCGGCGGAGGTGCTCGAGCACCTGCTGTCGGGAGCGGAGGGGCCGCTGGCCGGCCGCCGGGTCGCCGTCCAGCTGCACGGCGACCCGCTGCCGGACTTCGTCGACGCGCTGCGGGCCGCCGGGGCCGAGGTGCTGCCCGTGCCGGTCTACCGCTGGGTGCTGCCCGAGGACGTCGGCCCGGTGCGCCGGCTGGTCGCCGCCGTCGTCGCCCGGGGGGTGGACGCGGTGACCTTCACCAGCGCACCGGCGGCGGCCAGTCTGCTGGAGGTGGCCGAGGAGCTGGGGCAGCGGGCGGAGCTCGTGGCCGCGCTCACCGGCGGCGTCCTGCCGGTCGCGGTGGGGCCGGTGACCGCCGGGCCGCTGGACGCCGCGGGCATCCCCTCGCTGCAGCCGGAGCGGTCCCGGCTGGGCGCCCTCGCCCGGGAGGTGGTGGCCCGGCTGCCCGAGCGCGACCCCGTGCTGCGGGTCGCCGGGCACGAGCTCCAGGTGCGCGGCCACGCGGCGGTCGTCGACGGGCGGGTGGTGGAGCTGGCGCCCGGCCCGATGGCGGTGCTGCGGGCGCTGGCCGCACGGCCGGGGACGGTGCTGTCCCGGCCCGAGCTGGTGCAGGGCCTGCCCGGTGGCGGGGACGGGCACGCGGTGGAGATGGCGGTGACCCGGCTGCGGGCCGCGCTCGGCGTCCCGCTGGTGGAGACCGTCGTCAAGCGCGGCTACCGCCTCCGGGTCTGACGCGCAGGTCCAGGCGCATCAGCACGCGGGGGAAGCCGTTGAGCACCGAGTCGGTGTCGGCCGCCTTGGTGAACCCGGCCCGCTCGAACAGCCGGCGCGTGCCGACGTAGGCCATGGTCAGGTCGACCTTCCGGCCGTCGTTGTCGACCGGGTACCCCTCGATCGCCGGAGCGCCGTGGTCGCGCGCGAACGCCACGGCGCCCTCGACCAGGGCGTGGCTGATCCCCGTCCCGCGGTGCCCGGGGCGCACGCGGATGCACCACAGCGACCACACGTCGAGGTCGTCGACGCGCGGGATCCTCCGGTTGCGCGCGAAGGTCGTGTCGGCGCGCGGGTGGACGGCCGCCCACCCCACCACCTCGTCCCCGTCGTAGGCCAGCACGCCCGGCGGCGGGTCCTCGGCCACCAGCTGCCGGACCCGCTCGGCCCGCTCGGGCCCGTGCAGCGCCTGGTTCTCCTTCGACGGGATCCGGTAGCTCAGGCACCAGCACACGTTCGCGTCCGGCCGCTTCGGCCCGACCATGGTCGCGACGTCGTCGAAGTCCCGCGCCGGGCGCACGTCGATCCCCATGCCGTGATCGTGGCAGCACCGGCGGGGTGGGAGGGGCGCGTCTGCCGCGCCCACCCACCCCGCCGGCTCAGACGCCGGCCATGGGGGCGCGGGGGCGCAGGTAGACCACCCAGGTGACGGCCAGGCAGGCGACGTAGAAGGCGATGAACACCAGGTAGGCCGAGTCGCCGGTGCCGGTGGTGAGGAAGGACTGGCGGAAGGCCAGGTTCACCAGGACCCCGCCGAAGGCGCCCACCGCGCCGGCGATGCCGATCAGCGCGCCGGACATCCGCAGCGCGTGCCGGTCCGCGGCCGCCGGGTCCCCGCCGGCGGCGACCTGCTGCTGGGCCTGGGTGCGGAAGATCGCCGGGATCATCTTGTAGGTCGACCCGTTGCCGATCCCGCTGAGCACGAACAGCGCCACGAAGCCGACGACGAACAGCGGCAGCGACCCCCACTGGCTCGCCGTCCACACGGTCGCGGCGCCGACCGCCATGGCCGCGAAGGTCCAGAACGTGATGCGCGCGCCGCCGAAGCGGTCGGCCAGCGACCCGCCGAGGGGGCGGATCAGCGAGCCGAGCAACGGGCCCAGCCAGGTCAGCGACGCCGCCGCCAGCGGGGTGGCGAAGGAGCCGGTGAACTGGTTCTGCAGCACCTGGCCGAAGGCGAAGCCGAAGCCGATGAACGAGCCGAAGGTGCCGATGTAGAGGAACGCCATGATCCAGGTGTGCCGCTCGCGGGTCGCCTCGCGCATGGCCCGCGGCTGGTTGCGCGCCGTCGTCAGGTTGTCCATGACCAGCGCCGCGCCCACGGCGGCGGCGACGACCAGCGGGACGTAGACCAGCAGGACCAGCCGCGGGTGCCCCACCCCGGCGGTGGCCAGCACGAGCAGCCCGACGAGCTGGATCACCGGCACGCCGAGGTTGCCGCCGCCGGCGTTGAGGCCCAGCGCCCAGCCCTTGAGCCGGTCGGGGTAGAACGCGTTGATGTTGGCCATCGAGCTGGCGAAGTTGCCGCCCCCGACCCCGGCCAGGCAGCTGACGACCAGCAGCGTCGAGTAGGAGACGCCCGGCTCGAGGACGACGGCGGTGGCGATCGTCGGGACCAGCAGCAGCGAGGCGCTGACGATCGTCCAGTTGCGCCCGCCGAACGTCGCGACGGCGAAGGTGTAGGGCAGCCGGACGAACGCCCCCAGCGCCGTGGGCAGCGTGGTGAGCAGGAACTTCCCGGCCGGGTCGATGCCGTAGACGGACTCGGGGAGGAACAGGACCAGCACCGACCACAGGCTCCACACCGAGAAGCCCACGTGCTCGGAGAACACGGAGAAGAACAGGTTGCGGCGGGCGACCCGCTTGCCGGTGGACTCCCAGAAGACGGGGTCCTCGGGGCGCCAGTCGTCGATCCAGCGCCCCGGCGGGCGGGACGGGGCGGCGACCGGCGCGGTCGTCTGCGGGGCGGAGCGCGTGGGGGCGGCCATGACACCGAACGCTGACGGTCCGGCGTTCCCCGGCCGTTGCCGCCGGGATGAACCCGTGTTCCGTTGTGCTCACCGTCGCTGACCCGCTGTGGTGAGGACGCGGTGCAGCGGGTGCACGAGCGGCCCCGGACCGGAGAAGATCACCGGGTGACCGCCACCGAGGACTCCCCCGCCACCGGCCGCGCGCTGCTCGAGGCCGGCGCCGTGGTGGCCGGCTCGATGAGCCGGGCCGCCGCCGCGGTGGTGTACCCCGGGGGCGGGCCGGCCCCGGCCGTGCGCCTGGACGACCGGCTGGCCGGCTGCCTGCGGGCGGCGGCCGAGGACGCCGTCGCGCTGCCGCTGCCCCGCGAGCGCGCGCGGGCCGGCGCCGTCCTGGCCTTCGCCGTCGAGCACGCGGCGTCCCTGACCCGCACCGGCCGCCCGGTCCGGGACGACGGGTTCTTCACCCCCCGCGCCGGCGGACGCTCGGCCGCCGACGAGGTGACCGAGGCCGTCGTCGCCGCCGCCCGCGTGTCGGGCGAGGAGCGGCGGGTCCGCCACCTGGGCTACCTGCTGGCCGAGGTGGCCGCCTCCCCCGACCTCGACCCGCCGCTGGTGGACCGCGCACTGCGGATCGCGGCCGGGCTGTCGTGGCGGCAGCTGGCGGTGCTGGCCGGTGTGGGCCGCCGGGACCGCGTGCCCCTGCCGATGACACCCCTGCCCGACGAGCCGCGCGCGTGGAGCGCGTGGGGCGCCCGGGAGGACCTCGCCGACCTGCAGCGCGCCGGCCTGCTGGACCCGCCGCCGGCCCAGCCGCGCCCGGGGGGCGCGGCCCTGCCCCGGCTGCGCCCGGCCGACCTCCGGCTCACCCGGCGCGGCGTGCTGGTGCACCGGCTGCTGGCACTGGGCTTCGTGCGTGACGACGACGTGGCCGCCGCCCTCGCCGACCTGTAGTCCCGGCGCGACGGCCGCCCGCGCTCGTTGTCGGCCGCCCGGGCCGGGTGCCAGCATGGTCCCCGTGCCCGGCTCCGCGGCCGCGCGGCTGGCCCGGCTGGCCGACGGCTACCTGGTCACCCAGCTGCTGCACGTCTGCATCGCCCTGGGTGTGCCGGAGGCGCTGGCCGCCGGCCCGCGTACCGCCGACGACCTGGCCGCCGAGCTCGGCGCGGCGCCCGCGGCGCTGCACCGGGTGCTGCGCGGGCTGGCCGCCGAGGAGGTGCTCGACGAGCTGCCCGCCGGCCGGTTCGCCCTCACGGCGACCGGCGAGCTGCTGCGAGCCGGGGTGCCGGAGTCCCTGCGCGGGGCCGTGACGGCGCGCGCCGAGCTGTACTACCGGGCCGCGGCCGGTCTGCTCGACGCCGTCCGCTCGGGCGCCACCCCCTTCGACGTCGTCCACGGCCGGCCGTTCTTCGACCACCTCGCCGCGGCGCCGGAGCGGCTGGCGGCCTTCCGGGCGTCGATGGCCGACCGCTCCGCCCGCGAGGCGGGGGCGGTGGTCGACGCCTACGACCCGACCCGGTTCACCTCGGTGGTCGACGTCGGCGGCGGCAGCGGGACCCTGTTGCGCGCGGTCCTCGACCGGGTGCCGTCGGCCGAGGTCGTCCTGTTCGACCAGCCCGACGTCGTGGCCGGCTCGGAGCTGCCCGCGGTCGGTGGCGACTTCTTCACGGGGGTGCCCGCGGGGGCGGACGCCTACCTGCTGTCCCGGGTCCTCCACGACTGGGACGACGCCGACGCCGTGCGGGTGCTGCGCAGCTGCCGGGCGGCGATGCGGTCGGACTCGGTGCTGCTCGTCGTCGAGGCGGTGCTGCCCGACCGCGCGGTCGACGACCCGGCGGCGGTGCGGATGGACCTGCACATGCTCGTCCTCCTGCACGGCCGGGAGCGGACCGCCGCCGAGTACGCCGCCCTGCTGGAGGAGGCCGGCCTGCGCCTGGTCGCCGACGTCCCCACCCCGGCCGGCGTCCACGTGCTGGAGGCGCGGCCGCGGGGGTGACCCGGCCGGCCCGCGCCTACCGCCGGCGCGCCACGAGCACCGTGTCCGGCGCCGGGTTGCCCGTCCGCGCGGCCGCCGCCGGGTCGCGGTCCCGGCGCTCGGCGACGACGTCCCGCCACTGCGCGGGGTCCAGGACCGCCGCGACGTCCTCCGCGGTGTACAGCAGGTCGGGGTCGTGGCCGTGGTGGCCGTGGTGGTCGCCGGCTTCCTCGCCGAGCAGGTGGCCGACGACGAGCAGGGTGCCCCCCGGCGCGACCGCCCCGGCCAGCCGCGCGAACAGCGCCGGGCGGTCGGCTCCGCGCGAGTGCAGGTAGTGCGCGGCGACCAGGTCGAAGCCGCCCTCCGGCGGGGTCCACCCGTCCAGGTCGGCGTGCACCCACGTGATGCGGCCGTCGAGCCCGCGGGCGCGGGCGTGCGCGGCGGCGCGGTCCAGCGCGACGGCGGAGAAGTCCACCGCGGTGACGCGCCAGCCCCGCTCCGCGAGCCACAGGGCATCGGCGCCCTCACCGCACCCGGCGTCCAGCGCCGTGCCGGGCGGCAGGACGCTCCCCTCGACGACGAGCTGCCGGTTGGGGCGGCCGCTCCACACCGCCGGGGCCGACCGGTACAGCTCGTCGTAGGACCCGCGGTCGACCGCCCTCATGCGGCCACGCCCCGGCGCGCCGCGACGGCCGCCCGGGCGTCCTCGGCCACGAGATCGGCGTTGATCACGGCCCCGGCCCGCAGCCCGGCGGCGGCGGAGACCACCACCTGCGCGCTGAGGTCGGCGACGTTGCCCGCCACCCACACGCCGGGCACGGCGGTCGCCCCGGTCGGGTCGGCCGGCACGACGCTGCCGATGACCGAGCCGGCCATCTCCTGGTCCACCGCCGGGGCACCCAGCGACTCCAGGACGCCGGCGCGTGCGGTGAAGCGCGGGGCGACGACCAGAGCCGACCGCGGGACCACCTCCCCGGTGACCAGCCGGACGCCGGTGAGCCGGTCGTCGGTCACCTCGATCCCCGTCACCTCGCCGTCGACCACGCGGACGTCCAGGGCGGCCAACTGCTCGGCCTGCTCCGGTGCGAGCCCGGGCCCGGTGTGCCGGAAGAACACGACGTCCTCGCTGAGCTGCCGGAACAGCAACGCCTGGTGCACCGCGTTCGGGCCGGTGGCGAGGACGCCGACCGCCTGGTCGCGCACCTCCCAGCCGTGGCAGTACGGGCAGTGCAGCACGTCGCGTCCCCACCGCTGCGCCAGCCCGGGCAGGTCGGGCAACTCGTCGACGAGGCCGGTGGCGACCAGCAGCCGACGTGCCGACACCTCGCGCCCGCCGTCGAGGGCCACGCGGAACGTCCCGTCGTCCTCCCGCCGCGCGGCGGTGACCACGCCGTCGACGACCTCCCCTCCGTAGCCGGCCAGCTCGGCCCGCCCGTCGGCGACCAGGTCGGCGGGGCGGGCGCCCTCCCGCCCGAGGTAGTTGTGCACCCCGGACGCCGGTGCGTTCCGCGGCTGCCCCCCGTCGACCACCAGGACCCTGCGCCGCGACCGCGCCAGGGCCACGGCCCCGCTCAGCCCCGCGGCGCCACCACCGATCACCACCACGTCGTATCCGCTCATGCCGCCACGGTCTCCCCTCCGCGCCGGTCCGGCAAGTATGGTTGCTGACATGGCAAACTCGGAGGAGCCCGCGGTCGACGACGTCCTCGAGTCGGTCGGTCCGCGGCTGCGCGCTCTGCGCACCGCCCGCGACCTGACCCTGGCCGCGGTGTCCGCCACGACCGGGGTGTCGGTGAGCACGCTGTCCCGGCTGGAGTCCGGGCAGCGCCGGCCGACGCTGGAACTGCTGCTCCCCCTGGCCCGGGCCTACCAGGTGGCGCTCGACGACCTGGTGGACGCCCCGCCCACGGGCGACCCTCGCGTGCAGCAGAGTGCGTTCGAGCACGAGGGCGTGACGATGGTGCCGCTGACCCGCCAGAGCGGGGGGCTGCAGGCCTACAAGCAGACGTTCCCCGCGCGCTCGGGGGCCCAGGCCATGGAGCAGAAGACGCACGAGGGGTACGAGTGGCTCTACGTGCTGTCCGGCCGACTGCGGCTGCTCCTCGGTGCGCGCGACTTCGTGCTCTCCGCCGGCGAGGTGGTCGAGTTCGACACCCGCGTGCCGCACGCGTTCGGCAACCCGTTCCCGGAGCCGGCCGAGGTGCTCTCGCTGTTCGGGCCGCAGGGCGAGCGCATGCACGTCCGCGCCCGGCCCCGGCAGTAGCCGTTACGCGACCGTGACCCGCGGGTGTGGGGCTGCGGCGGGCGTCGGCGCGTGGAAGGGGCAGGACGGTCGGAGGGGGTGGGCGTGCGCGACGAGGACGGCCGCGGGTTCGCGGAGTTCGTGACCCGGGAGCAGGCTGCCCTGTTGCGGCTGGCCGTCCTCCTGACCGGTGACCGCGGACATGCGGAGGACCTCGTGCAGACGGCGCTGCTCAACACCTACCGGCACTGGCCCCGCGTCGCCCGCGCCGGCACCCCGTCGGCCTACGTGCGCCGGGTGCTGGTGAACGCCCACAGCAGCTGGCGGCGCCGGCTGTCGACCACCGAGCAGGTCGTCGAGGCGGTGCCCGACCGGCCCGCACCCACGGCGGCCGACCGCGACGAGGAGCTGGGCACGGCGCTGCGCGCGCTGCCGGTCCGCATGCGGACGGCGGTGGTGCTGCGCTACTTCGAGGACCTCTCGGAGCAGCAGACCGCCGAGCTGATGGGCTGCTCGCCCAGCACGGTGAACACCCAGACCGCCCGCGGCCTGGCCCGGCTGCGCACCGCCCTGGCGCCCCTGACCCCGGCGCGCGAGGGGGAACGGTGACCGGCGAGGAGACCGACCTGCGTGAGGGGCTGCACCGCCTGGCCGAGGCGACCGTGCCCCCGCCGCGCGCCGACCTCGCCGACGTCGTGGCCCGGCGGCACCGGGCCCGGCGCCGGCAGCACGTCGCGATGGCCGCCGCGGCAGCGCTGGTCGCGGCGGTCGTGGTGGTCGTGCCGGGGCTGCTGCGCGGGTCCGGCGGTGGCTCGGTCGCGACGCCGGCGGTGGGCGTCGAGGAGCCCGCGCCGGCGGCGGCCCCCCCGGCCGCGGCGGTCTACTCGGCGCCGACCCGGGGCTCGCTGGCCGGGGACCCGGCCTTCGTCGAGGCCGTCCGGCAGCTGCCGTGGACGGGCCCGGCCGTCACCGGCGACGTCCCCGACCCGGCCCCGGAGCAGCGGCACGTCGTCTTCGTCGGCGACGTGCCCGGCGGGCGGTGGGCCCTGGTGGCGGGCACCGACACCGCCGTCCCGGCGGTCCGGGACCCGGAGCTGCAGACCGACCTCGGCGGGCTCAGCGACGTGGCCATCGCCTGGTTCGTCGGTCCGCCCGGCGCCACCCCCGAGCAGCTGACGCTCACGGGCGTGCCCTACGGCGTCGACCCAGGGACGGCATCGGCGCTGTCGGACACCGCGACCGGCGCGCTGGTCGTCGTGGCCGCACCGGGGGACGCGATCTCGGTCTCCCTGCGCCCGGAGGTCGCCGCGGACGGCGCGGTGACCCGCACGTGGGAGCCGGTGCCGGCAGCCGACGGCGTCGCCGTCCTCGACGTCGGACGGCGCGACGCGACCCACGACCAGGCGCTGCGCTACCGCGTCACCCGCGACGGGCAGTCGGAGGTGCGGGGCCCCAACGGGTACGCCGACCCGGCCGCCACCCCGCCGGAGGTGGACGTCGGCCAGCTGCGCGAGCCCCCCGCGCCCTCGCCGGTCGACCAGCTCGTGGACATGGAGGTGCACCAGGTCCTCGCCCGCACCGGCCTGGGCGCCGGCGAGGTCCGCTTCGAGGTCCTGTGGGCCGGGGACGTCCCGGCCGCCGAGGAGCGGACCGGGCGGGTGACGCTGCTGTCGGCCACCCTGCCGTCGGGCGCGGTGTACGTCTCGGCGGTCGCCGGGATCGCCTTCGGCGACGGCTCGCTGGGCGGGACGACCTGCGGCTCGGCGCTGCTGCCCAGCGGCACCTCGCCGGCGGAGACCACGCTGGCCCTCCGCTGCGACCTGCCGTCGGCGAACGCGTTCCCGGCCGGGCCCGGCACGGTGGTGGTCGTCGGGCCGTCCGCGGCGGTCAGCGCACACCTGGTCGCCACGGACGGGGACGAGCTCGGCGAGGTCGCGCTGGTCGACGGCGTCGGGCAGGTCGAGGCGCCCGAGCGGGTGGCGGAGGTCGAGACCCGCGACGCCGCGGGTGCGACGGTGGCGCGGGTGCGTCTGCTCGGCGTCACGGACTTGGACGGCTGATGGCGCCCGAGCCCGCGTCGGTGGTCGCGGCGCGCCAGCTGGCCGAGGAGGCGCGGCTCCGGCTCCCCGGCGGACGTCCGCGGCGACGCCGCCGGCCCGTCGCCCTGGCACCGCCGGGCCCGTCGCCCTCGGAGCCCGGCCGGTGATCCCGCGAGCGGTCGCGGTCGCCGCCGTCCTGCTGGCCGGCGCGTGCGACCCGGGGGCCGGCCGGGTCTGCCCGGCGATCGACTGGGGGCGCACCCTGCTGGTGACGCTGGCGCCGGACTGGCCCCCCGGCACCGGTCGCTCGGTGCAGGTCGCCTGCGACGCCCCCTGCGGGCTGCCCACGGTGGACGGTGACGACCCGGCGCGCGAGCTCACCGCCCCGCTGGAGGGCGCGACCGCGCGCCTGTCCCCGATGGGTCTGCCGGGCTCCGTCGTGGTCACCGTGCTCGGTCCCGGCGGGCCGGAGGGCGGGGTCGAGGCGGGCCTGCGATGGCGGCGGGTGGGCGGCGACGACGAGTGCGGCGGGCCGGTGCGCGCCGAGGTGACCGTGCCGGCGCCCTGACCGGGCCCGGCACGGTGCCTCCGTCAGACCTCGACGACCAGGTCGCCGTCGACGTCGCGCACCGGGTACACGCGCAGCGGCGCCGTCCCCGACGTCGAGGCGCCGTCGGACCACCGGTAGGCGTACAGGTGCAGCGGGCAGACGAGCACGTCGACGTCGGTCTGCCCGTCGGCCAGCGGACCGCCGGCGTGCGGGCAGGCCGCCTGGGTGGCGTGCAGCGAGCCGTCGCGCAGCCGGAAGACGGCGACCTGCACGCCGCCGGCGACGAACGCCCGCCCCTCCCCCAGGGGGACGTCGGACACCCGCCCCACGGTGTGCGCGGCCCCGCGGGACGGCGCGGCCCGGCCGGGGCTGGTCACCTCGGTGGCCGGGCTCCCGGTGTCGGTGCCCGGCGTGGTGGGCCGGGCGACCTCCAGGTGCGGCGCGCTCATCGGACCGGCACCTTCGGCAGCGGGACCAGCGGGAGGGCGGGGCGGAACTGCCCGGGCGTGGCGGGCTCCCCGCCGTCCTGGCCCCACGGGTCGCGGTAGGCGTCGACCGAGCGCTGCATGGCGGCGTCGAGGTCGGCGACGATGCCCTCGCTGTCCTCCAGCAGCACCGCCCGGAGCCGCTCGAGGCCGATGCGCGGCACGAAGTCGTAGGTGCGCTCCAGCCAGTTGGCGTTCTCCCGGTAGTACTGCAGGAACCGGCCGGCGAGGGTCAGCACGGCCTCCGGGGAGTCGACCGTGGCCAGCAGGTCGCCCTTGCGCACGGTGGCCCCGGCGGCGCCGCCGACGTGGACCTCCCACCTGCCGTTGCCGATCGCGACGACGCCGAGGTCCTTCACGTAGGCCTCGGCGCAGTTGCGCGGGCACCCGACGACGGCGAGCTTCATCTTCGCCGGGCCCTCGATGCCCTGGAAGCGGGTCTCCAGGTCGATCCCCAGCTGGGTGGAGTCGCCCAGGCCGAAGCGGCAGAAGTCGCTGCCCACGCAGGTCTTCACGGTGCGGAAGCTCTTGCCGTAGGCGTACCCCGACGGCATGCCGAGGTCGGCCCACACCGCCGGCAGGTCCTCCTTGCGCACGCCGAGCAGGTCGATCCGCTGCCCGCCGGTCACCTTGACCATCGGCACCTCGTACTTCTCGGCGACGTCGGCGATGCGGCGCAGCTGGGCCGGGGTGGTCACCCCGCCCTTCATCTGCGGGACGACGGAGAAGGTGCCGTCGCGCTGGATGTTGGCGTGGACGCGGTCGTTGATGAACTCGCCGTCCTTCTCCGGGAGGAAGTCCGCGCCCCAGAGCATCTTGAGCAGCGAGGTCAGGCCCATCTTCGACTTCGCGTCCTCCTTGCCGCCGGGGGCGAGCGCGGCGAAGACGGCGGAGACGCTGCGCAGGTCCCGCTCGCGGATCGCGGCCATCAGCTCGGGCTTGGCCATCGGGATGCCGGGGACGTAGTAGGAGGCCGCCGGGTCCTCGGCCAGGTCGCCGTCGGCGGCCCACTCGACGACCTGCTTCACCAGGGACTTGCACGAGCCGCAGCCCTTGCCGGCGCGGGTGCGGTCCATGACCTCGCCGACGCTGCTGCAGCCCCCGCTCACGGCGCCGCAGATGTCGCCCTTGGACACCCCGTTGCAGTTGCACACCTGCGAGTCGGCCGGCATCTCCGCGATGCCCACCTCCGCGGCGCCGTCGGAGAGGTCGACCAGCAGCCGGATCCGCTCCTCCGGCAGCGGCGCCCCCCGGTCGAAGGCCTGGGTGAGGAACGCGACCTTGCGGGTGTCGCCGAGCAGCGTGGCGCCGACCAGCCGGTCGTCGCGGATGACCACCGACAGGTGCACGCCGCGCTTGGGCTCGGAGATGACCAGGAACTCGTCGTCGTCCCGCTCCGGGGTGTTGATGCCCATCGTGGCGACGTCGACCCCGGCCACCTTGAGCTTGGTCGCCGTCCGGCTACCGTGGTACTCGGCGTCCGGGTCGGTGCCGGTCAGGACGTCGGCCAGCACCGTCGCGTGCTCCCACGCGGGAGCGACCAGGCCGTAGACCTCGCCGCGGTGCTGGGCGCACTCGCCGATGGCGTAGACGTCGGGCTCCTCGGTGCGCAGCTGGTCGTCGACGACGACCGCCCGCTGGACCTCCAGGCCCGACCGGACGGCGAGGTCGGTGTTGGGGCGGACCCCTGCGGCGACCACGAGCAGGTCGCAGTCCAGGCGGCGGCCGTCGGCCAGCACGACGCCCTCGACGTGCCCGTCCCCGAGCACCTCGGTGGCCAGCACGTCGAGGTGCACGGTGATGCCGAGCGACTCCACGCTCCGCTTGAGGATCGCGCCGGCCTCCGCGTCGAGCTGGGCGTTCATCAGCCACGGTGCGGCGTGCACCAGCTCGACGTGCAGCCCGTGCCCCTGCAGCGCCCGGGCGGCCTCCAGCCCGAGCAGACCGCCACCCATCACGACCGCCCGCGTGCAGGAACGGGTCGCCGCGAGCATCGCGCGGGTCTCGTCGATGGTGCGGAAGCCGTACACCCCGGGCAGCAGACCGCCGTCGCCGGTGCGGACGCCGGCCATCGGCGGGATGAACGAGCTGCTGCCGGTGGCCAGCACCAGGTGGTCGTAGGGGGTGACCGAGCCGTCGGAGCCGTGCACGGCCTTGGCGGCGACGTCGATCCGCTCCACCCGGACCCCGGCGCGCAGGGTGACGCCGTTGTCGGCGTACCAGTCGTGGCTGTTGAGGACGATGTCGTCCTCGTGCGACTCCCCGGCCAGCACCGGCGAGAGCATGATCCGGTTGTAGTTGCCGTGCGGCTCGTCGCCGAAGACGGTGATCCGGAACTGCTCCCCGCCGCCGCGCTCGAGCACCTCCTCGACGAACCGGGCGCCGGCCATGCCGTTGCCGACGACGACCAGCCGGGCCCGCTCGTCGAGGTCGTCGAACCGCAGCGTGGTCAGACCGGCGGGCCGGCCCCCCAGGATCGCCGTCATCAGACCTCCACCAGCCCGAGGTCGACGACCAGCTCGCCGGTGACGCCCATCGGCGCGGCCGCGTGCACCTCGACCAGCGTGCCGCCGGGCAGGTCCTCGACCACTCGCAGCGGCACGTGCACGTCGCCCTTGGCGCCGATGGGGAACCAGCGCATCGGGACGCCGTCACGCATGAGCAGCGCGTAGACCAGGTGCTCGGTGGAGTTGCCGCCGCGGAAGTAGAGCGCCTGGGCGCTGGCCCCGCTGGGCACGGTGTAGCGCAGGGCGGGGTCGACCGGGCCGGGCTTGTCCAGGCCCTCCCCGGTGATCGGGTAGACGCCTTGCAGGAAGCGTGGGGTGCTCTTCACGCGGGGGGTCCTCCTCCGGGACGGGGTCCGTGGCTGGGGGGTCGGGGGCAGCTGGTGGGGGCGTGGCTCGGGCTGGGTGGCGGCATCGGGGGCGGGCAGCCGCTCGCCGGGGCCCTCGACCCGGCTGACGGCGACCGCGCAGACCTTGAAGGCGGGCATCCGGCTGGTGGGGTCGAGGGCGTCGGCGTCGGTGAGCGCGTTGGCCGACGAGGCGCCGCCCCAGTGGAAGGGCGCGAAGACGACGTCGGGCCGGATGTCCTCGGTCAGGTGCGCGGAGAACCGGGCCCGGCCGCGGCGGGTGGCCAGCTCGACGACGTCGTCCGGGCCGATGCCGAGGCCGCGGGCGAGGTCGGGGTGCAGCTCGGCCCGCGGGAGGGGCGCGAGGAGCCGGAGGCTGCGGGAGCGCCGGGTCTGGGTGCCCGACTGGTACTGGGCCAGCACCCGGCCGGTGGTGAGCACGTACGGGTACTCGGCGTCGGGGCGCTCGTGGGCCTCGACGTGCTCCACCCGCAGGAAGCGGGCGCGGCCGTCGGGGGTGGCGAACCGCTCGGTGAACAGCCGGGGCGTGCCGGGGTGCCCCGGTGCCGGGCAGGGCCAGAACACGCCCTGCTCCTCGTCGATGCGCCGGTAGCTGATGCCCGAGTAGTCCGCCGCTCCCCCGGCGCTGGCCCGGCCGAGCTCGGCGAAGACGGTCTCCGGGTCGGCGGAGAACCGCTCCCCCACCCCGAGCCGGGCGGCGAGCTCGGCCAGCAGCTGCAGGTCGTCGCGGACCCCGTCGGGCGGGTCCAGCGCCCGACGGCGGCGGATCACCCGGCCCTCGACGTTGGTCATCGTGCCGTCCTCCTCGGCCCACATCGCGCTGGGCAGGACGACGTCGGCGAGCTCGGCGGTCTCGGAGAGGAAGAAGTCGCTGACCGCGAGGAAGTCCAGGTCGCCCAGCCGGCGCACGACCCGGCGGGCGTCGGGCGCGGAGACCGCGACGTTGGAGGCGAGCACCAGCAGGGTCCGGACGCCGCCGTCGGTGCCGAGCGCGTCGAGCAGCTCGAACGCGCTGCGGCCGGGGCCGGGCAGGTCCTCGGGGTCGACGCCCCACACGGCGGCCACGTGCCGGCGTGCGGCGGGGTCGGAGATGCTGCGGTAACCGGGCAGCTGGTCGGCCTTCTGGCCGTGCTCGCGGCCGCCCTGCCCGTTGCCCTGGCCGGTGACCGTGGCCCAGCCGCTGCCCTCCCGGCCGGGCAGGCCGAGGGCCAGGGCGAGGTTGATCCACGCCTGCGCGGTGTCGGTGCCGCTGCGGTGCTGCTCGGCGCCGCGGGCGGTCAGCACGATCGCCCTCCCCGCGCGGGCCAGGGCGGAGACGGTGCGCCGCTGGTCGGCGACCGGGACACCGGTCAGCCGTTCCACGCGGTCCGGCCAGTACGCCGTGACCCCGTCCCGGACCTCCTCGAACCCCGTGGTGCGCGCGGCGACGTACGCCTCGTCGACCAGGCCCTCGGCGATCGCGATGTGCAGCAGGCCGTTGGCCAGCGCCAGGTCGGTGCCGGGCAGCGGCTGCAGGTGGAGGGCGGCGGTGCGGGCGGTCGCCGTCCGCCGCGGGTCGACGACGACGTGCTGCGCGCCGCGGGCGCGGCCCTCCTCGAGGTACTGCATCGCCGGCGGCATGGTGTCGGCCGGGTTGGCGCCGACCAGGACGACGACGTCGGCCGCGGCGACGTCGGACAGCGGGAAGGGCATGCCGCGGTCCAGGCCGAACGCCCGGTTGGCCGCACCGGCCGCCGACGACATGCAGAACCGGCCGTTGTAGTCGATCGCGGAGGTGCGCAGCGCGACCCGCGCGAACTTGCCGAACTGGTAGGCCTGCTCGTTGGTCAGCCCGCCACCGCCGAAGCAGCCGACCGCGTCGGGGCCGTACCGCGCCTGGGTGCGCCCGATGGCGGCCACGACCCGGTCCAGGGCCTCGTCCCAGGGAGCCTCGACCAGGGGGCTGGTGCGGTCGCCGGGCACGGCGCGCACCAGGGGCCGGGTGAGCCGCTCGGGGTGGTCGAGCAGCTCGGTCGCCGACCAGCCCTTGGAGCACAGCCCGCCCCGGTTGGTCGGGAAGTCGGCCGGCTGGAGGGTGGCCGGCCGGTCCCCGGCGGTCATGGTCACGCCGCACTGCAGCGAGCAGTACGGGCAGTGGGTGGCGGTGGTCCGGGTGCGCGGGCCGGCCCCGGCGAGGACTCCGGGGAGGGCGGTGGCGGTCACGGCCCCGAGCGTCGTCGGCGCCGGTTTCCCGACCGCGGCAGCGACGTCAAGCCTGCGTTCCGGCGGCCTCACCACCGGCCCCGGACGGTTGTGCGACGACACCTTCCGGCCGGTCCCGGATGTGACCTAGGTTACGGACCCGGCGCCGCCGGCCCGGGCGCCGCCGTCCGAGACCGTGGAGGAACCGTGCCGCTGCACTCACAGACCGCTGGACTGCTCGCCGCGATGGAGGCGCAGGGCGCCCCGGACTTCGCCGAGCTCTCGGTGTCCCAGGCCCGCGAGGTCGCGGGCACGTTCAAGGCACTGCAGGGCCCGCTGGTGCAGGTCGCCTCCGTCCGCGACCGCACGGTCCCCGGACCGGCCGGCGCGCTGCCGATCCGCATCTACACGCCCAACGGCTCCCCCCGCGGCGTGCTGGTCTACTTCCACGGCGGCGGCTGGGTGATCGGCAACATCGAGATCGCCGACGCGCCCTGCCGGGCGCTGGCCGACGCCGCCGGGTGCGTCGTGGTGTCCGCGCAGTACCGGCTGGCGCCCGAGTCGGCCTACCCCGCGGCACCCGAGGACTGCTACGCGGTCACCCAGTGGGTGGCCGAGCACCAGGCCGAGCTCGTCGCCGAGCCGGCCGGCATCGTGGTGGCCGGCGACAGCGCCGGCGGGAACCTGGCCGCGGCCGTCGCCCTCATGGCGCGCGACCGGGGCGGCCCCGAGATCGCCTTCCAGGCGCTGATCTACCCGGCGACCGACCTCAACAGCTTCGAGACCGAGTCCTACCGGCAGAACGCCGAGGGCTACCTGCTGACGGCGAGCTCCATGCGCTGGTTCCGCGAGCACTACATCCTCGACGAGGCCCAGGCCAAGGAGCCCTACGCCTCGCCCGCCCTGGCCGACGACCACTCCGGGCTGCCGCCGGCGTTCATCGCGGTCGCCGAGTTCGATCCGCTGCGCGACGACGGCGTCCGCTACGCCAAGCTCCTGGAGGAGGCCGGCGTCCCGGCCACGCTGAAGCGCTACGACGGCCAGATCCACGGCATCTTCTGGCTGTGCGAGGCGTGCAGCGAGGGCTTCCAGCCGCTGCTGGCCGACCTCGCCACGGCGGTCAAGGGCGCCCTGGGGTGACCGCGGGCCCCGCCGGCCGCGGCTGCGTGCCCGGCCGGCGGGGCGCGCACCGCGGGGTGGTGGGATGGGCGGGTGAGTGAGCCGACCGTCCGGATCGGGGCCCCGTCGGTGCGGCCCGCCGAGCAGCGCGACGTCCCCCGGATCGCCGCCACCCTGACCGTGGCGCTGGCCGACTCGCGCTGGACCCGCTGGGCGCTGCCGGAGGACGGCCGCATGCAGCGGCTGACCCGGCTGCACGAACTGGACGCCGGGCACCGCTCGGTGGCCACGGGCACCGGCTGGGTCACCGAGGACGTCTCCGCGGTCGCGACCTGGGAGGCCCCGCCCGGCGCCCCGGGCACGGCTCCCCTGCCGGCCGACGTCTCCGCCGCGCTGGCCCGCGAGCTGCCGTACCTGGCCGGGCCGCACGCCGGGCGCGTGGCCCGCACCCGGGAGCTGGTGGACGCCGCCCGCCCGGCGCAGCCGCACTGGTGGCTGGCCCACCTCGGCACCCGCCCCAGCAGCCGCCGCCACGGCATGGCCACCGCGCTGCTGCGTCCGGTGCTCGACCGCTGCGACGCCGAGGGCGTGCTCGCCGCCGCGGCCGTGTACACCTGGGCCGCCGCCCGCTTCCTGCGCGGCTCCGGCTTCGAGGTGGACCGCGCCATGCACACCGCGGACGACGAGCTGCCGCTGTGGCTGCTGGTCCGGCAGCCCGGCTGAGTGTCGATCGGCGGCCACCCCGTTCGTACTGGGGGTGAGCGGGCGGCGAGGGGCCGGCCGCGGACCCGAGGAGGACGACGATGGCGCAGTACCTGCTGACGATCTACCAGCCCGACGGCGAGGTGCCCCCTCCGGAGTTCCTGGAGCCGATCATGCGCGACCTCGACGCGGTCAACCGCGAGATGCGGGAGGCGGGCGCGTGGGTCTTCGCCGGCGGCCTGCACCCGCCGGAGACCGCGACGGTGCTCCGGGCCGAGGGCGACGACGTGCTGCTCACCGACGGCCCCTACGTGGAGGCCAAGGAGCACGTCGGCGGGTTCACCGTCGTCGAGGCGCCGGACCTCGACGCCGCGCTCGAGTGGGGCCGCAAGCTCGCCCGGGCGATCACCCTGCCGATCGAGGTGCGGCCGCTGCAGGGCGGGCCGGGCTGCTGACCGAGCCGACCGCCGCGCAGGTCGAGCGGGTCTTCCGCGAGTCCCACGGCCGCGCGGTCGCCGTCCTCACCCGCCTCCTCGGCGACATCGACGCCGCCGAGGAGGCGGTGCAGGACGCCTTCACCACCGCGGTGGCGCGCTGGCCGGCCGACGGGGTGCCGCCCAGCCCCGCCGGCTGGATCGTCACCACGGCCCGCAACCGGGCGATCGACCGGCTGCGCCGGGAGTCGACCCGGGAGGACCGGCACCGCGCCGCGGCGCTGCTGCACGACCCCGGCCCACCGCCCGAGGAGGGCGCCGTGCGCGACGACCGGCTGCGCATGCTGTTCACCTGCTGCCACCCCGCCCTGGCCCCCGCCGCGCGGGTGGCCCTCACGCTGCGGCTGGTCGGCGGGCTCACCACGGCGGAGATCGCACACGCCTTCCTGGTGCCCGAGGCCACCATGGCCCAGCGGCTGGTGCGGGCCAAGCGCAAGATCCGGGCCGCCCGCATCCCCTACCGGGTGCCGACCGACGCCGACCTCCCGGATCGGCTGCGCGGCGTCCTGGCCGTGGTCGCCCTGATCGCCACGGAGGGCCACACGGCGACCTCCGGGGACCGCCTGGCCCGTCCCGACCTCGCCGCCGAGGCGATCCGGCTGGCCCGCGAGCTGGCCGAGCTGGTGCCCGACGAGCCGGAGGTGCTCGGGTTGCTGGCCCTGGTGCTGCTGGTGGAGTCCCGGCGCGCCGCCCGGGTGTCGCCGGACGGCGACCTCGTCCCCCTCCCGGAGCAGGACCGCGGGCTCTGGGACGCCGCGATGGTCGCCGAGGGCCAGGAGCTGGTGCGGCGCTGTCTGCGGCGCAACTCACCCGGCCCCTACCAGCTGCAGGCGGCGATCCAGGCGGTGCACAGCGACGCACCCACCGCCGCGGACACCGACTGGCGGCAGGTGCTGGCGCTGTACGACCAGCTGCGGGCCATCGCGCCCTCGCCGGTCGTGACGCTCAACCGGGCGGTGGCGGTGGCCGAGGTGGAGGGGCCGGCGGCGGCCCTGGCCGAGGTGGAGGCGCTGCAGCTGCCGCACCACCTGCTGCCCGCCGTCCGGGCCGACCTGCTCCGGCGGCTGGGCCGCACGCGGGAGGCGGCCGCGGCCTACACCGAGGCGATCGCGCTGGCCGGCAACGCCCGCGAGCGGGCGTTCCTGGAGCGGCGGCGCGCCACGCTCCCCCGGCGATGAGTCCGGGGCCGCTCGCCGGTCCAACCGACGACGACCCCGACCCGAGGAGCACCGCACCGTGACCGCACCCTTGCCCCAGCCGCTCGACGTCACCTTCACCGCGCCGATCGAGAAGGACGGGGCGTTCCCGACCTACCTGACCGTGCCGGGGTCACCGGAGCTGCTGGGGACGCGCCGGGCGGTCAAGGTCGCCGGCACCACCGACGGCCACCCGTTCGCCGCGACGCTGATGCCGTCGGGCAGCGGGCCGCACTGGCTGCCGCTGCGGGCGGCCATCTGCCGCGCCATCGGCAAGGACGCCGCCGGTGAGCAGGTGACCGTGCACCTGCAGCAGCGGTTCAGCTGACGCGCGGCGCCCGGCCGGCCCGGGCGGTCAGTCCCAGGAGCGGCGCTGCTTCTTGAGCGCGCCGCGCTGCTTCTTGGCCTCGATCCGCCGCTCCTGGGAGCCCCGCGTGGGCTTGGTACGCCGCCGGGCCGGTGCCGGTGGGGCGAGCGCGGCGCGGAGCACCGCGGCCAGCCGCTCGCGGGCGGCCTGCCGGTTGCGCAGCTGCTGGCGGTGCTCGCTGGCGACCACGGTCAGGACGCCGTCCACCAGGCGCGGGCCCAGCCGAGCGGCCAGCCGCTGCCGCTGGACGTCGCCCAGCCCGGGCAGCTCGAGCGGGGCCACCGACAGCTCCACGCGGGAGTCGGCTGTGTTGACCCCCTGGCCGCCGGGGCCCGAGGAGCGGGAGAAGCGCCAGCCGAGCGCGGCTGCGGGCACGACGAGGGACCCGGTGACGGGCAGGTCACCGGAGGCGTCGTCGACGGTGGGCACGGGGCCAGTCTGGCCGACGGGGCGCGCGACGGAGGGCACCCACCCGTCCGCCGGTCTGGCACGCTGCGCCGGTGGCGGCGGCAGCAGACCCGGCACCGGGGGCGCGGTCACCGACGGTGCTAGCCGGCGTGGCGACCGCGCTCACCCTCCTCGCCTGCGCGGTCGGCGCCCTGGGCTGGCCGCTGCCGGACCGCACGCCGTCCGGCTGGCAGGTCACCGACGTCCCCGCGCCGCTGCTGGCCGTGGTGGTCGGCGGCGCGGTCCTCTGCCTGGCCCTCGCGGCCGGCCTGGTGCACCTCCGGGCGTTCGGCTCGCCGCTGGCCGCGGGAGCGTGGCTGGCGCTGGTGGTGGCGACGGCGGGCGCGCTGGTGTGGCACGCGCTGTTCCTCGCCGCCCTCGTCGACACCGGGGACGGGCCGGTCATCCCGGTGTTCGACGGACTGCTCACCTCCGTGCCGGCGTTCGTCGTGGGCCTGGGGACCCGCCGGCACGGGCGGGCGGTGCAGACGCGCGCGGTCCTGGCCACCGCCGTCGCGACCCTCCCGCTGGTGGGGCTGGGCTGGTCGCTGACCGACGGGACGACGGGCCTGCTCCCCGCGCTGAGCGGAGGCGTCTACTCGGCGACCGTCTTCGGCGTGCTGCCGGTGGTCGTGGCCCTCGCGGTCACCCGCGCCGCCGCTCCCGGCGTCGGTCGGGAGGAGTGAGGTCAGGCGGCCGGGACCGGGTCGGCACCCCCGGGCACGCCGGGCCGGCAGCGCAGCAGCCGGCGCACCGTGAGCCAGGTGCCGCGGCCGGCACCGTGCTGCTCCAGCGCCTCGACGGCGTAGGCCGAGCAGGTCGGCTCGAACCGGCAGGACGGCGGCCGCCTCGGGCTCACCTCGCGCTGGTAGACGCGGACGGCGGCGACCAGGCGGTCCCGCATCCGGGTGCCGCGCCGTCCGGTGCCGGCCGTGTGCACGTGCCGCACGGTGGTGGGCACCAGGAACAGCCCGTCGATGCCGCAGCCGATGGCGTTGGCCAGGCAGCAGCCGGTGTTGAGGAACAGCAGGTCGCGCAGGCAGGAGTCGTTGCCGCCGCGGTACCCGCGCCCGTAGCCGGCCGGCGGGCCGTAGCCCCGCCGGTAGCCGGGCCCGTAGCCCGGGCCGTACCTGGGGCCGTAGCCCGGGCCCATGCCGCGGTACCCGCCCCGCGGGCGCCGTCGCGGACCCCAGCCGCTGCTCCAGATGAACACCATGGTCCCCCAGTACCGCGGGAGGATCAGGACCATGCCTGAGCTCTCGCTGGCCGAGGCCCTGGCCACCGGTCCGGTCGTGCTCGACGGCGGGCTGGCCACCCGGCTGGAGGCGCAGGGCGCCGACCTGTCCTCGGCGCTGTGGTCGGCGCGGCTGCTGCGCGACGACCCCGACGCGGTGGTGGCCGCGCACGCCGCCTTCGCCGCGGCCGGTGCGCAGGTGGCGACCACGGCGAGCTACCAGGCCTCGGTCGAGGGGTTCGCCGCGGCCGGGGTGGACGCCGCCGAGGCCCGCCGGCTCATCGCCTCCTCCGTGGCGCTGGCCCGCCGTGGCGCGCCCGGGGCGTGGGTCGCCGGGTCGGTGGGCCCGTACGGGGCGGTGCTGGCCGACGGGTCGGAGTACACCGGCGCCTACTGCGACCGGACGACCGTCGCGCAGCTGCGCGCGTTCCACCGGCCGCGGATGACGGTGCTGGCCGAGGCCGGCGCCGACGTCCTGGCCTGCGAGACGGTGCCCGCGGCCGCGGAGGCCGAGGCGCTGGTGGCCGAGGCCGACGCGCTCGGCGTCCCGGTGTGGCTCTCCCTCACCACGGTGGTCGACGGCGCCGGCGTCGTCCGGACCCGCCGCGGTGAGCGGGCCGAGACGGTGTTCGCGCTGGCCGCGGGCGTCGACGCGGTGGTCGCGGTGGGGGTCAACTGCACCGCGCCGGCCGCGGTCGGCCCGTCGCTGGCCGCTGCGGCCGTCGCCGGCAGGCCCCGGGTCGCCTACCCCAACAGCGGCGAGGGCTGGGATGCCGGCGCCCGGCGCTGGACCGGGTCACCGGGCGTCCCGACCGGCGAGGTGGCGGGCTGGCTGGGGGCCGGCGCGCGGCTGGTCGGCGGCTGCTGCCGGGTCACCCCCGCGGACGTCGCCGCCATCGCCGCCGCCGTCCGCTGACCGGCCTTCGTGGCCACGAAGGCCCGTTCCCCGGTGGCCGAAGTGGCCACAAAGGCCGACCTGCGGGGCTCAGAGGATCGGCTTGCCGCCGGTGACCGCCACCCGGGCGCCGGACACGTAGGAGGCCTCGTCGCTGGCCAGCAGCACGTAGACCGGCGCGAGCTCGGCGGGCTGGCCGGGGCGGCCCATCGGCACCTGCTGGCCGAAGCTCTCCACCTTGTCCTCGTCCATGGTGGCCGGGATCAGCGGCGTCCAGATGGGGCCGGGCGCCACGCTGTTGGCCCGGATCCCCTTCTCCGCGTACATCTGCGCCAGCGACGCGGTGAAGTTGGCGATGCCGGCCTTGGTCATCGCGTAGGCGATGAGGTGCGGGCTCGGGTTGTCGGAGTTGACCGACGAGGAGTTGATGATCGACGCACCCGGCTGCATGTGCGGGATCGCGTCCTTGCACAGGGTGAACATCGCCGACAGGTTCAGCGCGACGGTGTGGTCCCACTCGTCGTCGGAGATCTCCTCCAGCGTCGGGTGGCTCATCTGGAACGCGGCGTTGTTGACCAGGACGTCGATCTTCCCGAACGCCTCGACCGCCTTGGGGATGATCGTCTTGGCGTGCGCCCGGTCGGCGAGGTCGCCGGGCACGAGCACGCACTTCCGGCCGGCCTCCTCGACGTACCGCTTGGTGTCCTCGGCGTCCTCGTGCTCGTTCAGGTAGGAGATCAGGACGTCGGCGCCCTCGCGGGCGAAGGCGATGGCGACCGCGCGGCCGATGCCGCTGTCGCCGCCGGTGATGACCGCCGCCTTGCCGGTCAGCCGGCCGGAGCCGCGGTAGCTGTCCTCCCCGTGGTCGGGCTTGGGGTCCATCTCCCCCAGCGTGCCGGGGACGTCCTGCTGCTGGGCGGGCTGGGACTCGGGGCGGGGCGAAGACACGTCGTCGTCCTCCAGGTTCGTGGGTGGGTCGGCCCCCGCCTACCCCCGTCGTCCGCCCCGGAACCGGACCGCCTGCCCGGGAAGGGAACCCGCGTCGGGCACGCTGTCCCCCACGATGACCGCCACCGCCCCTCCCCTCCTCGACGACCCGGGCGACCTCGCCGCCCTCCGCGCGCGGGGTGCCGACCCCGACGAGCTGTTCACCTCCTTCGCCGCGTGGGCGGAGGGGAACGGCACCGTGCTCTACCCCGCGCAGGAGGAGGCGCTGATCGAGCTGGTCAGCGGCGCCAACGTCGTCCTGGCGACGCCGACCGGCTCCGGCAAGTCGCTGGTGGCCACCGGCGCGCAGTACGCGGCCCTGGCCGCCGGGCGGCGCAGCTGGTACACCGCGCCGATCAAGGCGCTGGTCAGCGAGAAGTTCTTCGCGCTGTGCGGGGTGTTCGGTGCGGAGAACGTCGGCATGCTCACCGGCGACGCCGCGGTGAACCGCGACGCGCCGATCATCGCCTGCACCGCCGAGGTGCTGGCCAACGTCGCGCTGCGCGAGGGCGCGGACGCCGACGTCGGCCTGGTCGTCATGGACGAGTTCCACTTCTACGGCGACCCCGACCGCGGCTGGGCCTGGCAGGTGCCGCTGCTGGAGCTGCCGAGGGCGCAGTTCCTCCTCATGAGCGCCACCCTCGGCGACACCACGGCGCTGCGCGAGGACCTCACCCGCCGCACCAGCCGGCCCACCGCGCTGGTGGCCGGCGCCGAGCGCCCGGTGCCGTTGCACCACTACTACGCGACGACGCCCATGCACGAGACGATCCAGGAGCTGCTGGACACCCGGCAGGCGCCGGTCTACGTCGTCCACTTCACCCAGGCCTCCGCGCTGGAGCGGGCGCAGGCGCTGATGAGCGTCAACGTGTGCAGCAAGGAGGAGAAGGCCGCGATCGCCGACATGATCGGCGGCTTCCGGTTCACCTCCTCGTTCGGGACGACGCTGTCGCGGCTGGTCCGCCACGGCATCGGCGTCCACCACGCCGGGATGCTGCCCAAGTACCGGCGGCTGGTGGAGCAGCTGGCGCAGGCCGGGCTGCTCAAGGTCATCTGCGGCACCGACACCCTCGGCGTGGGCATCAACGTGCCGATCCGCACCGTCGTGTTCTCCGCGCTGTCCAAGTACGACGGCACCCGCACCCGGCTGCTCAACGCCCGGGAGTTCCACCAGATCGCCGGGCGGGCCGGGCGGGCCGGGTACGACACCGCGGGCACCGTCGTCGTCCAGGCGCCCGAGCACGAGGTGGAGAACCTCAAGCAGTTCGCCAAGGTCGCCGACGACCCGAAGAAGCGCCGCAAGCTGGTCCGCCGCAAGGCGCCCGAGGGCATGGTGCCGTGGTCGGAGGCGACCATGAACCGGCTGGTCGCGGCCGACCCCGAGCCGCTGACGAGCAACATGCGGGTGTCGACGGCGATGCTCCTCGACGTCGTCGACCGGCCCGGCAACCCCGTCGACGCGCTGCGCCGGCTGCTCACCGACAACCACGAGCCGCGCAAGCGCCAGCTCCGGCACATCCGCGAGGCGATCGGCATCGCCCGCTCGCTGCTGCAGGCCGGCGTGCTGGAGCGGCTGCCCGAGCCCGAGCCGGACGGCCGCCGGTACCGGCTCACCGTCGACCTGCCGCCGGACTTCGCCCTCAACCAGCCGCTGTCGACCTTCGCGCTGGCCGCCATCGAGCTGCTGGACCCGGCGTCGGACACCTACGCCCTCGACGTCGTGAGCGTCATCGAGGCCACCCTCGACGACCCGCGGCAGATCCTCGCCGCGCAGCTGAACAAGGCCAAGGGCGAGGCGGTCGCCCAGATGAAGGCCGAGGGCATCGAGTACGAGGAGCGCATGGAGCTGCTCGAGGGCATCACCCACCCGAAGCCGCTGGAGGAGCTGCTCGGGCACGCCTTCGAGGTCTACGTGCGCAGCAACCCCTGGGCCCGCGATGCGCACCTGTCGCCGAAGGCCGTCGTCCGCGAGATGTGGGAGCGGGCGTCCACCTTCCGCGAGTTCGTGAACACCTACGGGCTCACCCGGTCCGAGGGCGCGGTGCTGCGGTACCTGTCGGATGCGTTCAAGGCGCTGCGTTCCGGCGTCCCGGCGGCGGCACGCACCGAGGAGGTCACCGACCTCGTGGAGTGGCTGGGTGAGCTGGTCCGGCAGGTGGACTCCTCGCTGCTGGACGAGTGGGAGCAGCTGACCTCACCCGACCAGCCGCTGGACGAACCGGTCGCCGTCCCGGCCCGGCCCCGTCCCCTCACCGGCAACGAGCGGGCGTTCACCGCGATGGTGCGCAACGCGCTGTTCCGCCGGGTGGAGCTGTGGGCCCTCCGCCGCTGGTACGACCTCGGCGAGCTCGACCGCGGCTCCGGGTGGGACGCCGACCGGTGGGGCGAGGTGGTGCAGGCCTACTTCGCCGAGCACGACTCGGTGGGCACCGGCGCCGACGCCCGCGGCCCGGCGCTGCTGATCTGGGACAAGGGCGAGCCCGGCGTGTGGCGGGTGCGGCAGATCCTCGACGACCCGGCCGGCGACCACGACTGGGGCATCGACGTCGAGGTCGACCTGGAGGCCTCCGACGAGGAGGGCTCCGTCGTCCTCCGCGTGGTCGACGCCGGCCGGCGCGACTGAGTCCCCGCCGCTGCGGCCCCGCGACCGGCCCACCCCGGCTGCGTGCCGTCGCCCAGTGGTCGTGCGAGGCTGCGGGTGATGCGGTCGTGAACGCGCTGGAGATGCTCGCGGTGCTGGCCGCCGGGTTCGCCGCCGGCAGCATCAACGCCGTCGTCGGGTCCGGCACGCTGGTCACCTTCCCGGTGCTGCTGGCCGTCGGCCTGCCGCCGGTCACCGCGACGATCAGCAACTCCCTCGGTCTGGTGCCGGGCAACCTCACCGGGTCGATCGGCTACCGGCGCGAGCTCGCCGGCCAGCGCGGCCTGCTGCTGCGGCTGCTGCCCGCCTCGGTGCTGGGTGCGCTGACCGGCGCGTTCCTGCTGCTGCACCTGCCGGCGGCGGCGTTCGAGGCGGTGGTGCCGGTCCTCGTCGGGCTGGCCGTGGTGCTGGTCGCCGTCCAGCCGATGGTGCAGCGGGCGCTGGCCCGTCGCCGCGCCGACGACGCCGGCCCGCAGCGGATCGGCGCCGGCCGGCTGGCCGCCCTGTTCGCCGGCGCCTACGCCACCGGCAGCTACGGCGGGTACTTCGCGGCCAGCCAGGGCGTGCTGCAGATCGGCGTCTTCGGCCTCCTGCTGCACGAGCCGCTGCAGCGGCTCAACGCGCTCAAGAACGTGCTGACGCTCGCGGTCAACGCCGTCGCCGCGGGGGCCTACGTCGTGGTCGCCACCGACCGCGTCGACTGGACGGCGGCCGCGCTGGTCGCCGGCGGCTCGCTGCTCGGCGGCTGGACCGGCGCGCGCTTCGGCCGGCGGCTGCCCTCCCCGGTGCTGCGGACGGCGATCGTCGCGCTCGGCTGCGTGGCCATCGCGGTGCTGCTGACCCGGTGAGCCGGCCCGGCCGGGCCGGGAGGCAAGCTGGGGGACGTGACGGGGACCGACGAGCCGTGAGCGTGCTGGAGTTCGGGTTCCTCGTCCTGGCCGGCATCGGTGCCGGGCTGACCGGCAGCATCGCGGGGCTCGCCTCGCTGATCAGCTACCCGGCGCTGCTGGCCACCGGCATCCCGCCGGTCACGGCCAACGTCACCAACACCGTCTCGCTGGTGCTCAACAGCGTCGGGTCGGTCAGCGCCTCCCGCCCGGAGCTGCGCGGCCAGGGACGACGGCTGCTCCGGCTGGGCGCCGGAGCGGTCCTCGGCGGCGTCGCCGGGGCCGCGCTGCTGCTGCTCACCCCGTCGGAGGCCTTCGAGCGCATCGTGCCGTGGCTGATCGCCGGCGCGTCGATCGCCATGTTCCTGCAGCGGCCTCCACGGCAGCTCGCCGTGGAGGGCGCCCGGGCCCACCCCACCCACCGTGACCCGTGGTGGCTGCCGCTGGGCACCTTCGCGGTGGGCATCTACGGCGGCTACTTCGGCGCCGCGGCCGGGGTGATGATGCTGGCGATGTTCCTGCTCACCACGGGCGAGGGCCTGCCGATCGGCAACGCGCTGAAGAACGTGGTGCTCGGCATGGCCAACGCGGTGGCCGCCGTCGGCTTCATCGTGCTCTCCGACGTCGCCTGGTCGGCGGCGCTCCCGCTGGCGATCGGGCTGTTCCTCGGGGGCCGGATCGGGCCGCGCGTGGTGCGCCGCGCCCCCCAGACCGCGTTGCGCCGGCTCATCGCCCTCGCGGGCATCGGGCTGGCGGTCCACCTGGCGGTGCAGGCCTACACCTGAGCCGGGGTCCGCTCAGACGACGAAGGCGGCGAGGAACAGCACGAACGCACTGGCCAGCAGGAGCAGCCGGGCCGGCGTGAGGCCGTTGATGAGGTTGGCGGTGGCCTCCACCCACGCGGGGCGGATGGCCGCCTCACGCGCCCCCCGGCGGACCAGCCGCACCTCGTCGGCCAGCAGCGCGCCGGCCGCGCCGAGCATCATCAGCCCGACGGTGAGGAAGACCAGCGCCAGCCGCTCGTTGAACGCCCCGGCCACCCCGCCGAGCAGCAGCGCGACGACGATGCCGGCGACCAGGCCGATGAGCGCACCGGCCACCGGCGCCCACGGGCCCATCCGGGTCATCGAGCCCGGCCGGCGGGGACCGATCCGCGGGCGCCCCGTCACCGGCGTCGTCGGCTGGTGCCCCTCGGGCGCCGGGGCCGGGGTCGCGGTCTGCGCGGGGGTCTGGGCCGCGGCCTGCGCGGCGGTCGGCTCCGCAGCCGGAGCGGCCGCCGCGGCCGGGACGGCGGTCGCGCCGGCGGCCGCCGCACCCTCGAGACCGGGGAACGGCACGGGCGGCGGGCCGGCCTCGATCGGGCCGGTGACCGTCGGGCCCGGCGGGGTCGGGTCCCCGCCGGTCGGGGCGCCGCCGTACACGGGCAGCTCGGCGGTCGGCGGGTTCGGGGTGGGGGGTGCCTCGGTCATCGCCTCCTCGCTAGGCGGCCCGACCGACACCGCCGTGTCGACACGTCGACGTGTCGACACCGGATCGCTCAGACCAGCCGGCGGCTGCCGGGGGCGACCACCCGCAGCCAGCGGTACCCGTAGCCGCCGAGGGCCAGCTCCACGCCGCCCTCGTCGTCCACCGGCTCCTCCCCGGTCTGCAGGAGGTCCACCAGCAGGTGCTCCCGGCCGCACTCGGGCAGGGTCAGCGGCACCGTGCGGGGCTCGGGTCCGAGGTTGTGGACGGCGACCAGCGCGCCGTCGTCCCAGCTGCACAGGTGGGCCAGCACCTCGGGGTGCGGCTGCTCGAGCACCTCGTAGGCGCCCCAGCCGAGCTCCGGGGACTCCCGGTAGCGCCGGATGAGCAGCGCCATGAACGACAGCAGCGAGTCGGGGTCGTGCCGCTGGTCGGCGACGTTGACGAACTCGGGGGCGAACCCGCCGTCGACGACCGGCCCGGGCAGCTGCGCGGGGTCCTCGACGGTCGAGAACCCACCGTGGCGGCCCGACGTCCACTGCATCGGCGTCCGGACCGCGAGGCGGCCCTCGGCGTCGAGGTCCTCCCCCATGCCGATCTCCTCGCCGTAGAAGAGCACCGGGGTGCCCGGCAGGGAGAACAGCAGGCTGTAGACCATGCGGACCCGCCGCGGGTCGCCGTCCAGCATCGGCGGCAGCCGGCGGCGCAGCCCGCGGCCGTAGACCTGCATCCGCTCCTCCGGGCCGAAGGCGGCGAAGACCTCCTGCCGCTCGTCGTCGGAGAGCTTGTCGAGGGTGAGCTCGTCGTGGTTGCGGACGAACGT
Organism: Geodermatophilus sp. SYSU D00079; assembly: GCF_054050635.1. NCBI lineage: Bacteria > Bacillati > Actinomycetota > Actinomycetes > Geodermatophilales > Geodermatophilaceae > Geodermatophilus > Geodermatophilus sp. SYSU D00079. The sequence goes on along the minus strand of NZ_JBJGZS010000006.1, from coordinate 109,573 downwards.
GGCCCACTGGCTGTCGGGGTCGACCACCGGGCGCTGGGTGAGGGCGGTGCGCAGCGGGCCGGCGTCGGCACGGGCCAGCGAGAGGTACAGCGCCTGCATGCCGACGAAGTCGAACAGCATGGTCAGCTCGTCGCCGTCCGCGCCGCCGAAGAACTCGACCTGCTGCTCGTGCGGGAGGTTCACCTCGCCGAGCAGGATGCCGTCGCCGGTGCGGCGGCCGAGGAAGGAGCGCAGGTCGCGGAGGTACTCGTGCGGGTCCGGGAGCGCCCCGGCGTCCGCCGGCTCCACCTCCAGGAAGAAGGGGACGGCGTCGACGCGGAAGCCCGACAGCCCCAGCTGCAGCCAGAAGCCCATGATCTTGGCGACCTCGTCGCGTACCCGCGGGTCGGCCACGTTGAGGTCGGGCTGCTCCTTGTAGAAGCGGTGCTGGTACCACTCACCGGTGGGCTCGTTGAAGGTCCAGGTGCTGTCCTCCTGGTCGGGGAAGACGACCTGGTCGGAGGTGTCCGGCGGCTCGTCGTCCCGCCAGACGTAGAAGTCGTGGAAGGGGTCGTCCCGGCTCTGCCGGGCGCGCTGGAACCACGGGTGCTGGATCGAGGTGTGGTTGACCACGAGGTCGGCGATCACCCGCATGCCGCGGTCGTTGGCCGTCCGGATGACCTCGACGAGGTCGCCGTGGGTGCCCAGCCTCGGGTCGACGCCGTAGAAGTCGGTGATGTCGTAGCCGTCGTCGCGCTCGGCGGTCGGGTAGAAGGGCATCAGCCACAGGCAGGTGACGCCGAGGTCGGCGAGGTGGTCGATGCGCTGGGCGAGGCCGGCGAAGTCGCCGCAGCCGTCACCGTCCCAGTCCAGGTAGGTCTCGACGTCCAGGCAGTAGACGACCGCGGTCTTCCACCACAGGTCGCTCGTGTCGGTGATCCGCATGCCGGGTCCTCTCCTCGGGCCTGCCGTCGTCCCTACCGCACCCGCGGACGCGCCGCTCGGTCGGCCGGCTCGTCCAGCAGCTGGAAGAGCAGGTGGTCCTGCCAGCGCCCGGCGATGCGCAGGTACCGCGGCGCGAAGCCGATCCGCTCGAACCCGTTGCGCCGCAGCACCCGCTGGGAGGCGGAGTTGTGCACGAGGGTGGCGGCCTGCAGCCGGTGCAGACCGGCCTCGCCGAAGGCCAGCCGGACCATCGCGGCCACCGCCGCGGTGCCCACGCCGCGGCCGGTGACGTGCTCGCTCACCCAGTAGCCGAGGTCGCCGGACAGGAACGGCCCGCGGACGACGTTGTTGACGTTCACCCGCCCGGCCGGCTCGCCGTCGACCAGCACCACACCGGGCAGGACGGCGCCCTGCCGGTACCGCTCGAGGGTGCGGCGGGCCTCGGCGCGCTGCACGTCCTCGGTGAAGTGCTCGTCGGGGCGCTCCGGGTCCCACGGTGCGAGGAACGCCCGGTTGGCCACGAGCAGGCGGGTCAGCGCGGGGACGTCGTCCTCGGTCAGCACGCGCACGGTGACGTCCACGGGCTCGCACCCTAGGCGGGGGTCACTCGCCGAGCTCCTCCAGGGCGACCGCGACGCGCACCCGGGCCACGGCGAGCCCGGCCCGGCCGGAGCGTGCGTCGCGGGTGAGCAGCTCGGCCGCGTGGCGCAGCTCCGCCGCGGACATCGGCTCCCGCGCGTTGACCCGCCGGATGACGTCGTCCACCTCGGTCATGTCGTCCCCGCCCCCTGCCGTCGGTCACGGCCGACCGGCGACCGCACCCGTCCTTCGCCGGCGGGGTGCCGCCCGGATGCGCCTCAGGCGATCCCGGCGGGGTGCGGCGTCTGCTCCGGACGGCGGGGACCGGCCGGCCCGGGCGGGTCGATCGCGACCGCCGGCCCCGGCGTCGTGACGTCGAGGCGCGGCAGCACCTTCTCGCCGAACGCGTCGAGGAAGGCGATCTGGTCGCCGCCGACCTGGTGGAGGTAGACGTCGTCGAAGCCGAGCTCCACGTACTCGGCGATCCAGGCGGCGTGCTGGCCGAGGTCGGCCGAGACGCGGACGGCGTCGGTGACGCCCTCGGGGGTGACGTGCGCGCTGGCCTGCTCGAACGCCTCCGGGCTGTCGAGGTCCCAGCACAGCGGCGGCGGGAAGACGTTGCTGCGCCACTGGTCGTGGGCCAGGGCGAGGGCCCGGTCGGGGTCGGGGTCCCAGCTGACGTGGACCTGGATGACCAGCCGGCCCCGGCCACCGGCGTCCCGGTACGCGGCGACCATCTCGCGCAGCTTGTCGTGCGGCTGGTTGATGGTGACCAGGCCGTCGGCCCAGTCGGCGCCGCGCCGGGCGGTCTCCACGCTGACCGCGGGCGCGATGAGCGCCGGCTGCTGCTCGGGGAGGGTGTACACGCGGGCGCGGTCGACGGTGACCAGGCCCTCGTGGCTCACCTCCTCCCCGGCCAGCAGGGCGCGGATGACGTCGACGCACTCGCGCAGCCGGGCGTCCCGCAGCTCCTTGCGCGGCCACTTGTCGCCGGTGACGTGCTCGTTCATCGCCTCGCCGCTGCCCAGCGCCACCCAGAACCGGCCGGGGAACATCGCGCCGAGCGTGGCGATCGCCTGGGCGACGATCACCGGGTGGTAGCGCTGGCCGGGGGCGTTGACCGCGCCGAAGGGCAGGCCGGTGGTGGCCAGCGCCGCGCCCAGCCACGACCACGCGAACCCGGAGTGCCCCTGCCGCGGGTTCCACGGGGTCAGGTGGTCGGAGCACATGGCCGCGGTGAAGCCCACCTGCTCGGCGTGCTGGACGGCGGACAGCAGCGCCGCGGGGTGGACCTGCTCGTGCGAGTTGTGGAAGCCGATCACCGTCATGGGCCCCCCCTACCCCGGCCGGGCGGGCATCGGAACGCGCCGGTTGCCCGCCGTCCCGTCGATCGTCGGGTGGGTGCACGCGACACGGGACGACACGCCGCGTCGAGCGACCGGAATCCGATGACCACGGGCGCGGGCCCACGGGTCAGGCAGGGGTGCTGGTCCCCGGCTCGTCGGCGGTCGGGGTGCTCGCCCCGCCCAGCAGCAGCAGCTCGGCGTCGGTGCGCTCCAGGGGTGCGGCGAACAGGTAGCCCTGCGCCAGGCCGACCCGGCCGTCGCGCAGGTGGGTGCGCTGGCGCTCCTGCTCGATGCCCTCGGCGACGATCTCCAGGTCCAGGGTGTGGCCCAGGTTGATCAGCCCCCGCAGGATCGCCGGCATCGCCTCGGTGTCGTCGATCGTGCTGACGAACGACCGGTCGATCTTGAGGATGTCGACGGCGAACTGGCGCAGGTGCGACAGCGACGAGTAGCCGGTGCCGAAGTCGTCGAGGGCCACCTTCACGCCGAGGCTGCGCAGCTGGTGGAGGCGTTCGGCGGCGACGGCCGGGTCGCGCACCAGCACCGACTCGGTCAGCTCCAGCACGAGCGCGGACGGCGGCAGGCCGGTGGCCGCCAGCGCCGTCCGGACGTCGTCGAGCAGCCCCGGCGAGCCGAGCTGGGACGGCGAGACGTTGACCGCCATCGACAGCTCCGCGGCCCCCGGGTGGTCCCGCCGCCACTGCGCGGCGGCCGCGCAGGCCTCGGTGACGACCCAGCGGCCGATGTCGGGGACCAGCCCGATCTCCTCCGCGACCGGCAGGAACCGCTCGGGCAGGACGACGCCGAGGGTGGGGTGGTCCCAGCGCAGCAGCGCCTCGAACCCGGTCACCCGCTCGCTGCCCAGGTCGACCACGGGCTGGTAGACCAGCCGGAACTGCTCCCGGCCCAGCGCCGCCCAGAGGTCCTCCTCGAGCTGCCGGCGCTCCGCGGCGGCCGAGCGCATCTGGGGGTTGAACACGACGTAGCGGCCGCGGCCGGCGCCCTTGGCCCAGTACATGGCGTTGTCGGCGTCCCGCAGCAGGGAGGACGCCGTCGCCGCGACGTCCCCGGTCGCGATGCCGATGCTCGCCGACACGGTGACCCGCTGCCCGCCGAGGTCGACCGGCCCGGCCAGCGCCGTCAGGACCCGCTCGGCGATCCGGGTCGCCTCCTGCACGCCCGGCGCGCGCTCGACGAGGATCGCGAACTCGTCGCCGCCGAGGCGGGCGAGGGTGTCCTCGGTGCGCACCGCGCCCTGCAGGATCCCGGCCACCGCACGGATGAGGCTGTCGCCCGTGGCGTGGCCGAGGCTGTCGTTGACGCTCTTGAAGCCGTCGAGGTCGAGGAACACCACGGCGACCTCGTCGCCGGTCCGGGCGGTGCGGCGCAGCGCCAGCTCCAGCCGGTCGGTGAACAGCGCCCGGTTGGCCAGGCCGGTCAGCCCGTCGGAGAAGGCCAGCTGGGCGAGCTCGGCCTGGGTGCGCCGGCGGGTGCGGCGCTGGCGGCGGTCGGCGGCCCAGGCCGCGGCGACGGCGACGGCCGCGCTGAGCGCCAGGTGCGCCGGTGCCCGCTCCCCGCCGACCGCGAGGTGGGCGGCGACCAGCGCGGCGGCGAGGACGAGCGCGAGCAGGACGGCCCGGAGCCGGCCGGCGGGGGGTGGTGCCGTGTGGTCGTCCACGGTGGTGGCCTTCCCTCGGGAGTGCGTCACCTGACCGCTTCGGCCCCGCGCGGCCCGCCCTTGAGGCCGCGCTGCGCGACCCCACCCCGACGGGTGAGCCGGTCAGGCGGCGCGCAGCACGGCGATCCACCACTGGACGGCCGGCACCGACGGCTCGGACGGCGGCCACCCGTTGAGGACGCCGAGCAGCTGCCAGTACCGCTCCACCCGGGCATCGGTGAAGGTGGCCAGCCGGTCGGCGAGCTCGGCGCGCCGGCCGGGTGCGACCTCCCCCAGCCACTCGGCCACGAGCGCCTCGGCCGCCGCCGTCCCCGGGAGCACGCCCCCGTCGAGGCCGCGCCGGCCCAGGGTGACCATCCGCCCCGCGTCGGCGCCCAGCGTGTCCGGCTCCTCCGGCGTGGCCCCCGCGCCGGCCACCGCCATCTCCCGCACCCGGTCGGCGAAGGAGGGGTCGGCGACCAGGGAGGCCAGCTCCAGCCAGGCCCCGACCTGCTCCGGCGTCGGCTCCTCCGGCAGCTCGGCCGGGAGGGAGCGCATGCCGGCGGCGATGCCGGCGCCCGGGGCGTCCGCGGGCAGGCCCGCGAAGGCGCGCTCCACGAACTCGTCGACCAGCTGCTGCCGCTCGCGGGCGGACAGCGTCGCCAGCTCGGGCACGATCCTCATCTCCTCCGTCGTCGTCCCGGCCGTGGCCACGAAGCGCAGCAGGGTGCGGCGCAGGCGCAGCAGCCGGATCTCGCCGTCCAGGGCGCGCACGTGCTCGGCGGCCACCTCGGCCACCGTGCGCCGCCGGGCCAGCAGCTCGCGGATCGCCGGCAGGCCCAGCCCCAGCTCGCGCAGCGTGCGCACGAGGTCCAGCCGGGCCACGGCCGCGGCGTCGTAGAGGCGGTAGCCGCCCGCCGACCGGGCCGGCGGGTCGACCAGCCCCTCGTCGGACCAGAACCGCACCGTCCGCACCGGGACGCCGAGCCGGCCGGCCAGCTGGCCGATGGTCAGCGCGCCGTCGTCCATGGCCCGACCCTGCACCCTCCAGCCGCTGGAGGGTCAAGAGAGAGACCGGCACCACTCCCGCCCTGCAGTGCGCGCCGGGCGGACCCTGGGGAGTATCGAGACGTGACGCGCACCCCGACCACCGACGAGTGGGGCATCGACGCCAGCTGGCTCGACGCCCTCGACGAGGAACACCACGTCGCCGAGGCCACCATCGAGCGGTTGCGCGAGGTGATCGGCACGCCGCCGGCCGACCTCGAGGACCGCGCGCCGATCGTGGCCCGCCCCGGGGACGCCCTGGAGGTCGACGAGGCCGAGGTGACCTGCGAGGACGGCACCGTCCGGCACGTGGACGGCGAGCTGCCCGAGGACTTCCCGCTCGGCTACCACTGGCTGCAGGCGCCGGGTGGCCCGCGCCGGCGGCTGGTCGTCTCCCCCGGCCGCTGCTGGCTGCCCGAGGACCGCGCCTGGGGCTGGGCGGTGCAGCTCTACGCCACCCGCAGCCGCGACAGCTGGGGCATCGGCGACCTCGCCGACCTGCGCGCGGTCCGGGAGATGGCCGCCGGTCAGGGCGCGGGCTTCGTCCTCATCAACCCGCTGCACGCCGTCGCCCCCACGGCCGGTCAGGAGGCCAGCCCCTACCTGCCGGCCACCCGCCGCTTCCGCAACCCCGTCTACCTGCGGGTGCCGGAGGTGCCCGGTGCCGGGGCCGTCGACCTCGAGGAGGACGCCGGCCGCGCGCTGTCCGACGGCGACCTCATCGACCGCGACGCGATCTGGGCCCGCAAGCGCACGGTGCTGCGCCGGGTGTTCGACGCCACCGGCCGCGACGACCCCGCGTTCCCCGACTGGTGGTGGCACCAGGGCCAGCCGCTGCAGGACTGGGCCACCTGGTGCGCCCTCGCCGACGAGCACGGCGGTGACTGGCACGCCTGGCCCGAGGAGCTGCGCGACCCGCGCAGCGAGGCGGTCGGCCGGTTCGTCGCCGAGCACGAGCGCGACGTCGCCTTCCACGCCTGGCTGCAGTGGTGCCTGCACCTGCAGGTGGAGCGCGCCACCGAGGGCATGACCGTCATCCAGGACCTCCCGATCGGCGTCGCCGGTGGCGGCGCCGACGCCTGGACCTGGCAGGACGTCCTGGCCGACGGCGCCTCCGTGGGCGCACCGCCGGACGCGTTCAACTCCCAGGGCCAGGACTGGGGCTCGCCGCCGCTCATCCCCTGGCAGCTGCGGGCCGCGGACTACGAGCCGTTCATCCAGTCCATCCGCGCCACGATGGCCGGCGCCGGCGGGCTGCGCATCGACCACGTCATGGGCCTGTTCCGGCTGTGGTGGGTGCCCCGGGACGAGAGCCCGGCCGACGGCGCCTACGTCCGCTACCCCGCCGAGGACCTCCTCGACATCGTCGCCCTGGAGAGCACCCGGGCGCAGGCGGTCGTCGTCGGCGAGGACCTCGGCACCGTGGAGGACGGCGTCCGCGAGGCGATGGCCGAGCACGGCATCCTCAGCTACCGGCTGCTGTGGTTCGAGGAGGACGACCCCGCGCAGTGGCCGGTCGAGGCGATGGCCGCGATCACCACCCACGACCTGCCCACCGTGGCCGGGCTGTGGAGCGGCGCGGACCTCGAGGAGCAGCGCGAGCACGGCACGGGCACCGACGAGGAGCTCGAGCGCGGCCGCGCCGCGCTGCTGGAGCGGCTGCCCGGCGTCCGGAAGAACGCCAGGCCGGAGACGGCGGTCAAGCGGGCGCACGAGCGGCTGGCGCAGGCGCCGTCCCTGCTGCTGTCGGCCACGCTGGACGACGCCGTCGCCGAGCGGCGCCGGCCCAACATGCCCGGCACCACCGACCGGCCCAACTGGTCGCTGCCGCTGCCGGTGACGGTCGAGGAGCTGCCGGCCCACCCGCTGGTCACCGCCGTGGCCGAGACGCTGGCCGAGGGCGTGTCCGCCGGCGCCTGACCTGCCGGAGCGGTCGAACGCCTGTTCGACCGACGTGCCAGACTCTCCCCATGGCCGGCGGCATGCACCCAGGGCGCTCGGGCCGCCGCTCGCTCGGGGAGCGGGCGGCGGAGTCCGGGGTCGGCTCCGCCGCCCCGCCGCCGTCCGGGCCGCCGCGCCCGGCGGCCGCTGCCGACAGCGGCCGCCGGGCCGACGGTCGCGGCCGGCACTGCTGGGTGCACGACCCGCCCGGGGCGCCCGGGGTGTGGCCGGGGCTGCTGGTCGAGTGGCGGCACGCCGACGGGGGCTGGCTCGGCCGGGTGACCTACGCCCTGGCCGGTCCGCACGGGCCGGTGCTGGTCGAGGCGTGGGTGCCGGCCGCCCGGCTCGAGCAGCGCTGACCACGGTTGGGGCGGCGACGGGCTGGCTATGGCCTCCCGGTAGGCACGTCCCCGACGAAGCGGAGCACCCCGTGAGCGAGCCCGACCGCCCCGACCTCGACGACGTCATGGACACCACCGAGTCCGCACCGCGCGACCGGTCCCAGCACGCCGGCGGCTACGACCGGCCCAACGACGACGCCCTCCAGCACCGCACCGAGCAGGAGCGGCAGATGGTCGACTCCGACGACGCCGACCCCGCCGGCGCCGAACAGCACTCAGCGACGGACTGACCTGCGGTCCTCCCGCCGCCTCTCGGCGGCCGACGTCGGGTGCTGGGTGCTCAAGTCCACCCGGCCGCCGGAGGCCATCGACCCGGGGTGGCCGGTGGACGCCGACCGGGAGCTCACCCGCTGCGTGCGCCGCTCCTACCGGCTGGAGCTGGTGCGCCCCGGCCAGCCGTGCCTGCTGTGGGTGAGCGGCCGCACCGACCCCGGCGTCCACGCCGTCGGCGAGGTCACCGGCGCGCCCGAGGAACGCGCCGACGGCCCGGTGGTCGACGTCCGGCTCACCCGGCTGGCCCGGCCGGTGCCGAGGGCCGAACTGCTCGCCGACCCCGCCGTCCGGACCGCCGAGGTGCTGCGCATGCCGGCCGGGAGCAACCCGTCGTGGCTCTCGCCCGCCGCGTTCGCCGCCGTCCTCGCCCGGCTGCCGGACCGGCGGTGAGCGGCCTGGGACCATGGCCTCCGTGACTCCCACCCGGTACCGCTGGGGCGCGCTCGCCTGGTTGCTGACCCTGCAGTTCTTCGTCGTCGAGACCGTCGTGCAGCTGCGCGGCGACGGGTACTCCCGCGCCGACGACCTGATCAGCGAGCTCGGCGCGGCGGCCTCCCCCGGGCACTGGCTGATGAACGCCTCGTTCGCCGTCCAGGGCCTGCTCATCGCCGCCGGGCTGCTGCTGCTGCGCCCGGCGCTGGCCGGCACCGCGGGCCGGGTCGCCACGGCGCTGCTCACCGCGGCCGCCGTCGGCGTGGTGGTCGTCGGGGTGTTCCCCATGGACGGGCAGCAGTCCCTGCACGAGGCCGGTGCCGGGCTCCACCTGGTCGGGGGCGGGCTGGGGCTGATCGCGCTGGCCTACGCCGTCCGGCCCCGCTCCGAGGCACTGGGCACGGCGCTGGCACTGCTCGGGCTCGTCGGCACGGCCGCGACCGTCTTCTTCGTCGCCGGGATCACCCGCCACCTCGGCGAGGGCGGCACCGAGCGGGCCGCGGCCTACGTGCTGCCGATCGGCCTGGCGCTCGCCGGCGCCGGGCTGTGGCGGCTGCGCGACCGCGCCGCCGGTCCGGGCCGCCCCACCCGGCGGGAGCTGCGGGAGCGGGACCGCGTGGCGCGCGCCGAGCAGGCCCGCGAACGGGACGCCGCCCTGGAGGCGGCCACCCGGCCCCGGCCGGTCGCCCCCGCGGCCCAGGAGCCCGAGGACGACCACGACCCCGAGGACCCCTGGGCCACCACCGGCCGCCGCGACCGGCCGCGCTGATCAGCCGGCCGGCGAGAACCGCAGCACGTCGGCCACCGGTCGCCGGCCGGAGTGCGGCGTCTCCCCGGTCGCCGGGTACCCCATGCGCAGCAGCATCTGCGGATGGCCCACCAGCGACAGCCGGGCCCGCATGCGGGTGCGGGTCGCCGGCCAGTCCAGGGCCTGGGTGAGCGGGGAGGCGGCCAGCCCCTCCGCGGTGGCCTGCAGCAGCAGCCGCCCCAGCGCCTGACCGGCCAGCAGCCACGCCGTCCGGTCGTCGTTGTCGGTGCCCAGCAGGAGCACCGTGGGCCGCTCCACCTCCGGCGGCGGCGCACTCGCGTCCCCCTCCGGCAGGAACGCCGCGTGCCCGCCGCGACTGCCGACGACGAAGTCCCGGATCAGCCAGTTCGACGGCCGGGTCGCCGGGTCCTCGCTCGGGACCGCCTCGACGGGGACGCCGTCCACCGCGGCCGGGTCGGTGCGCAGCCAGCGCTCCAGCTCCGCGACGTACTCCGGGTCGCTGCGCTCGATCTCCTCGGCGCGGGAGATGAGGAAGACGGTCGCGACCTCCTCCTCCGACTCGGTGATGGGCTTGACCCACACCCCCAGCCGCCCGGCGTCGGCCTGCACCCGGTCGACCAGCTCGTCCGGCACCGCGCGGGCCGCGAAGGGCGCCCGCTCGGTGTGCCGCCGGCCGATCGCCTCGGCGAGGGTGCGGTCCGCGGCGGTCACCTCGCGCGCGGCCCCGGCGCGCACGGTGGCCAGGTGGTCGGGGTCGGCGGGGTCGGGCAGCAGCTCGACGGCCGCCTCGACGCCGGCGGCCCGCAGCGCCACCGCGGCGAACTCGGCGGCGACCCCGCAGCTGATCACCTGCTGGCGGCCGGTGGGGTCGAGCACCGGCAGCGCCCGGTCGCGGTCCAGGTGCAGCTCCAGCCGGTCCGGGGTCGCGGTGAACCGCCAGGGCTGCGTGTTGTGGATCGACGGCGCGCGGATGGCGGCCCCCACCACTCCGGTCCAGTCCTGCTCGTCCATCTGCGCTCCTCCGGCCGTCCGGCGCCCCCGGGGCGGGGCCCGCCCCCTGCCTACCCCATGGGTGGCGACGGGCGCACGTGGCGTGCGCGACGCCCCCCGCCGACACCCGGGCAGGGGGTCCTGCCCGGGGAGCTGCCGCCGGCCGTCGACCCCCGCGCCCACCCCTGACCAGGCTCTCCCCGACATCCGGGGTGCCGGTCGGGGAGAATGCGGCCATGAGCGCCCCTGACAGCCCCGGTCGGTCCCTGCGCGTGCTCGTCGGCTACGACGGCTCCCCGAGTGCGGTCAACGCGATCGAGGCCGCGGCCACCCTGGTGCCGACGGCCTCCGCGTCGGTCCTGCACCTGTGGGAGCCGCCCTTCACCTCCCCCGAGCTGCGGCAGCGGCTGGCCGGCCGCGCCTCCGGGCTGCAGGAGCTGGGCGAGCTGCTGGAGACCGAGGGGCGGGCCGAGGCCCAGCGCCTGGCCGGCAACGGCGTCAAGCTGGCCCGTGCCGCCGGCTGGGAGGCCGAGGCGCTGGTCAAGCGGGCGTTCGGTGGCGACGGCTACCAGTTCGCCCGGACGGCGGAGGAGATCAGCGCCGACCTGGTCGTCGTCGGCACCCGCGGCCTGGGGGGCGTGCGGGCCGCGCTGGGCAGCGTCTCCGAGCTCGTCATCCACGTCAGCCCCGTGCCGGTGCTCGTCGTGCCCTACCCGCTGACGACGTCCGAGTGGGCCGCCGCCGCCTCCGGGCCGGTCATGGTCGGCACCGACGGGTCGGCCGGTGCGGCGCGCGCGATCGCCTCCGCGGCCGCGCTGTTCCCCGGCCGGGAGCAGCTGCTCGTGGCCGTCGCCGAGCCCGGCCCGGGCCCCGGCCCGACCGCCCCGGACGGCGCCGAGCTCCTCACCGTGCCCTGCTCGGGGCGTCCGGGCAGCGCGCGGGCCACCGCCTCGACCCTGGCCGAGACCGCCGCCTCCCGCGGCGCCTCGGTCATCGCCGTCGGCAGCCGCGGCCGGTCGGCGTCCCGGGAGCTGCTGGTCGGCAGCGTGCCCCGTGCCCTCCTGCACTGCGCGCACCGACCGGTGCTCGTCGTCCCCCGCGCCCCCGTCGGCACGGACTGACCACACGCCGGCCTCGCGGGCCGGGTCGGCCCTGCCGGCCCGGCCCGCTCCGCGCCGCGCCCTCCGGGGACGCGCGGACCGCTGCACCCACTCCTCCGTATTGGGGGTCATAGGACCCCCACGGCACGGCTTCGGATCGATACGCCTCCCGGACGACCGTCTAGTCACGGCTCCGGTCATCCGATCGGGGGAACTCTCGAAGCAGCGGAGTAACCATGAGTGCACGCACCACCAACCGGGGTGGTCGCCGTCGCGGGGGTGGGGCTGTGGCCCCCTCCGCGGCACGACCGTCCCGCACCACCGGCGGGAGGCGGGCCCTCGGCCTGTTCTCCGCCGCGACCGTCGCCGTCGGCTCGGTCATCCTGAGCAGCGGGGTCGCCCAGGCGGCGCTGCCCACGCTGCCGAACAACCTCGTCGTCTTCCCGAACCGGGACTTCATGACCATCGAGGGCTTCGAGGGCCTGCCCGCGGGCAGCGAGGCGACGGTCAAGGTGTTCCGCGGGACCACCGTGGTCGGCCAGACCACGGCACCGGTGAACTACCCCGAGGACGGCGTCGCGTTCGAGATCAACCACCCCGGTGGCGCCTGCTGGGGCGTGGGCGCCCCGTCCGGCCTGAACGTGACGCCCGACATCACGGGCAACGACCGGGTCGAGCTGACCATCAACAACCAGGTCTTCGACATGCCGGTGGCGAACATCTCGGTGGCGACCGAGTCGATCAGCGGGAACACCGTGACGGTCGTCAGCGACGTCCCGGCCGACATCCCGATGGACCGGCTCGAGGCCCGGATCATCCAGCCCGACCTCAAGGACACCGCGGTCGGCCGCCGCGACGCCCGCGCGGTCGCCGACGGCACCGCCGGCGACGGCTACACGTCGTCGCTGGTCCGCTCGGAGACCAACCCGGGCCAGGTCGTCGCGACCTACACCTTCCTGGACCCCGAGACGGCGCAGACCGCCCTCGACGGGACCTCCCGGATCATGTCGTGGGCCGCCGCGGACGGTGACGAGCGCTCGGGCATCACCATCGCCGAGCACGGTGAGGTCGGCGGTCCCGGCATGGGTGGCTGCCCGCCCGGCCCGGCCGACGCCCCGCAGCCCGGCCCGGGCGAGGCCAGCATGGTGCGGTCGGCCGACGGCACGTCCCTGCGGGCGGAGTGGGTCGCGGCCCCGCCGGTCGCGGGTGGCGGCGCGGTGACCGGCTACCAGGTCACCCTCACCGACGCCGACGGCAACATGCGCGGCAAGAAGGTCGGCCCGACCGTCCTCAACGCCGACTTCGCCGGCCTGGACCCGGCCGCCAACTACCTCCTCGAGGTGCGGGCGGCGCAGGGGACGGCGCAGGAGACGCTCAGCAAGCCGTTCTCCGCGGCGACCGGGACCCCGAACACCGACCCGCAGACCGGGGACACCACGAAGCCCGTCTTCGATGTGACCCAGGACCCGGCCACCGGCGCGCTCACGGTGACCTCCACCAACGCGGCGGAGGAGATCGACGTCTACTACACCGTCGGTGACGTCGCGGTCATGGACCTCGACCTGCCCTCTGCGGAGGCGACGCGGGTGCCGGCCGGTCAGACGATCCCGGTGACCGCCGCCGGCACGGTGGTCAACATCGCGGTCTTCGACGCCGCGGGGAACTACGACACCCGGACCGCCACCTACGAGCCCGGCACCTCCGGTCCGGCCCCGACGCTCCCCGGCGCGCCGGGCAACGTCGCGGCCGCGCCCGGCCAGGGCAGCCTGACGGTGACGTGGGAGGCCCCGGCGCAGACCGGCGCCTCGGCCATCAGCCGCTACGAGGTCAGCGCGGCCCCGGCCACCGGTACCGGTGCGTCGGTCTCCGCCGTCGTGACCCCGCCGGCCCTGACCGCGACGCTCACCGGCCTGACCGCCGGGACGGCGTACAACGTCAGCGTGGTGGCCGTGAACGGCCAGGGCAGCAGCCCGGCCGGCACCGTCACCGGGACCCCGAACGCCGTGGTCAACGACACGGTGACGATCGCCGGCGGTCGCTACCGCGCCGGTGACCGGCTCGAGGTCAACGGCACCGGCACCATCGCCGGCGCCACGATCACGATCCGCTCCACCAGCGCGACCGGTCCGGTCATCGGGATCGCCACCGTGGCCGCCCCGGCCGCCGGCGCGACGAGCGGGGCGTGGACGTTCGCGACCCGCAACAACGTCCCGAACGTGCCCGGCTCCCAGGTCTGGGTGGAGTCGGACCGGGGCGGCAAGGCCGGCCCGTTCGTCCTCCGCCGGTGACCGGCAGGACACCCACGGGCTGAGCCCGGCGCACCACCACAACTGAACACCGCGGGGGCCCGTCACCGGACAGGTGGCGGGCCCCCGGCCGTTCCCCGGGCCGCCTCCTCCGCCGGGTGACCCGCCCGCCGTGACGGCGGGTGACCCCGCCACTCCCTCGCATTGGGGGATGCCACCCCCCCTTGCCGCGTCTGCCTGCCCGCTCCCCGCTCGCCGAGAGTCGACGCACAGGTCGTCACCACCCACGGTGACGACGACGGCGTTCGACAACGGAGAGTCGCATGACACGGGAACGACCGAGCACCGGTCGTCGCGGGGGCGGAGCCATGAAGGGCACCGACGTCGCGACGGCGAACCGGACGACCAGCCGCCACCTCGGCAGGAAGGGTGTCGTCGCGCTGACCGCGTTCGGCGTCATCGCCGGTGGCGCCACCATGGCCGGCGCCGACATCGTCACGCCGAACCCGAGGACCCTGCAGGCGGTGGGCCCGACCAGCGGGGTGCACGGCTTCCCCGTCTGGTACGAGGACCACGAGGGCACCCGCCTGGAGCTGTGCCTCGACGCGGCCGACCCCTACTGCGACCCGGCCTTCCTCACCGAGGAGGGGCTGGACCCCAACGAGCCGCTGCACATCGGGGCGGACGCCGCCACCAGCAACTTCCCGGGCGAGTCGTTCTACTACCAGGGCAACAACAGCTTCGACCTGCCCAGCGGCGAGCGGGTCGACTTCGTCGGCGCGCTGGAGGCCACGTTCGCCAACGAGGCGGTCAAGGAGGGCGACCAGGTCACCTTCGGCCGCCTGCGGATCCGCATCGAGGACGGCGTGCCGTTCGGCACCTACACCGTCACCCACCCGTACGGCGTGGACACCGTCACCGCCGACGACCGCGGCCGGGCCCGCTTCGTCGAGGACATCACGCCGGCACCGGACAACTTCGGCCTCGCGCTGGGCTCCCGGATCGCCCCGTTCCTGCGGGACGCCGCGGGTCTCCACACCGTCAACGGGGTCCAGTACGTCGGGAACCCCGCCGTGGAGACCCGGGTCACCGGCTCCCCCCACGGCACCAACTACGTGGAGGTCTCCGGTCCCGGCATCACCCCGTTCCGCGACGACACCTTCGCCCTGCTCGGCAAGGTCGCGGTCAACCAGGGCATCGAGCCCCTCGGTGTCTACGAGGTCGACACCGCGGGCCAGGACTACCTCGACGTCTACGCCAAGGCCGGCAAGCTCTCGACCGTCGAGGTCTCGGGCGAGGGCGTGGCGGCCACCAGCCTGACCGGCGACGGGGCGGGCAACTTCTTCGCCCGCATCCCCGTCGACGCCTTCCCCGAGTCGGTCACGGTGAGCAACACCAGCGACGTGCCGGCGGAGGACAAGGACGTCCCGGTCACCGATCGCATCCAGGTCACCAGCGCCGTGTTCGCCGACGGCACGCTCACCGTGGAGGCGACCTCCAGCGACAGCGACGCCGAGCTGTCGGTGCAGGGCTTCGGCGCGATGACCAACGGCGCCCTCACCGCGACCGGCCTGAAGATGCCGCCGCACTCGGTCACGGTGGTGGCCACCGAGGACGGCCAGGAGGACGGCTCGACCACGGCCCCGGTCATGGTCACCGGCTCGGACGCCGGCGAGGAGGTCCCGCAGGCCGGGAACATCGCCGGACTGCCGACCACCATGGCGATGGGCGAGACGGTCACCCTGGACGCCTCGTCGTCGACCAACGTGACCTCGTTCGCCTGGTCGGCCTCGGCCGGCACGATCGTCGCCGACTCCGGCAACCCGGCGCAGGCCACGTTCACCGCACCGGGCACCGCCGGCACGGTGACCATCACCCTGACCACGCAGGGCCCGGAGGGTGAGCGCGTCTTCACCCGCACGGTCGAGGTCCAGGGGGGCTCGGCCCCGGCCGGGGTCACCGTGACGGCGGACAACCCGACGCCGGAGGTCGGCGCCCCCGTGGTGCTGACCGCCGACGGGGGGAACGCGACCTCCTACGAGTGGGTGCAGACCTCCACCCCGGCGATCACGGTGCCCACCACCACCGGGAACACGCTGTCGTTCACCGCACCGGCCCACCCGGTGACCTTCCAGGTCACCGCCACCGGCCCCGGCGGCACCGCCACCGGGTCGGTCACGGTGACGCCGACCGTCGACGCCACCGCGATCACCACCGGTGAGTTCCGCACCGGGACGCGGGAGTGGCGGGTGTCGGGCACCTCGACGGTGACCAACCTGAACACGGTGACGGTCTTCCTGGCCACCACGACCGGGACCAAGGGCTCGATGATCGGCACCGCCACGGTCGACGCCACCGGGGCCTGGACCCTCCGCGTCGCCAACGGGGTCAGCCCCACCACCGGGTTCACCCGCCTGATCGCGGAGACCACGAAGGGCGGCGTCTCGACGCCGTTCACCTTCACCTCCCGCAGGTGACCGGCACCGGCCGGCACCGGGGCCTCCAGCCCGGTGCCGGCCGGCACCACGAGGGCCCCACCGCCACTGGCGGTGGGGCCCTCACCCGTGCCGTCCCCGGGGGGAGCGCTGTGCCGGCCCGCCCGGGTCAGCCCTGGAGGTGCTCGCCGTAGGTCCGCTGCCCCCGCGCACCGCTCGACGGCAGCGCGGCGCCGTCCCGGAACGCCGACGACAGCCGGCCGGGGACGGGCGTGGCGACGACGTGCGTCCCCGGCTCGCGGGCAGCCGCCCACGCCCGCGCCAGCTCGGCGGCGGTCAGCTCCTGCGGGCCGCCGTACTCGACGACGTCCCCCGCCGGCGCGGCCAGGGCGATCTCGGCGGTGTGGGCCGCGGCCTCCTCGACGTCCACCGGCTGGGCCCGCCAGCCCATCGGCACCGGCAGCACCGGGCCGCGGCGGGCGGTGGCCAGCAGCTCGTCGACGAAGTCGTGGAACTGGGTGATCCGCAGCAGGGTCACCGGCAGCCCCGACGCCAGCAGCACCTGCTCGGCGGCGAACTTCGCGTGGTAGTAGCCGTAGGGGATGCGGTCGACGCCGACGATCGACACGAAGACCAGGTGCCGCAGGCGCTCGCGGTCGACCGCCTGCACCAGGCGCCGGGTGCCGGCGACGTCGGCCTGCCAGTAGTCGCCACGCGCGTCACTGGCCGCGTGCACGACGACCTCCGCACCCGCCAGCGCCGTCTGCAGGTCCCGGCCGGTGGCGAGGTCCCCACGGACCCCGCCCGGCCCGGTCCCCCGCCGCGACATCTGGCGCACCGAGTGACCGGCGCCCTGCAGCCGACCGGTCACCCGGGTGCCGAGGCGTCCGGTTCCTCCCGTCACGAGAACGTCCATGGGGTGCAGTCTGGCCGGATCCCCCCTCCCCGCGGTGGCGCGCAGCACCCCGGGCGAGTCGCTGCCCCGTCCCGATACCGTCCGGTGCCGTGACGGCCACCGACACGCCTCGCACCGATCCACCCGTCCCGCAGCCCGTCGCGGACCACCCCACCGACACCGTCATGCGCCGCGTCGGCCTGCTCGTCCGGGACGCGCGCCGGCACCGGGGACTCACCCGGGCCCAGCTCGCCGAGCGCCTCGGCACCAGCCCGGGCGCGGTCGCCCGCATCGAGGAGGGCGGCGAGGACCTCACCCTCGACCTGCTCGGCCGGCTCTCCGACGCCCTGGACAGCGAGCTGTTCAGCGTCGGGCCGTCCGGTCCCACGCACCTGCGGGTGACCGGCGGCGCCCCGCTGCACGGCAGCGTCGCGGTGAAGTCCTCCAAGAACGGCGCCGTCGCGCTGCTGTGCGCCGCGCTGCTCAACCGCGGGCGGACGACGCTGCGCAACGTCGCCCGCATCGTGGAGGTCGACCGCATCCTGGACGTGCTGCGCTCCATCGGCGTCTCGGCGACGTGGGACGACACCGGCCGCGACCTGACCCTGCTCGTCCCCGACGAGCTGGACCCCTCCGCCATCGACGCCGACGCCGCCCGCCGCACCCGCAGCATCATCATGTTCCTCGGCCCGCTGCTGCACCGGGCCGTCCGGTTCGAGCTGCCCTACGCCGGCGGCTGCGAGCTCGGCACCCGCACGGTGCAGCCGCACGTGATCGCGCTGCGTCCCTTCGGGCTGGCGGTGGAGGCACGCGGCGGCCGCTACTCGGCCACCGTCACGGCCCCGCGCCACACCGACCGCACGATCGTGCTGACCGAGCGCGGCGACACCGTGACCGAGAACGCGCTGCTGGCCGCGGCACGCGCGGAGGGGACGACGACGATCCGCAACGCCAGCTCCAACTACATGGTGCAGGACCTCTGCCTCTACCTGCGACTGCTCGGCGTCGGCATCGAGGGCGTCGGCACCACCACGCTGGTCGTGCACGGGCGGGCGGTGCTCGACGCCGACGTCGACTACACGATCAGCGAGGACCCGGTGGAGGCCATGAGCCTGCTCACCGCCGGGATCGTCACCGGCTCCGAGCTCACCGTCACCCGCGCGCCGATCGAGTTCCTCGAGGTGGAGCTGGCCGTCCTCGCCGAGATGGGGCTGCGCTACACCGTCTCCCCGGAGTACCGGGCCGCGAACGGGCACACCCGGCTGGCCGACATCACGATCCGGCCCTCCGAGCTGCAGGCGCCGCTGGACAAGATCCACCCGATGCCGTTCCCGGGCCTCAACATCGACGACCTTCCGTTCTTCGCCGTCATCGCCGCGGCGGCGTCCGGGTCGACGCTCATCCACGACTGGGTCTACGACAACCGGGCGATCCACCTGTCGGACCTGACCCGGCTCGGCGCCGACGTCCGGCTGCTGGACCCGCACCGGGTGCTGGTGACCGGCCCGACGCGGTGGTCCAGCGCCGAGGTGGTCTGCCCGCCGGCGCTGCGCCCGGCGGTCTGCATCCTGCTGGCCATGCTGGCCGCCCGGGGGACGTCGGTGCTGCGCAACGTCGACATCATCGCCCGCGGTTACGAGCACCTCTACGAACGCCTGGTGGAGATGGGCGCCCGCATCGAGGTCTTCCACGACTGAGAGGAGCCCGGTGCAGCCGCCCCTAGCGCTCCTGGTCGGTGGGGCGGACCAGCACCTCGTTGACCGCCACGTGCGGGGGCTGGGTGACCACGTAGCAGATCGCGCGGGCGACGTCGTCGGCCTGCAGCGTGCGCATGCTCGCGGCCATCTGCCGCGACTGCTCCCGGGCCTCGGGCTGGGTGATGTGGCTGGACAGCTCGGTGGCCACCGCCCCCGGCTCCACGAGGGACACCCGCACGCCGCGGGCGGTGACCTCCTGGCGCAGCGACTCGCTGAAGGCGTTGACCGCCCACTTGCTGGCGTTGTAGACCCCGGCGCCCTTGCGGGCGGTCCGGCCGGCGACGCTGGAGATGTTCACGATGTCGCCCGACCCCTGCGCCACCATGCCCTCGATGGCCGCGTGGGTCATGTGCAGCACGCCCATGACGTTGGTCTGCACCATCCGCCGCCAGTCCTCGAGGTCCGCGCCGACGATCGTGCCGAGCAGCATCACCCCGGCGTTGTTCACCAGGACGTCGAGGCCGCCGAGCTCCTCGCGGGTGCGGCGCACGGCGTCGGCGCAGGCGCGCTCGTCTGTGACGTCGAGGTCCAGCGGCAGCACCCGGGCGCCGTCGTCGCGCAGCTTCGCCGTCAGGGCGTCCAGCCGGTCGCGGCGGCGGGCCCCGATCGCGACGGCGGCGCCGGCCTGGGCCAGGGCGACGGCGGTGGCCTCGCCGATGCCGGACGACGCCCCGGTGACCAGCGCGACCCTGTCGGCGAGCGGGCGGGCGACCTCGGTCATGCGGACTCCTCTCCCGGGCCGCCGGGCGCGGCCCCCGCACCAGCCTGGTCGATGCCGGCGGCCCCGGCGCGGGCGGGTCTCAGGCGAGGGTGACGCCGAAGCCCCGGACGGCCAGCCGCAGCAGGACCGGCCCGGGCCGCAGCAGGTCGTCGACCCGTGCGGCCGCGGCGGACTCCAGGTCGGCCACGCGCCGGGCGTAGGCCGCCGGGCCGTGCCGCCGCGCCGCGTCCAGCTCGCGGGCGTTGGCCCACACCTTCCGCCGGGACTCCCGCAGGAGGACCTGGCTGGCGGTGCGGTTGGCCGGGGAGAGCAGCCGGTCCAGGCAGGTGCGCCGTCCCCCGGCGCGGTGCAGCTCGGCGTCCTCCGCGGCGACCCGGGCGGCCAGCACCCGGTCGATGCGCTCGTGGTCGCGGCGGCGCAGCTCCCGGAGCTCGGGGTCGTCGAAGCCGGCCGGCGGGATGACCTGCACCAGCGACTGCGGCAGGTCGAAGTTGATGTGCGCGTTCATGCCGAGCAGGACGTGCGCCTCGGGCGGCAGCTCCGGGCGCGCCCCGAAGGCCAGCCGCCACGGCCGCGGTGGGGCGGCCGGGTCGCCGCGGTGCGCGGTGAGGGCGTCGAGGTAGAGGCCGGCGAAGTCGACGTCCCACTCCTCCACCCAGGAGGGGTCCTCGAACTCACCGCCGCGGATGGCGACGGCGACGGCCTGGGTGGTGCGCAGGTACACGCCGTGGAAGAAGCGGGCAGGGTCGCGGTCGACCTCCAGCGGCCCCTGGAGGTCGGTCATGCGGGCGACCAGCGCGTCGATGCCCGAACCCACGAGGGCCTTCCTACCCGGCTCAGACCAGCGCGTCGAACCCGTCGTCGGGCGCGGCGGTCAACGCGGCGTCCACCGGGGGGCGGTGCGGCTGGTCCAGCCCGCGCATCCGGGCGGCGTGCAGGGCCAGCAGCAGGTTCAGCCGCAGCGTGGGGTCGGTGGTGAAGGGCCCCAGCAGCCGCTCCAGCTTCCCGATCCGATAGCGCATCGTGTTGTAGTGGAAGTGCAGCCGGCGGGCGGACTCCGCGACGTTGAGGTTGGTCTCCAGCAGCACCCGCAGCGTCTCGCGCAGGTCGGCGGAGTCGGGGTCCGCGGCGTCGGCCAGCGTGCCGAGCACCTCGTCGACGTAGTTGCGCAGCTCGGTGCTGTCCGGGATGAGCGAGAGCAGCCGGAAGACCCCGAGCTGGTCGAAGTGCGTCACCGCCTGCGGGCCGTGGATCTCCTGGCCCACGC
The DNA here is from genome assembly GCF_054050635.1 of Geodermatophilus sp. SYSU D00079. Lineage (NCBI taxonomy): Bacteria > Bacillati > Actinomycetota > Actinomycetes > Geodermatophilales > Geodermatophilaceae > Geodermatophilus > Geodermatophilus sp. SYSU D00079. Next base: position 88,793 of record NZ_JBJGZS010000006.1, on the reverse strand, counting down.
CGAGGGCCCGCTGTGCCTGCTGGTGGGCCTCCCCCAGGGCCGACAGGGACCCCGCCGGGCGGCCGATGCCGGTGCCGAGCACGCGGCCCACGCGGCGCACCCGGGCGTTGACCCGGGAGGTCACCGCCGACACCAGCGCGCTGATCTCCTCCGGCGTGCGGCCGTCCAGCGGCAGCACCGTGACGATCTCGGTGGACAGCCCCGCCACCGCCGCCCCGGACACCTCGGTCTCCAGCGCCGAGCGCCAGCCGTCGGCCAGCCGGTCGAGGACGTCGAGGGCACGGGTGGGGTCGGCGTGGGGGTCCGCGGCGGTCTCGGTCGCCGTCACCAGGACGACGACCGGGCCGTCCAGCCGCCAGCCGAAGGAGCGGGTCTGGGCCAGGGCCCGTTCGGTGTGCCGCAGCGACCCGGCGACCAGCCGCCGCACCAGGTCGCCCTGGAACCGCAGCTCGACGGAGTGCACGGCCTGCTGGCGGATCACCGAGAGCGCGGAGATGACCGCCGCCCGCTCCAGGACACCACCGGCCCCCACCATCATCGGGCCGGTCCGGTGCACCGCGACCAGCCAGCCGTGCCGCTGTTCGCCGGCCATGATCGGGGCGACCGCGTACTCCCCCACCCCACCGGGGAGCTCGTGGTGGCCGGGGACGAGCAGGATGCCGTCGGCCGGTGAGAGGTCGGCGTCGGCGAGCACCTCGGCGGGGGTCACCACGGTCTGGTCGGCGCGGACGCCGGACACCCGGCGGGACGGCGCCATCGTGGCCAACTCGTCCTCGGCCTCGGCGTCCAGCAGCCACAGCCAGTCGCTGATCTCGGCGACGTCCTCGGCGGGGCCGGCGGTGGTGACGATCTCGCGGTCGGGCCCCAGGCCCAGGACCGCGGCGCCCTCGAGGAACACCGCCAGCTGCTCGGTCACCTCGGCCAGCCCGCCGCCGCTGAGGGCGACGTCGATGAACTGGTCGTGCATGCGGTAGGAGAGGGCCAGCTCCTCCCCCTGCCGGCCCACGACCGCGCCGAGCACCTCGGAGACGATCTCGTCCATCCGGGCGTCGGCCGGCACGGCCAGCACGGGCAGGCCCCGCCGGTCGGCCTCGCCGAGCACCTCGTCGGGGACCGCCGCGGGCCCCTCGGTCCGGCGGTACGCCAGCGCCGCGGTGCCCATGGAGTCCAGCCGCTCGACCAGCGCCCGGTAGTTCGCCGGGTCGGCCGCCGGCAGCCGGGCGCCGAGGACGACGAGGACGTCGGGACCGGCCACGGCCAGGGGGTCGCTGGGGTCGTCGACCACCATGTGCCGCACCACCCGGCCCAGCCCGGCGGCGCCGGCGACCACGTCGGTCCCCGCCAGCCCGGGCAGCTGGAGCGCCTCCTGGAGGGTCAGCCCCATGCGCTCCTGCCAGGTGGTGCGCTCTGCGCGGTTCTCGGTCACCGATGCCTCCGCTGCCGACATGCGACGACGCAGAGAGGCCGCGCCATCACCCACCGTGGGTACGGTGAGCGATGTATCACCCTGGGTCACGGCACCCGCCTTCCACAACGCCCATGCACACGGCCATACCACGACACCCTGTCAGGAGTGCCTGGACCAACGTCCCCATTCTTGGCGACTTCCGCCATACAGGGGCATGCGACGCGCCGCTTAGGTTCGAGACCCGGAACCACTCCGCCCGCTGGATGGTAGGCCGTCACCCACTTCCCGGTGACGCCGAGTCCCTCCGGCCCGGAGTCGCGGGGCCGGGCGGGGGGTCTCGAGCCGACGGTGCCTCCCGTTGTCTCCACGGTGAAGAGGCCGCCATGCGCACGATCGACGAGACAGCCGGCCCGGGTGGCACCCGCCCCGGGGCCCCGACGACCCCGCGGGGCCGGGCAGCTCAGGCCGGAGTGCCCACCATCCCCCTCCCGCGGGACTCCGCCCAGGCCACCGCCCGCACCGCACCGCCCGCCCGGGCGGCCACCGCGGTGCCGGCCTCCGCGAGCACCGGGGTCGCGGACCTGCTGCGCGGGCCGGTCCGGCACGCCCGCGTGCTGATGAGCGTCCCCGCCGCCGTCTACCTGCACGTGCCCACCGACCGCGGCGGCGAGGTCGTCGGCGTCCTCACCAGCGACGCCGCCCGCCTCCCGCTGGGCTGCGTGCTGTTCCGCCCGAGCAACGGCCGCCCGCTCGTGGCCCTCCCGCCCGACGCGCCGGCCGAGGTCGGTGGCGGGCGCATCGTCGTCGGCGACCTCGCCGTCAGCGCCGCCGCGTGGTGGGACCCCCGTCCGCGGCTGCCCAGCCCGCGGCCCGCGCTGCTGCCCGAGGGCGTCCGCCAGCTGCGCAACGCCCTGTACGGCGAGGGCGTGCCGCACAGCGCGTTCACCCTGCCCGGCCTGCCGGCCGGCCCCGGGGGCCCGCTGGCCGCGCTGCGGGGCGCGGTGCGCCGCGCGGACCTGGACGCCGCCCTGCGGACCGCCGCCCGGCTGGTCGGGCTCGGCCCCGGGCTGACCCCGGCCGGGGACGACGTGATGGCCGGGACCATGGCCGGCCTCGTGCTGCTGGGCCACCCCTCGGCCGAGCGCTTCGCGGCCGGCGTCTACGCCCTCGCCGCCGGGCGCACCACCGAGCTGTCCCGGGCGCTGCTGCGGCACGCCGCGGCCGGGCGGGTCAGCGGCGAGTACGCCGCCGTCCTGCACGGTCTGGTGGGCGAACGGCCCCTGGGGCCGGCGATCGCCGGGCTGCTGGCCACCGGTTCCACCAGCGGGCGGGCCATGGCGCTGGGCCTGTGCACCGCGATCGACCTCGTCGACCGGACCACCCGCAACCGCTGACCCACCGCACCCGAGAGCCCCCGCCCGCCCCGGGTGGGGGCTCTCCGCCGTTCGGCGGAGGGTTCAGCTGGGCAGCCGCTCGAGCGCGACCGCCTCCGGGACCAGCGGCACCAGGGAGTCCCACTGCGCCATCCGGCAGCCGTCGGTGCGGGACAGCCGCAGGTCCACCGACTCCCCCGCCCACCGGCCGGTGACGTGCGCGGTCTGGGGGCCGCCGTACTGCTCGGTGCACACGGCGTCGGCGGGGACCGGGGCGAAGGCGTCGGGCAGCTCGCGCAGGTGGTCGCAGGCCGCCTGGGCGTCGGGGTGGTCGCCCTCCACGGCGTCGGCGCAGACCAGCGTCCAGCGCTCGACGGGTGAGCCGTCGCCGCGGTCGACCTCGACCACCAGCCGGTCCTCCCCGCCGGCGCCGCCCGGGGCGGCGGTGCCGTCCCCCGCCGGGCCGTCGCCCGAGGGTGCGGCGCAGGAGACCAGGGCCAGGAGCAGGAGCACGGTGAGCACGCGCATGCCCTGGGGACGAACGGGAGCCCCGGTCCGTGCCCGCGGGCTCAGATCCGGCAGGCGTGGATGCTGGTGACGAGGATCGCGCGGGCGCCGAGCTCCCAGAGCTCGTCCATCACCCGGTTGGTGTCGCTCTGCGCGACCATCGCCCGCACCGCCGACCAGCCCTCGGTCTGCAGCGGGCTGACGGTCGGCCCCTCCAGGCCGGGGGTGAGCGCGGTGGCCTTCTCCAGCAGCTCGTTCGGGCAGTCGTAGTCGAGCATCACGTACTGCCGGGCGACGAGCACCCCGCGCAGCCGGCGGCGCAGCTGGGCGACGGCCGGGATCTCCTCGGCCCCCGCCCGGCGGACCAGGATCGCCTCGCTGGTCAGCACCGGCTCACCGATGATGTGCAGCCCCGCGGCGCGCAGCGTCGTCCCGGTCTCCACGACGTCGCAGACCGCGTCGGCGACGCCCAGCCGGCAGGCGGTCTCCACCGCCCCGTCGAGCTTCACCACGCCGGCGCTGATGCCCTGGTCCTCCAGGTAGCGCCGCAGCAGCACCGGGTAGGCGGTGGCGATCCGCTTGCCGGCCAGCTGCTCGACGGTCTCGATGCCGGACTCCACCGGGGTGGCGAAGCGGAACGACGAGCGCCCGAAGCCCAGCGGCATCACCTCGACCGCCGCGGCGCCCTCACCGTCGGCGGGGGCGGTCTCCAGCAGCATGTCGCGGCCGGTGATGCCGACGTCCAGCGTGCCGGCGGCCACGTACACCGCGATGTCCCGCGGGCGCAGGTAGAAGAACTCGGTGTCGCTGTCGGGGTCGTAGACGGCGAGGTCCTTGGTGCTGCGCCGTTGCCGGTAGCCGCTCTCGGCCAGCATCGCGGCCGCCGGCTCGCTCAGGACGCCCTTGTTGGGCACGGCGATGCGCAGCACGGGAGGACTCCTCTTCGTACGGGGGTGGGCGGTCGGCCCTCCTGCGGGCCCCGCAGGAGGGCCCCTGTTCAGAGGTGAGCGTAGACGTCGTCCAGGCTCAGCCCCCGCGCCAGCATGAGGACCTGCACCCGGTAGAGGAGCTGGCTGATCTCCTCCGCCGTCCGGGTCTCGTCCTCGTGCTCGGCGGCCATCCAGGACTCCGCCGCCTCCTCGACGACCTTCTTGCCCGCCGCGTGCACCCCGTCGCGGACCGCGGTGACCGTCCCGGAGGACGGGTCCCCGGCGGCCACCTTGGCGGCGAGCTCGGCGAACAGCTGGTCGAAGGTCTTCACGCGCGACTCCCGTCGGCCGGTCGGATGGTGAAGCCGGTCGGCCGCGACGTGCCGCGCAGCTGGCGGAGGGTCAGCGCGGTCGACAGCGCCGCGATCGCCGCCTCCCAGCCCTTGTCCTCCGCGGACCCGGGCAGGCCGGCGCGGTCGCGCGCCTGCTCCTCGGTGTCACAGGTCAGGACGCCGTTGCCGACCGGCGTCCCCGCGTCGAGGGCGACCCGGGTCAGGCCCGCGGTGACCGCGTCGCAGACGTACTCGAAGTGCGGCGTCCCACCGCGGATGACCACGCCCAGGGCGACGACGGCGTCGTGCCGCTCGGTCAGGGCCTGCGCCACCACCGGCAGCTCGACCGCGCCCGGCGCCCGGACGACGGTGGGCTCGGGGACCCCGCTGGCGACGGCGGCGGCCACGGCGCGGTCCAGCAGCGAACCGGTGATCTCCGCGTGCCAGGTGGTGGCGACGATGCCGAGGGTCAGGCCCGCCGCGTCGACCGCCTGCACCTCCGGTGCCCCGTGCCCGCTCACAGCTGCTGCTCCTGCTGACGGAGGGGCACGTCGGTGCCCGGCACGGTGGGGACGTCGTCCGGACCGGACTCGGTCTCGGGCTCGATGATGTCGAGCAGGTGGCCCATCCGGTCGCGCTTGGTGCGCAGGTAGGCCAGGTTCTCCGCGGTCACGTGGCTGGGCAGCGGCACCCGGCCGGTGATCTTCAGGCCGTAGCCCTCCAGCCCGGCCCGCTTGGCCGGGTTGTTGGTCAGCAGCCGCATGGTGTGCACGCCCAGGTCGACCAGGATCTGCGCGCCGGTGCCGTAGTCGCGGGCGTCGGCGGGCAGGCCGAGGTCGAGGTTGGCGTCGACGGTGTCCACCCCGGCGTCCTGCAGCTGGTAGGCCTGCAGCTTGTGCAGCAGGCCGATGCCCCGGCCCTCGTGCCCGCGGATGTAGAGCACCACCCCGCGGCCCTCCTGGGCGACGGCGGCCAGCGCGGCCTGCAGCTGGGGGCCGCAGTCGCAGCGCAGCGAGCCGAACACGTCGCCGGTCAGGCACTCGGAGTGCACCCGCACCAGCACGTCGTGGCCGTCGGCGATGTCGCCGTAGACGAAGGCGACGTGCTCGCGCTCGTCGTAGGAGGAGCGGTAGCCCACCGCGGTGAAGGTGCCCGGCGCCAGCGGCACGGTGGCCTCGGCCACGCGGTCGACCAGCTTGTCGAAGCGCTTGCGGTAGGCGATGAGGTCGGCGATCGAGATCAGGCACAGGTCGTGCTCGTCGGCGAAGACCCGCAGCTCGTCCCCGCGGGCCATGCCGATCGGGTCCTTCTCGCTGACCAGCTCGCACAGGGTGCCCGACGGGCGCAGCCCGGCGAGCACCGCGAGGTCCACGGCGGCCTCGGTGTGGCCGGGCCGGCGCAGCACGCCGCCGTCGCGGGCGCGCAGCGGCACGATGTGCCCGGGCCGGGCCAGGTCGGCCGAGCTGGTCTCGGCCGAGGCCAGCAGCCGGATGGTGTGCGCCCGGTCGGTGGCCGAGATGCCGGTGGTCACGCCCTCCCGGGCGTCCACGGTGACGGTGTAGGCGGTGCCGCGGCGGTCCTGGTTGACGCGGAACATCGGCGGCAGGTCCAGCCGGTCGGCGTCCTCCTCGGTGACGGCCACGCAGATGTAGCCGGAGGTGTAGCGCACCATGAACGCGACCAGCTCCGGTGTGGCCAGCTCCGAGGCGAAGATCAGGTCGCCCTCGTTCTCCCGGTCCTCGTCGTCCATGACGACGACCGGACGGCCGCCCTTGATGGCCGCGATGGCGTCCTCGATCGTGTCCAGCCGCGTCGACGTGCTCACGAGCGCTCTCCCAACAGCCGTTCCACGTACTTCGCGATCACGTCGACCTCCAGGTTGACCGGGCTCCCCGGAGGCACCGCGCCGAGCGTCGTCTCGCGCAGGGTGGTGGGGATCAGGCTGATCTCGAACCAGGGCTCGGGGTCGCCGACCGCGCTGACCGCGCTGACCGTCAGGGAGACGCCGTCGACCGCGACCGAGCCCTTCTCCACCACGTAGCGGGCCAGCTCCGGGGGCAGGGCGATCCGCACGACCTCCCAGTGCTCACCGGGGGTGCGGGTGAGCACGGTGCCGACGCCGTCGACGTGCCCCTGCACCAGGTGGCCGCCGAGCCGGGTGTGGGGGGTCACGGCGCGCTCGAGGTTGACCGGGTCGTCGTCCTGCAGCGCGCCCAGGCTGCTGCGGCGCAGGGTCTCGGCCATCACGTCGGTGGCCCACACGTCGCCGTCGACGTCGGTCACGGTGAGGCAGACCCCGTTGACGGCGATGGAGTCACCCAGTGCCACGCCCTCCAGCGTCCGGTGGGCGCGGATGCGCAGCCGTGCCGCGTCGGCGAGCTCCTCGCGGACGAGCAGGGTGCCGATCTCCTCGACGATCCCGGTGAACACGATCAACTCCCTCCGGTCGCGGCCGGGCTGACCGCAGACCGACTGCCACCAGTGTGCCGGTTCGGACGCAGGCGGATGCCGACGTCCCCGCCCAGGCGGGTGACCTCGACGACCGAGAGGCTCAGCGCGTCGCCGATCCCGGTGATTCCCAGGTCACCGACGAGCGGCGCCCCGGCACCCAGCAGCTTCGGCGCCAGGTGAACCACCGCCTCGTCGACCAGCCCCTCGCGGAGGAACGCCGCGGCCAGGGTCGGGCCGCCCTCGAGGAGCACCCGGCGGACGTCGCGGGCGAACAGCTCGGCCAGCAGCTCGCGGGGCCCGGGCGCGGTGCTGACCAGCGTCGGGGCCGCGTCGTCGCGCACCCGGGCGCCCGCGGGCAGCCGGCCGCGGCGGTCGAGCACCACCCGCAGCGGCTGCCGGGCCGCGGGCGCCCCCTCGGCGTCGCGGACGGTGAGCCGGGGGTCGTCGGCCAGGGCGGTGCCCGAGCCGACGAGGACGGCGTCGCAGGTGGCCCGCAGCCGGTGGACGGCGGCACGGGCCTCGGGCCCGGTGACCCAGCGGCTGCTGCCGTCGGCGGCGGCCACGCGGCCGTCCAGCGTGCCGGCGACCTTCCACACGACCTGGGGCCGCTGCTCACGGACGCCGGTCAGCCAGGCGCCCAGGGCGCCGTCCTCGGCCTCGGTCTGCTCCACGCCGAGCACCACCTCGACCCCGGCGGCGCGCAGCCGGTCGGCCCCGCCGCCGGCGAGCCCGGTGGGCTCGGGGACGGCGACGACCACCCGCGCGACCCCGGCCGCCAGCAGGGCGTCGGCGCACGGTCCGGTGCGGCCGGTGTGCGCGCACGGCTCCAGGGTGACGACGACGGTGCCGCCGCGGGCGCGGTCGCCGGCCTGCGCCAGCGCGCGCACCTCCGCGTGCGGTCCGCCGGGCGGGGCGGTCGCGCCCTCCCCCACCGGCGTCCCGTCGGCGGCGAGCACGACGGCGCCGACGGGCGGGTTGGGGCTGGTGGTGCCCAGGACGGCGGCGCCGAGCTCGCGGGCGCGGGCCATGGCCCCGCCCTCGGCCGGGGTGACCGTCACCCCGGCAGCGCCGCGGCCGCCTGCGCGCGCAGGCCGGCGATGGCGCGGGCGGGGTCGTCGGCGCCGTAGACCGCCGAGCCCGCCACGAAGACGTCGGCCCCCGCCTCGGCGGCGGCCTCGATGGTGTCGGCGTTGATGCCGCCGTCGACCTCGACGAACAGGCGCAGGTGGCCGCTGTCGACCAGCTCCCGCGCCCGGCGCACCTTGGGCAGCACCTCGGCCATGAACTCCTGCCCGCCGAAGCCCGGCTCGACGGTCATGACCAGGAGGGTGTCGAAGTCGGGCAGCACGTCGAGGACGTCGTCCAGCGGGGTGCCCGGCTTGAGCGCCAGGCCGGCCAGGGCGCCGGCGGCGCGCAGGTCGCGGGCGACGGCGCGCGGGTCGGCGCAGGCCTCGGCGTGCACGGTGACGTTGCGCGCCCCGGCCTCGGCGTAGCCGGGGGCCCAGCGCTCGGGGGCCTCGATCATCAGGTGGCAGTCCAGCGGTACCGGGCTGACCGCCTGCACGGCCTGCATCACCGGGAGGCCGAAGGTCAGGTTGGGCACGAAGTGCGCGTCCATGACGTCGAAGTGCAGCCAGTCGGCGTCCGCGACCCGTCGCGCCTCCTCGGCCAGCCGGGCGGGGTCCGCCGCCAGCAGGCTGGGCGCGATCATCGGGGTCCGGGACACGGCTGCCGAGTCTAGGCAGGTCCTCCCGGCTGCCCGGCGCGGGAGCGGCGGAACCACAGGCCGGCGGCGACCGCCGCGGCCGCGAGCACCCCCAGCGCGGCCAACCAGCCGCCGCCCACCCCGCCCTCGTCGTCGGCCGGGACCGCGGCCGGGGTGGTGGCCGTGGCGGCACTGGTCGCGGGTCCCGACGGTGCCGCGGGAGCCGGGGCGGAGGGCGCGGCGGTGGCGGCGGGTGCCGGTGCGCCCGGGGCGACCCGCAGCACGGGGGCGGGGCGCTCGGGCTCCGGGGCGCCGGCGGCCGGCACCTCGATCCAGGCGTCCTCCCGGCCGTCGGCGTAGCGCTGCAGGGTCGCGAACACCAGCTCGGCGACCCCGGGCGGCAGCTGCGCGACGGTCACGGCGTACTCGGCGTCCGTGCCCACCGGGAGGGCGGGGCCGGCCACCTCGAAGCCGTCGCCGGTGGGCGTGAGCGACCACCCGGGCGGCCCGGAGGCCAGGACGACGTCGCCGGGCGCGATGCCCGCGGGCAGCCGGGTGCGCATCGCGGCGATCCCGGCCGGCGCCTCGGACTCGGCGGTGAACGTGAGGGTGACCGGCCCGGCGCCGGCCGTCGCGCCCGGCGCGCTCACCTCGACGTGTGCGGCGGCCGCGCCGGGGGCGGCGCCGACGAGGACGGCGGCCAGCACGCCGGTGGCCAGGGAGCGGTACAGGACCGCGCTACGGGGAGTCACGTCGCAGTGGTCGTCCCAGCCGTCCCCGGAGTTCCCACGGCGCGTCGCAACGGGGGGTGTCCTTGAAGGATCAGGTACTACGACCTAGGTCGAATGGAGCCGCGGGGCGGGGTCGGCCCAGGCTGCCGGTGGTCTAAGCGGAACTGAACAGTCCGTCTTCCCGGAACCACCACGGACACGCCCAGAGAACGGCACCTCATGACGACGACGTCGACACCTCCCCCTCGTCCCACCCGCCCCGCCCCGGTCGCCACGCGGCTCCCCCGCACCGGCGCGGCCGTCTACCGCGGCGGGCTCCCCGCCCCCGAACGGACCCTGTGGGACGTCCTGCAGGCCACGGCCCGGCGGTTCCCGGAGGCACCGGCCCTCGACGACGGGCGGTCGGTGCGCACCTACCGCGACCTGCTCGCCGACGTGGGCGACCTCTGCGGCCGGCTCACCGCCGCGGGGGTGGGCCGCGGGGACCGGGTGGGGATCCGGGTGACGTCCGGGACGGCGGAGCTGTACCTCGCCGTCCTCGCCGTCCTCGCCGCCGGTGCCGCCTACGTGCCGGTGGACGCCGACGACCCCGAGGAGCGGGCCCGGCTGGTCCTCCGCGAGGCGGGCGTGTGCGCCGTCGTCGGCGACGGCGGCCGGGTGACCCGGCTCGGGACGCCGCCGAACGGCCGGGCCGCCGGCCACCCCGGTCCGGACGACGACGCGTGGGTCATCTTCACCTCGGGGACCACCGGCACCCCCAAGGGCGTCGCGGTGACGCACCGCAGCGCGGCCGCCTTCGTCGACGCCGAGGCGCGGCTGTTCCTCCAGGGCGACCCCCTCGGGCCCGGCGACCGCGTGCTGGCCGGGCTGTCGGTGGCCTTCGACGCCTCCTGCGAGGAGATGTGGCTGGCCTGGCGCTCGGGGGCCTGCCTGGTGCCGGCACCGCGCGCGGTGGTCAAGACCGGCCCGGAGCTGTGCGGGTGGCTCGCCGACCGGCGGGTCACGGTGGTGTCCACCGTCCCGACCCTGGCCTCGATGTGGCCGGTGTCCCTGCTCGGTGGCATCCGGCTGCTGGTCCTCGGGGGCGAGGCGTGCCCACCGGACCTCGCCGACCGGCTCGCCCAGGCGTGCGGCGAGGTGTGGAACACCTACGGCCCGACCGAGACGACGGTGGTCGCCTCCGCCGCGCGGCTGCTCCCCGGCACCCCGGTGCGGATCGGCCTGCCGCTGGCCGGGTGGGACCTCGCCGTCGTCGACCCGGCCTCCGGGGACCCGCTGCCGTGGGGCGAGACCGGCGAGCTGGTGATCGGCGGCGTCGGCGTGGCCCGCTACCTGGACCCGGAGAAGGACGCCGCCCGCTTCCGCCCGCTGCCGGCCCTGGGGTGGGACCGGGCCTACCGCAGCGGGGACCTCGTCCAGGCCGACCCCGGCGGGCTGCGCTACGTGGGGCGGGCCGACAGCCAGGTCAAGATCCGCGGCTACCGCATCGAGCTGGCCGAGGTCGAGTCGGCGCTCGGGGCGCTGCCCGGTGTCGCGCAGGCCGTCGTCGGCACCCACGAGCCGCAGCCCGGGCTGGTCGAGCTGGTCGGCTACTACACGCGCGCCGACAGCGGACCGCCCCTCGACGAGCCCGCGGTCCTGGACGCCCTGCGCGGCCGGCTGCCGGCGCACATGGTGCCCGCGCACCTGGAGTGCCTCGAGCGGATCCCGACCACCCTGAGCGGCAAGACCGACCGGGCCGCGCTGCCCCCGCCGTCCCGCCGGGCGCTGGCCGGCGCCGCCCCCGCGACGCCGGTCGAGGGGGCGCTGGCCCGGGCGCTCGCGGAGGTCCTCGGCGTGGACTCGGTGCCCGTCGACGCGCACCTGTTCGACCAGCTGCAGGCCAACTCGCTGGTCGTGGCCCACCTCGTCGCACGGGCCCGGGACCTCGACGGCCTCCCCCCGCTGTCGACCCGTGCGGTCTACTCCCACCCGACGATCCGCGAGCTGGCCGCCGTCCTCGTCCAGGAGCCGGTCGCCGAGCCGGCGGCCGAGCCCGAGCCGGACGGACCGGCGCCCCGGCCCGGGACCGGCTCGGTCGTGCGGTGCGGCCTGCTGCAGGGGCTGCTGCTCCTGGCCAACGTGTGGCTGGCGGCCGTGCTGCTGGACCGGGGCGTGGCCTGGCTGGCGCCCACGACCGGTCCGCTGGAGACCTACCTGCGGGCGGCGGCCTTCGGCGCCACCTCCTTCGCCGTCCTCTGCCTCCTGCCGGTCGCGGCCAAGTGGCTGGTGGTGGGCCGGTGGCGGGAGGGGGAGATCCCCCTGTGGAGCCTCGCCTACGTGCGCTTCTGGGTGGTGCGGACCCTGTTGCGGGTCAGCCCCCTCGCCCGGTTCGCCGGCTCACCCCTGTACGTGCTGTACCTGCGGGCCCTGGGGGCGCGGATCGGCCCGCGGGTGGTCCTCCTGGCCACCGACGTGCCCGTGTGCACCGACCTGCTGTCCATCGGTGCCGACACGGTGGTCCGACGCGGCGCGCGGCTGTCGGGCTACACCGCGGTGCAGGGGCGGATCCGCACCGGTCCGGTGACCATCGGGCGCAACGCCTTCGTCGGCCACGACAGCGTGCTCTCGCCGGGGGCGGTGCTCGGCGACGGCGCCCAGCTCGGCCACGCGTCCTGCCTGTACGGCTCGCAGGAGGTGCCGGCGGGCGAGCGCTGGCACGGGGTCCCGGCGCGGCCCACCGACGTCGACCACGTGCGGGTGGAGCCGGTGCCCCTCAGCCGCCGGCGGCCGGTGCTGTTCGCCGCCGGTCAGCTCGCGGTGCTCCTGCTGGTCACCCTGCCGGCGGGGCTGGCCCTCGCCGGGGCCGTCGTGCGCGGTCTCGCCGGGCTGGCCGGCGTCTCCGGAAGCGGGACCGGCGGGGCCGGGGAGCTGCTGCGCGACGCCGTCCTCGTCTCGGCCGTGGCCTACGCCGGCGGGCTGCTCGGCACCCTGCTCGTCGCCACGACCGTCCCGCGGCTGGTGAGCGCGCTCCTGCTGCGTCCCGGCCGCACGTACGCCCTCTACGGCGTGCACCACTGGGCGCAGCGGGTCGTCGAGCGGCTCACGAACGTGCCGGTCCACCTGCAGGTCACCGGGGACACGTCCTACGTCGTGCCCTACCTCCGGCTGCTCGGGTACCGGATGCCCGACGTCGAGCAGACCGGCTCCAACTTCGGTGCGACCCTGCACCACGAGAGCCCCTACCTGGTCTCGGTGGGCCGCGGCACCCAGGTCTCGGACTCGGTGTCCTTCCTCAACGCCGACGTCTCCAGCACGTCGTTCCGCCTGGCACCGGTGTCGGTGGGGGCGCGCAGCTTCGTCGGCAACTCGGTGGCGTTCCCGCCCGATCACCGGGTCGGCGAGGACTGCCTGGTGGGCAACAAGACGCTGGTGCCCCTCGACGGCCCCGTCCGGCAGGGCGTCGGCCTGGTGGGGTCGCCGCCGTTCGAGATCCCCCGGTCGATCGAGCGGGACAGCAGGTTCGACCGCTTCCTGCACGGCGAGGCGTTCCGGCGGGGGCTGGCCGGCAAGGACCGGCACAACCTCGCGACCATCGGGCTGTACTTGCTCGCGCGCTGGTTCCTGTACCTGCTCCTCACGGTGCTGGTCATGGTGGCCTGGGACCTGCACGCGCGGTTCGGGGTGGCCGCCGTCGCCGTGCTGACGCTCGCCTCGTTCCTCGTGGCGCTGGTCTACGACGTCGCCGTGGAACGCCTGGTGGTCCGGCACGGCATGCGGCCGCAGACCTGCTCCATCTACCAGCCACCCTTCTGGCACCACGAGCGGTACTGGAAGCTCATGGCCTCCAACCACGTCCTCCACCTGTTCGACGGGACGCCGGTCAAGGGGCTGGTCTGGCGGCTGCTCGGTGCCCGGGTCGGCCGGCGGCTGTTCGACGACGGGTGCGCCCTGCCCGAGCGCCTCCTGGTCACCCTCGGGGACGACTGCGTGCTCAACGCGGGCACCGTCATCCAGTGCCACTCCATGGAGGACGGCACCTTCCGCTCCGACGCCACCCGGATCGGCGACCGGTGCACGCTCGGCGTCTCCTCCTACGTGCACTACGGGGTCACGATCGGGGACGACGCCGTGGTCGGGCCGGACACCTTCGTCATGAAGGGGACGACGGCCCCGCCCGCCACCCGGTGGGGCGGCAACCCCGCCGCGGAGACCCGCACGGCCGCCCCCCGGCCGGCGTGATCGAGCAGGTGCTGCCCGCGGCGGTGGTGGCGGCCGAGGCCTTCGGCGACGGGCCGGCCGGCCCTCCCGTGGCCGGCGAGGAGCTGCCGGCGGGCGCGGCACCGGGGCGGCGCGCCGAGTTCGCCACCGGCCGCGTGCTCGCCCGCGCCGCCCTCGGCCGGCTGGGCATGCCCCCGTCGGCGGTCCCCCGTGGGCCGGGCGGCGCACCGGTCTGGCCGGCCGGCGTCCTCGGCAGCCTCACCCACTGCGCCGGCTACCGGGCGGCGGCGGTCGCGCGGGCCGGGGCGGTCCCGGTGCTCGGGGTCGACGCCGAGCCGGCGCGGCCGCTGCCGCCCGGTGTGCTGGCCGTGATCGCCCGGCCCGAGGAGCGCGTCCACCTGCGCCGGCTGGCCGCCGCCTCCCCCGGCACGTGCTGGGACCGGCTGCTGTTCTGCGCCAAGGAGGCGGTGTTCAAGGCCTGGTTCCCGCCGACCCGGGCGTGGTTGGAGTTCGCCGACGTCCGCGTCGACCTGGACCCGGGCGGCCGGCTGTCGGCCCGGCTGCTGGTCGCCGTCCCCCGGCCGGGCGGCGCGCCGGTCGGCGGGTTCACCGGGCGCTGGCTCAACCGCGACGGGCTGCTGCTGGCCGCGGTCTCCGGGCTGGCCGGCTGACCACCCTCAGCGGGTGCGGCGGAGCAACGCCATGAACATGGCGTCGGTGCCGTGCCGGTGCGGCCACAGCTGCCCGTACCGGCCGCGGGCCACGCCGGGGACCTCCGGGAACAGCGGGGCGACCGGCAGCACCTCGACGTCGTCCCGTGCCGCGGCGGCGTCGACCACCGCGACGGTCTCCGCGGCGTGCGGGGAGCAGGTCACGTAGGCGACCACACCCCCGGGCCGCACCGAGGCCAGCGCGCCGTGGAGCAGCGCCGTCTGCAGCTCCACCAGCGGCGCGACGTCGTCGGGGGTGCGCCGCCAGCGGACCTCCGGCCGGCGGCGCAGCGCGCCCAGCCCGGTGCACGGGGCGTCGAGCAGCACCCGGTCGAACGAGCCCGGAGCCCACGGTGGTTGCCGGCCGTCGGCGACGAGCACCTCGGTGCCCGCCGCCCCGGCCAGCGCCGACCGCACCAGCTCGGCGCGGTGCGGGGACCGGTCCGCGGCGGTCAGCGCGACGCCCTCGGGGCGCACCGCGGCCAGCAGGCCGGCCTTGCCGCCCGGGCCCGCGCACACGTCCAGCCAGGCGGTGTCCGGGCCCTCGAGCGGGGCGCGGGTCAGCAGGAGCGCGGCCAACTGGCTGCCCTCGTCCTGCACCGCGGCGGTCCCCTCGCGGACCGCGGCCACCCGGCCCGGGTCACCGCCGCCGAGCCGCACCGCGTACGGCGACCACGGGCCCGGGGTCCCGCCGGACTCCTCGGCCAGCCGCTCGCGGTCAACCCGCCGGGCCACCAGGTGCACCTCCGGCGCGGCGTCGTCGGCCAGCAGTGCGGCCTCCAGCTCGTCGTCGCCCCCCAGGGCCTCGCGCCAGGCCTCGACGATCCACCCGGGGTGGTCGGTGGCCAGGGCCAGCCGCCGGTCGCCGTCGGCACCGAGCCGGTCCAGCCAGGCGGCGCGGTCCCCGCCGGCGGCCACCTTGCGGAGCACCGCGTTGACCAGCCCGGAGGCGCCGGCACCGACGATCGCGCGGGTCAGGTCGACGGTGGTGTCCACCGCCGCGTGGGCCGGCACCCGCAGGTCGAGCAGCTGGTGGGCGCCCAGCCGGAGCAGGTCGAGGACGCGGGGGTCCAGCTCGGTCAGCGGACGGTCGACCAGCCCGGCCAGCACCGCGTCGAGGGTGCCCTGCGCCCGCAGCGTGCCGTAGGCGAGCTGGGTGGTGAACGCCGCGTCGCGCTGGTCGAGCCCGCGTTCGCGCAGCAGCTGCGGGAGCAGCAGGTTGGCGTAGGCATCGCGGGAGGAGACGGCGTCCAGGACGTCGTAGGCGGTCAGCCGGGCACCGTCCAGCCGCGGGCGCGCCGGACGCCGGCGGTCCCGGCCCCCGGGCCGGGGCCGGCCGGGCCGGCGGGGTGGGTGGGTCACGACTCCCCGAACCTCTCCCCCGGCGCCGGACGGGCGCCGCGCGCCCAGTCGGCGGCGGGCAGCAGACGCTTGCCCGCCGGCTGCACCCCGCCGAGGCGCACCGCGCCGCGGCCGGTGCCCACGAGCACCCCGGTCGGCCCGACCGACAGCTCCCCGGGCGTCAGCCCCAGCGACGTCGGCAGCGGCTCGACCGGGCCCAGGCGCAGCCGTTCGCCCCGCCAGGTGGTCCACGCGCCGGGTGACGGGGTCACCCCGCGCACCCGACGGTCGACGACGTGCGCGGGCAGGGCCCAGTCGACGCGGGCGTCGGCCGGCTCGATCCGCGGCGCCAGGCTGACGCCCTCGGCCGGCTGCGGCTCGGGGACGAGCGTGCCGGCCTCGATGCCGTCCAGCGTGGCCAGCAACAAGCGGGCGCCGCTGACGGCCAGCCGGCCCAGCAGGTCCCCGGCGGTGTCGCGCGGCGCGATCGGCTCGGTGACCACGCCGTAGACCGGGCCGGTGTCCATGCCGGCCTCCAGCCGGAAGGTGGACGCGCCGGTCACCTCGTCACCGGCCATGACCGCGTGCTGCACCGGGGCTGCGCCGCGCCATGCCGGCAGCAGCGAGAAGTGCAGGTTGACCCAGCCGTGCCGGGGCAGGTCGAGCGCCGACTGTGGCAGCAGCGCGCCGTAGGCGACCACCGGGGCGCAGTCGACGGCGAGGTCGGCCAGCTGAGCGAGGAACTCCGGCTCGCGCGGCGACCGCGGCTGCAGCACCGGCACGCCGGCGGCGTCGGCCCGCTCCGCGACCGGCGAGCGGCTCACCCGGCGGCCGCGGCCGGAGCGGGCGTCGGGTCGGGTCAGGACGGCGGCCACCTCGTGCCCGGAGTCCAGCAGCAGGTCCAGCGAGGGGACGGCGACCTCCGGCGTCCCGGCGAACAACAGCCTCAGTGGGGGCTCACCTCCACGCGCGGGACCCAGGCACCCATGCCGGCCCACTCGGCCTCGGCGATGGCGGCCAGCGCGGCCTCCTTGGCGCCCGGCGCCAGGCGGTCGACGAACAGGACGCCGTCGAGGTGGTCGACCTCGTGCTGCACCGCGCGCGCCAGCAGGTGCGAGCCCTCCACCCGGACCGGCTCACCGTGCACGTCGAAGCCGGTCGCGGCCACGTAGAGGTGCCGGCGGCAGTCGTAGGCGAAGCCGGGGATGGACAGGCAGCCCTCCGGCCCCTCCTCGGTCTCCTCCCCCACGGGTACGACCTCGGGGTTGACCAGGTGACCGACCTGGCCGTCGACGTACCAGGTGAACACCCGCACGCCGACGCCGATCTGCGGCGCGGCCAGGCCGGCGCCGCCCGCGGCGAGCATCGTGTCGGTGAGGTCGTCGACGAGCCGGCGCAGCTCGGCGTCGAAGTCGACGACCGGGGTGGCGGGCGTGCGCAGCACCGGGTCGCCGTAGAGGCGGATGGGGGTCACGCTCACCGGTCGATCGTAGGCGGCGGCCCCCTCGGCTCCTCAGCCCGTCGGGGCGAGCTGCGTGACGGCGCCCATGCCCTCCGGCTCGCCGCCGCTGGGACCGTCGTCCGGGCCGCAACGGCTCAGGCTCACCGAGATGGTGAGGACCACGACCAGCGCCACCAGGGCCAGGACCGCCCACCTCCCCCAGCGCCGCAGGTCGCCGGGGCGGGGCTCGCTGCCCCGGGTGCCGTCAGGTGGGGGGTTGGTCGAAGACACGCGGGCTCCTCGCCGTCGGGGGACGTCGAGGTGCGCGGGGCTCGGCTCCTCGAGACCCCGACCCGGCTACCCCGGTCGTCGTCCCGCGACACACGGACGCGGTCGGGCCGGGGTCAGCCGGCGGCGAGGGCCGTGGGGCGCTCGGCCGGACGCCCGGAGCCCAGGAGACCGTCGGCCCAGTCCGGCCACGGCCGCTCGTCCTCGTCGTCCCCGGAGTACCGGACGAGCTCGGTCATGGCCACCTCGACGGGGGGCCGGCGACCGGGGTCGTCGTCGGTGAGCCGGTCGATGACCGCCACGACGCCGTCGGCGTCCCGGGCCTCGGGGTCGAGCATCTTGCGCAGGGTGGCGCCGACGCCGTAGACGTCCATCGCCGGGGTGACCGGGCCGCCGAGCGCGGCGGCCAGCTCCGGCCCGCGGTACCCGTCGGTGCCCACGTGCTCGTCGGGGGCCAGCACGCTGGCCAGCGGGCGGGAGGAGCCGAGGTCGACCAGCCGGGGCCGGCGGTCGACGAGCATCACGTTGTAGGGGTCGACGTCCATGTGGGCGAGCCCGCAGGCGTGCAGCGCGCGGACGGCCCCGAGCAGCAGCACACCCAGGCAGGCGACGTCCTCGGGCTGCATCGGCCCGTCGTCGGTCAGGCTCTCGTAGAGGGAGTCGCCGTCGAGGTACTCGACGGCGATGAACGGCACCGGCGCCTCGCGGCCGTCGTGCAGGAGCCGCGGGAGCGCCGGGTGCCGGACGGCGGACAGGGCCCGGACCTCGCGGTCGAGGGCGATGGCGTGCCGCGGCTTCCAGCCCGGCCGGACGACCTTCACCACGGCGGGCGCCCAGAGGTCGACCGACCAGCACAGCCAGGTCTCCCGGCGGTGGCCGACGGCCAGCAGGTCCCAGGCGAGGTAGCCGGGCACCACCGGGCCGCCCTCCTCGGGGTTCCACTGGGGGCGGCCGTCACGCTCGGCCGGGGCCACGGGCGTGGCGGTCGATTCCACGGTGCTCTCCTCGGGTGGTTGGACGGCGGCGTTGGGGGTATCGGACGGCGGATCACATCTGGAGACGGCATCGCCGCCCCGCCGGATGTCGGCCGGCGGGACGGCGATGACCCGAGGTCACCAGCTCCACGAGCTGGTCTTGCTCTTCCAGGAGTTGGACGAGCTGGTCCAACCGCCACCGTGCCGGCGGCGACGGCGGCGGCGACGGCGGTTCTCGGGAGCCGAGACCTCACCGACGATGCGACGGAAAGTGGTCATTGCGTTTCACCTCCTCTCGACGGTCGCGGGGGTGGTGGGGACGAGGACACGACCGCGGCGCGGACCCGCAGGCTGCGGTGCGCCGCCGGGGCGCCGTGCCCCGCCGGATGTCGGCCGGCGGGACGACGGTGACCCGAGGTCACCAGCTCCAGGAGCTGCTCTTGCTCTTCCAGGAGTTGGAGGAGCTGGTCCAGCCGCCACCGTGCCGGCGGCGACGGCGCCGACGCCGGCGGTTCTCCGGAGCCGAGACCTCACCGACGATGCGACGGAAAGTGGTCATTGCGATTCACCTCCTCTCGACGGTCTCGTGGGTGGTGGGGACGAGGGCACGACCGCGCCGACGGCCTCCCGAGTGCGGTGCGCCGTCCCGGTGGGCGCCCGTCGCCGGGCGGACACCGTCGTCAGACGGGTCGGTCCGGGGCTCGGGCACGCCGTCCGGCGACGCGGGCGGACGCTGAGGGGTGACGGTCACGGTCCGGTCGGCGATGGCCGCGAGGACCGGGTCGTGCGTCACGAGCAGGACCGTGCGGCCACGGGTGGCCGAGCGGATCGCGCCGACGACCTGCCGCGCGGCCTCGGCGTCCAGCGACGTCGTCGGCTCGTCCAGGAGCACGACCGGCGCGGTCGACACCACGGCCCGCGCCAGCGCCACCCGGCGGCGCTGACCGCCCGACAGCATGGCCCCGCTCTCGCCGAGCTGGGTGTCGTAGCCCTGCGGCAGGGAGTGGGCGAACTCGTCGACCCAGGCGATGCGGCCGGCGGCGAGCACCTCGGCGCGGGTGGCGTCGGGGTTCCCGAAGGCGATGTTCTCGGCGAGGGTGCCGTCGAGCAGCCACGGGTCCTGCGGCACGAAGGCCAGCTGCCGCCGGAGCTCCACCGTCGCGAGTTCCCGGATGTCGACGCCGTCGAGCAGCACCCGCCCGGCGTCGGGGTCGTAGAGCCGCAGCAGCAGGGAGAGGACCGTGCTCTTGCCGGCCCCGCTGGGCCCGAAGAGGCACACCGTCTCACCGGCGCCGACGGTGAGGTCGAAGTCGTGCAGGACCGGCCGGTCCGGACCGTAGGCGAAGCCCACGGACTCCAGCCGGATGCCCTCGGTCACCGGCGGCACCGGCCGCGGCTCGGCGGGCTCGGGCACCGCCTCCGTGCAGGACAGCACCTGGTCGATGCGCTGCGCGCTGGCGTGCGCCTTGGCCTGCACCCCGATCAGCCGCACGAGGCCGCGCACCGGGGAGTTCAGCTGCCGCAGGTAGGCCAGCACCACGAGCAGCTGCCCGACGCTGAGCGTCCCGTTGCGCACCTGGAGACCGCCGGCGACCAGCACGATGCCCGATCCGACGGTGAGCACGATGTCGGGGATCGGGCTCCAGCGGGCGTCCACGACCGCCGCCCGGGTCTGCGCGGCCACCGCGCGGTCGTTGGGCTCGCCGAAGAGCTGGCCGGCCCGGTCGAGACGGCCGAAGGCCTGCACGGCACGCACGTTGCGCAGCAGCTCGGTGGCCACCCCGGACAGGCGGCCGGACGCCTCCCGTGCCGCCATCGTCGCGATCCGGACCCGGCGGCGCTGGATCGCGGTCAGCCAGGCCAGCGCCGGGAGGACGGCCAGCCCCAGCCAGGCCAGGGACGGGTCCACTGCGAACAGCAGCACCAAGGCGCCGGTCAGCAGCAGCAGGTCGGGCAGCAGCTGGGTGAAGACCAGCACCACCGCGTCCAGCATCCGGCCGACGTCGGAGGTGAGCCGGGAGGTGATCTCCCCGGTGCGCGTCCGGTCGTGCCAGCGCAGCGACAGGGTCACCGCCCGTGCGAAGAGCGCGGACCGCATGGCCCCGCCCATCCGCTCGGCCGCCCGCTCTGCCCACACCCGGCCGGCCACGTCGAGGACGGCGCCGAGCACCGACAGCCCGACGAGCGCGAGGCCGGCGGCCACCAGCAGGCCGAACGGACCCAGCCCGGACAGGACCCCCGCCGGCCCCTCGAGGGGCTTGTCCCCGAGGGCGTGGTCGACGGCGAGCGCCAGCGGCCACGGGCTGAGCAGCGTCGTGGCGACGTCGACGACCGCCGCGCCGCCGGCCAGGCCGAGGAGCCCGGCCTGCGGACGGATGAAGGGCGCCGCGACACGCAGCGCCCCCGGAGGCCGGTGGGCTGCGTGTGTGGACATGCCGGCAAGCGTGGTCCGGGACAGCGGTGAGTCTCCATACCTCCCTGGGAGTACGTCGAGAGTCCCTGTCGTCCCGGACGCGGCGCGATCAAAGTGGACGAAGGCGGCCCGGAACCGCCCTATGCTCCGAACGTGAGCTGGGTCACACCGGGGGGACGGCGGCCGCGGCCGGGTGTGCGACGGGTCTCCGTGGCGAGGGTGGTCACGCAGGTGACCGTCGCCGGGGTCGTGCTGGTCTTCGTACTCGCCGTCGTCAGCGGGGCGCTCGCCCGCGACGTCGGCGACGAGCTGCGCACCGGCGCCTTCGAGCGGCTCGCCGGCGTGACCGCGGCCGGCCTGGCTCCCGCCGTGGACGCCGACCCCGCCGTCCCGCCGGTCGCGTCCGGGGACCTGGACCGGCAGGTCACGGGGGTGCTGAGCGCCGGCCCGGTGGCCGCCGTGTCGGTCCGCGACGCCTCCGGCCGGGTGGTGTGGTCCGACCGCGCCGACCGGATCGGCCAGGTGGCCCCGCTGCCGGCCGTGGCCCGGCGCGCGCTGGCCACCGGGTCCGTGGTGAGCACCGTCGACGTCGCCGCGGACGGGTCGCCGCTGGTCGCCCACGCCGGCATCCGCGACGTCCACGGCACGCCGGTGCTCCTGGACCTCACCGAGCGCACGGCCGACGCCCCCGCCGTCCCCCGCCAGGTGTGGCTCGCCCTCGTGCCGCCCGCGCTCGTGGCCCTGCTGCTGCTGGTGGCGGCGGTCCTGCCCCTGACCTGGCGGCTGGCCGCCCAGGTGCGCTCCCACCAGCGCCACGACGCCGTGCTGCTGCGGGCGGCCGTCGACGCCCCGGAGGCCGAGCGCCGGCGGCTGGCCGCGGAGCTGCACGACACGGTCCTGCCCGTCCTCTCCGGGGTCGCGATGGAGCTCGACGCCGCGCGCCTGCGGGCGGGGGCCGCCGGGGCCTCGGAGGCGCGGCTGCCCCCCGGGGTGGTGGGCTCGGTGCGGCGGGCCATCGACGACGTGCGGGCGGTGGTGGCCGGGCCCGGGCCGGCGCGGGAACGGGTGCCCGACCTCGCCGGCCGGCTGCGCGGCCTGGCCGCCGAGCAGGAGGCCGCCGGGCTGCGCGTCTCGGTGACGACCTCCGGCACCGCCGGCCTGCCCGACCCCGTCGCAGGGCTGCTCTACCGCAGCGCCCGTGAGGCGCTGCGCAACGCCGTCGCCCACAGCCGGGCCACCTCGGCGGAGGTGACGGTCTCCCGCGAGGGGTCGACGGTCACCCTGGTCGTCGACGACGACGGCCGCGGCTTCGACCAGCAGCAGCTGGCCGAGCGCCGCCGCGACGGGCACGTGGGGCTGGACAGCCTGGGTGACCTGGTCGTCCGTGCGGGAGGCGCACTGACGGCGAACAGCTCGCCCGGTCAGGGCACCCGGCTGGTCGTCAGCCTGCCGGTCGACGCCGCGCCCGTGGGAGCCCTGCGGTGATCCGGGTCCTGGTCGTCGACGACCACGCCGTCGTCCGGGAGGGGCTGCGCAGCCTGCTCGGCGCCGCGGGCGACCTCGAGTGCATCGGCACGGCGTCCGACGGCGACGGCGCCGTCGAGCTGATCGACCAGCTCGCCCCGGACGTGGTCATGCTCGACCTGGCGATGCCCGGGCAGGACGGGATCAGCGTCATCCGCAGCCTGCGCACCCGCGGCAACGGCGTCCGCGTGCTGGTGCTCAGCTCCTACGCGGAGCGGCCGCTGGTGCTGGAGGCGCTCGACGCCGGCGCCGACGGCTACCTGCTCAAGCAGGCCGCGGCCGAGGCCATCCTCGACGCCGTCCGGGTCGTCGCCGCCGGCGGCTCGACGATCGACCCCCAGGTGGCGCCGGCCGTGCTCTCCGCCCTGCGCGACCGCGGCCAGGGCGACTCCCTCACCGAACGCGAACGTGAGGTCCTCGAACTGCTCCGGCAGGGCCATTCCAACAAGGTGATCGCCCGCCGGCTCCGCATCACGGAGGGAACCGTGAAGACCCACGTGACCCACATCCTCCACCGGGTGGGCGCGGCCGACCGGACGCAGGCGGCCCTCTGGGCCGAACGCCACCTGCGCCGCCCCCGGACCGAGGACGGCGGCCGCTGATGTCCGGCGCCCACCGCGGGGACCGGCACCTCGCCCTCCCCGAGCTCCCCGACGTGCGCCACCGGCCGGTCGTCCTGCGGCGGGCGGCGGGGGCCGGCCCACCGCAGCGCCGGTGGACCGCACTGCTGCGGGGGACCGCCGGTGCCGTCCTCGTGGCCGCGACCCTGGTCCTGGTGGCCCTGGCGGGCAGCTGGGCCGGCCTGTCGCTGCTCGGCACACCCCCGCGCTCCGGTACGAGCTCCCCGCTGGCCCAGGGGCCGGACGTCGGGCCGCCGCCGCCCACCCCGGTGCCCGACCAGCCGGCCCCCGAGCCCGACCCGCCGCGCGGGCCGGAGCCGCGCCCGCCGGCGGCCGAGCCGGGGGACGCCGGCCGGGAAGCGGGCGGGCCGCTGCAGCCGATGGCGCAGCAGGCGCCGGCCGCCGACACCCCACCGGCGCCCGCAGCGGTCCCCGCCCCGCCGCCCGCGCCCGACGCCGGCACCGGAGCCCTCCCCTCGATCGCGGTACCGACCCTCCCCCTCCCGGCGCCGGCCGCTCCCGCACCGGACCCGCCGCCCCAGCCCCCGGCAGCGGACCCACCGGCCGCCGGCCCGCCGGTGGACCCGTCTCCGCCGGCCTCGCCGTCCACCCCGGCGGACCCGTCCCCGCCGGCCTCCCCGTCCCCGCCGGCGGCTCCCGACGAGGACGACCCGACCGACGACCCGGACGGCCACTCCCCGCCCCCGTACCCCGACGGGCACCCGCCGGAGGACGACGCCGGCCACGGGCACGGACACGGGTACGACGACGCGGTCGACGGCGACTCCCGCTCCGGCGGGCGGCACGGCGGGTCGGAGGGGTACCGGCAGCCGACCCCCGAGCCGGTGGACGACGCCGACTGCGCCACCCGGCACCGGGACCACCACCGTGACCGGGCCTGTGACCCCGACCGGGAGGCCGCCGAGGGCGACGACTGGACCCGCGACTGACCCGCCGGCTCAGACCAGGTCGAGCGGGTCCAGTTGCACGCGGACGTGCTCGGCGGCCTTCTTTGCGCTGCGGACGCCCTGCACCTCGGCGAGCGCGTGCGCCAGCGCGACGCCCTCCGTCCGCGGCACCCGGACCAGGTAGCGCTCCCGCTCGCCGTCCTGACCGGGGCGGGGCGAATCGGGGACCGGCCCGAGCAGGTCGGCGTCATCGGGCAGCCGGGCGGTCGCCAGGAACTCCTCCAGGGCCGCCGGGCTGCCCGCCAGCGCGGCCATCCGGGTGGCGGGCGGGAAGCCCAGCTCCCGGCGGTCGGCCAGCTCCCGGGCGGCGAGCCAGGCGGGGTCCCAGCGCACCAGCGCCTGGACGACGGCGTGGGTGGCGTCCGCGGCGACGACGACCTGGCCGCCGGCGGACGCCGGTCGCACGAGCGCGGCGGCGTTCATCCAGCGGCGCAGCGTCTCCTCCCCCGCGCGCAGGTCGGCGCGGCCGAGCAGCGCCCACGAGTCCAGCAGCAGCGCGGCCCCGTACCCGCCCTCGGCGACCGGCTCCGCGCCGGGGGTGGCCACGACCAGCGCCGGACCGGCCGGCACGGAGGCCAGCACCCCGGACCCGCGGCCGGACACCCGCACCGCCGCGCCCGGGAACGCGCGGCCCAGCTCCTCGGCGGTACGCGCGGCCCCGACCACGGAGGCCCGCAGCTTCGTGCCGTGGCAGTGCGGGCAGTCGAAGGTGGCCGCCGGGCGGGCGCACCAGCGGCAGGCCGGCACCCGGGAGCCGCCCGGGCCCGGCGTCGGTGAGATGCCCAGCGGCCCGGAGCAGACCGCGCAGCGGGCCGGTGCCCGGCAGCGGTCGCACGCGAGGCCCGGCGCGTACCCGGCGCGGGGCACCTGGACCAGCACCGGCGCCCCGTCGGCCAGGGCCTGGCGGGCCACCCGGTGGGCGAGGCTGGGCAGCCGCGCGGTGCGGGCGGCGGGGTCGCGGGCGAGCTCCGCGTCGGCACCGAGGGCCTGCACGCGGGGTGCGGCGGCCCGCAGCGTGGCCCGGTCGGCGGTCAGTTCGTGGGCCCACCCGCTCTCCACGAGCAGCTGCGCCTCGGCGGTGCGCGCCGTGGCGGCGACCACGGCGGCGCACGAGGCCAGGTGCGCCCGGTGGACGAGCACGTCACGGGCGTGGGCGTAGGGCGCGCGGGGCTCGGCGTGCAGGTCGTCGCCGTCGTCCCAGACCGCGACCAGGCCGAGGTCGGCCACCGGCGCCAGCGCCGCCGCGCGGGTGCCCAGGACCACGGTGGCGCTGCCCCGGGCGGCCTCCAGGAACCGGCGGTAGCGGGCGTCGGGGGCGGCGTCGGCGCGCAGCACCACGAAGGAGCCGGCCGGGAGCCGCTGCTCGGCGGCGGCGGCGAGGCGGTCGAGGTCCCGGCCGTCGGGTACGACGACCAGCGCGCCGCGCCCTCCCGACAGCGCGGCCTGGCACAGCTCGGTCAGCCGGGCCGGCCAGTCCTCGCCGGGCAGCGCCGTCCAGACCGCGCGCGCCGGCCGGCCCTCCGCGACGGCGGTGAGCAGCGCGGAACCGGTCGGGTAGCGCGCGAAGGCCGCCGGGTCCGGCGCGGCCGGAGCCGGCGGCCGCTCCGCGGGCGGGCGCTTCTCGGCCGCGGCACGCCGGGGCGGGACGGCCAGCCGCAGCACGTCGGTGACGGTCCCGCCCCAGCGCTCGGCCACCGACCGGGCCAGCGCCAGCACCTCGGGGGTGAGCACCGGCTCGGAGGAGACGAGCTTGGCCAGCGGCGCGAGCCTGCCGCCGTGCTCGCTGGTCTCCCCCAGCTCGACGACGAACCCGTCGACGAGCTGGCCGGCGAAGCGCACCCGCACCCGGCAGCCCGGCCGCACGTCGTCGGCCATCGTCTCGGGGACGGCGTAGTCGAAGGGCCGGTCGAGGTGCGCCAGGGGCACGTCGACGACGACCCGTGCGACCTTCGGCCTGGTCTGGAGGCTCACCGCGAGCGCGCGAGGGGTCCGACGGCCCCGGTGCAGGGTCCCGCCGCGAGCCTGCGAGTGGTGGGGGGCACCGGGGTCCTTCTAGGGGTCCTCCGTCAGGCCCCGGCGGCCGAGCGGAGCGCCTCGACGCGGTCCAGCCGCTCCCACGGCAGGTCGACGTCGGTGCGCCCGAAGTGGCCGTAGGCGGCCGTCGGGCCGTAGATGGGGCGCAGCAGGTCCAGGTCGCGCACGATCGCGCCCGGGCGCAGGTCGAAGACCGAGCCGATGGCCTTCTCCAGGACGTCGTCGGCGACCGTGCCGGTGCCGAAGGTCTCCACGAACAGGCCGACGGGGTGGGCGGCGCCGATCGCGTAGGCGACCTGCACCTCGCAGCGGCGGGCGAGCCCGGCGGCGACCACGTTCTTGGCCACCCAGCGCATGGCGTAGGCGCCGGAGCGGTCGACCTTCGACGGGTCCTTGCCGGAGAACGCGCCGCCGCCGTGGCGGGCCATCCCGCCGTAGGTGTCGACGATGATCTTGCGGCCGGTCAGCCCGGCGTCACCCATCGGGCCGCCGATGACGAACTTGCCGGTGGGGTTGACCAGCAGCCGGTACCCGGTGGTGGGCAGGCCGAGCGCGGCGAGCTCGGGCTCGACCACCAGCTCCTGGACGTCGGGGGTGAGCAGCTGCTCGATGGAGATGTCCTCGGCGTGCTGGGAGGAGACGACCACGGTGTCCACGCCGACCGGCCGGTCGTCCTCGTAGACGACGGTCACCTGCGTCTTGCCGTCGGGCCGCAGGTAGGGCACCGAGCCGTCCTTGCGGACCGCCGACAACCGCCGGGCCAGCCGGTGGGCCAGCGCGATGGGCAGCGGCATGAGCTCGGGGGTCTCGTCGGTCGCGTAGCCGAACATGAGCCCCTGGTCGCCGGCGCCCTGGCGCTCGATCTCGTCCTCCGACGTGCCCGCGGTGCGTGCCTCGTAGCCGGTGTCGACGCCCTGCGCGATGTCCGGGGACTGCGAGCCGATCGACACGCTGACGCCGCAGGAGGCGCCGTCGAAGCCCTTGCGGGAGGAGTCGTAGCCGATGCCGAGGATGGTGCGCCGGACGATCTCGGCGATCTCGACGTAGCCCGCCGTGGTGACCTCGCCGGCGATGTGCACCTGGCCGGTCGTGATGAGCGTCTCGACGGCCACCCGGCTGCGCGGGTCCTGCGTGAGCATGGCGTCGAGGATGGCGTCGCTGATCTGGTCGGCGATCTTGTCCGGGTGGCCCTCGGTCACCGACTCGGACGTGAAGAGACGGCGTGGCACTCGGGGCTCCTTGGGTCGGTGACGGTTCTGCGGGTGACGGTGCCGCCGGGTGGCAGGTGCGTCCGGGTGCACGTTACCGGCGGGCGGCGACGGCAGGGCGCGCCGTACGGGCCCCGTTCAGGACAGCCGGGCGGCGACGGCGGTCCAGATGCCGGCGGCGACGGCGTCCTTGCTGCCCTCGGGCAGCTCGGTGACGGCGCCGTCGGCGCCGAGGACGACGGCGGCGTTGTCCGGCCGGCCGAAGACCCGACCGCCCGAGACGTCGTTGACCACGAGCAGGTCGCAGCCCTTGCGGGCGAGCTTGGCGCGGGCGTGGGTGAGGACGTCGCCGGCGTCGTCCCCGGTCTCGGCGGCGAACCCGACGACCAGCTGCCGGGGTGGCCGCTTGGTCACCAGCTCGGCGAGGACGTCGGGGTTGCGCACCAGGGGCACCGCGCTGGGTTCGGCGGCGCTGTCCTTCTTCAGCTTGGTCGCGGCGACCTCGGCCGGCCGGAAGTCGGCGACCGCGGCGGTCATGACGACGACGTCGGCGTCCGCCGCCTCGGCGAGCACGGCCGCGCGGAGCTCCTCGGCCGTCCCGACCGGGACGACACGGACGCCGAACGGCGCCGGGAGGTCGACGTTGGCCGCGACGAGGGTGACGTCGGCGCCGCGCGCGGCGGCGACGCGGGCCAGCGCCCAGCCCTGCCGCCCCGAGGAACGGTTGCCGAGGTACCGGACCGGGTCCAGCGGCTCGCGGGTGCCGCCGGCGCTGACGACGACCCGGCGTCCGGCCAGGTCGGGGGCGAGCGCGGCGGCGCCGTCGGTGAGCACCACCGAGGCCAGCGCGGCGATGTCGGCCGGCTCGGGCAGCCGGCCGGGCCCGGAGTCCGGACCGGTCAGGCGGCCGACGGCGGGGGGCAGCACGATCGCGCCGCGGCGGCGCAGGGTGGCCACGTTGTCCTTCGTGGCCGGGTGCAGCCACATCTCGGTGTGCATGGCCGGGGCGAAGACCACCGGGCAGGAGGCGGTGAGCAGGGTGGCGGTGAGCAGGTCGTCGGCGCGCCCGGCGGCCGCGCGGGCGAGCACGTCGGCGGTGGCGGGGGCGACGACGACGAGGTCCGCGGTCTGGCCGATGCGCACGTGGGCCACCTCGTCGACGTCGGACCAGACGTCGGTGGTGACCGGGTGCCCCGACAGCGCCTCGAAGGTGGCCGCGCCGACGAACCGCAGCGCGGCGGGCGTCGGGACGACGCGGACGTCGTGCCCGGCCTCGGTGAACGCACGCAGCAGCAGGGCGGCCTTGTAGGCGGCCACGCCCCCGCTGACGCCCAGCACGATGCGGCTCATGCGCTCATCCTCCCCCAGACACGACGACGCCCCCGGAGCGAACCGGGGGCGTCCTCACAACGAGGTGCTGGAACGGCCCCTCTGCAGGGACCCGCGCCGAGCTTGCGAGGCGTGGGGGGCAGAGGGGTCCTCTCTCAGTTCTCGCCGGCGGTGTGGGTCAGCAGGCCCTCGTTGATCTCGCGCAGGGCGATGGAGAGCGGCTTCTCCTGGGGGGCGGTGTCGACCAGCGGGCCGACGTACTCCAGCAGGCCCTCGGAGAGCTGGCTGTAGTAGGCGTTGATCTGCCGCGCGCGCTTGGCGGCGAAGATCACCAGGCCGTACTTGCTGCTGGTGCGCTCGAGCAGCTCGTCGATCGGCGGGTTGGTGATGCCCTCGGGGGCGGGTGCGACTCCGGACACGGGCGGGCGTGCTCCTCAGATCGTTCGGTGGGAGTGGCGGACGGCTGGGCTCCTGGCACGGAGGAGGCGGCCGCTACTCGTGGGCGCCGCTGCTCCGGACGGGGCCGGGCGACGGCGCAGTCAACAAGCTTACCAACTCGTCCGCAGCCCTGGCCACGTCGTCGTTGACCACGACGACGTCGAACTCCCCGGCGGAGTCCAGCTCGGCCTGGGCGATGGCCAGCCGGCGCTCCTGCACGGCGGGCGGCTCGGAGCCGCGACCGGCCAGCCGGCTGGCCAGCTCGGCCCACGACGGCGGGGCCAGGAAGACCAGCTGCGCGTCGGCGTCGCGGGCACGGACCTGCCGGGCGCCCTGCAGCTCGATCTCGAGCAGCGCCGGCGCCCCGGTGGCGAGTCGTTCGCGCACCGGGGCGACCGGCGTGCCGTAGCGGTTACCGGCGTACTCGGCCCACTCGAGGAGCCCGTCCTCGGCGATGAGCCGGTCGAACTCGGCGTCGTCGACGAAGTGGTAGTGCACCCCGTCGACCTCCCCGGGGCGCGGCCGGCGCGTGGTGGCCGAGACCGAGACCCACACCTCGGGGTACCGGCGCCTGACCTCGGCGAGGACGGTGCCCTTGCCGACCCCGGAGGGACCGGACAGCACGGTCAGCCGCGCCGGGGGGCGCTGGGGTGGTGCACTCGACACGCGTCGTCCTCGGCCTCCGGGTGCCTGGTCGTGCGGGTCAGCCCTCGGCGGAGACCTGGTCGGCGGCGACCTGCTCGCCGCCGAACTCGCTCTCCAGGGCCTTGCGCTGGTTGGCACCCAGGCCGCGCACCCGGCGGGTCGGGGAGATCTCGAGCCGCTCCATGATCTTGGCAGCCCGCGCCTTGCCGACTCCGGGCAGGGACTCCAGGACCGCGGAGACACGCATCTTGCCGATCACCTCGTCGGTCTCGCCCTGGCGGAGGACGTCGCCGACGGTGGCACCCTTGCTCTTGAGGCGCTCGCGCAGCTCGGCGCGGGTCTTGCGGGCCGCAGCGGCCTTCTCGAGGGCGGCGGCGCGCTGTTCGGGGGTCAGGTCAGGAAGAGGCATGGTGCGACCCAATCGTGTCGTCGCCGGCAGTCGTCTCGACCGGCGGGCTCGGGGCGGTGTCGGGGGCAGAGCTCACTGCTGAGCCTGTCGGCCAACCTAGTTCCCGGTATATGCGCAGGTCACGCCCGGATGACGCGAGGTGTTCCAGCAATCGGTGACTTTCTGCTCACCCTCCGTACCAGCTCGTCCTCACCGTCCGTCATACCCGCAGGTCAGACCCGACCTCGAGCCCGGCGATCCGGACGGCGGAAACGGACGGATCCGTCCCGACACACCGGCGACGACACGCCGACACCTGCCGGAAACCGCTGGTCCACGCGCCGGCACGCCCTCGCGGCGGCCCGTCGGCCCGTCGGCCCGGCGGCCAGGCGGGTCGGCGGGTCAGCGCGCGGCGCGGCGACCCGCCCGGCGGCCGAGCAGCCAGCCCCCGACGGCCGCCAGCACCAGCAGGCCGAGCACCACCAGGCCCGCGCCCGCGGCGTGCCGCCACGTCCAGAGGACCGTTCCGTCGAGGTCGAGCTCCAGCCGGCTCTCGTAGGCCGACGGGGCGCCGGGCACGAGCGGCGTGTAGCTGCCGCCGTAGGTCACCCAGCGGGCCGTGCCGGCCCACCAGGAGACGACGACGCCGGCAACGACCAGCGCCGTCCCGGCCCCGGCGGCCAGCCAGGGCGCGGCCCGCCTCACCCGGCCAGCTCGGCGGCCCACCGCTGCGCGGCGGCGCGCAGCGCGGCCGGGTCGGGGCCGGCGGCCAGGACGTCCCGGGACACGGTGGGGACCACGGCGGTGCCGGCGTCGAACAGCCGGCGCAGGTCGGCGCCCGACCCACCTTGGGCGCCCAGCCCCGGGGCGAGCACCGAACCGCCGAGCCCGGTCAGGTCGACGTCCAGCTCGCGCAGCGTGGCGCCGACGACCACGCCGAACGAGCCGGTCGCGGGGCCCCACCGGCCCGCGAGGTCGCGGACGGCGGCGACGTCGGGCAGGGGGTCGCCGACGACCCAGCCGGGGGTGTTCCAGCCGCGCACGGTGTCGACGACGACCTGGGCGACCGATCGCTCCCCCACGAGCGCGTGCTGCAGGGTGCCGGCGTCGGGGTTGGAGGTGCGGGCCAGCACGAACAGCCCCCCGCCGGACTGCCGGGCGGCGTCGACGGCCGGCTGCAGGGAGCCCGGGCCCAGGTAGGGGCTGACCGTCATCGCGTCGGCGTGCAGCGGGTGCCCGGGGCGCAGGACGTCGGCGTAGGCGTCCATCGTCGAGCCGATGTCCCCGCGCTTGGCGTCGAGCAGCACCAGTGCACCCGCGGCCCGCGCCCGCGCGACGGCCTCCTCCAGCACGGCCAGGCCGCGCGAGCCGTGCCGCTCGTAGAACGCGAGCTGGGGCTTGAGGACGGCGACGGTGCCGGCCAGGGCGTCGACGACCGCGTCGGTGAACCGGGCCAGCCCGTCGGGGTCGTCGGTCAGCCCCCAGCGCTCCAGCAGGGGGACGTGCGGGTCGATCCCGACGCACAGCGGTCCGCGGGCGGCGACGGCGTCGGCCAGGCGCTGCCCGAACGGCACGGTCACGACTCCTCCTCGCTGGCGTGCGTCGGGCCCGTGCCCGGCGGGGCTGTGCTCATGCGTGACCTCGCGAGGTCGTCCGCGGCGCCACCGAGCGCGGCAGCGTGGCCCCCAGCGCGGCGATGCAGTCCCGGGCCAGGTGGGGGTCGGCGAAGGCGCCCGACGCCGACTGCACGGCGTCCGCGCCGGCGGCGAACAGCGCCTCGAACGAGCCGGGGTCGGTCACCCCGCCCATCGCGAGGACGTCGAAGGAGCAGCCGCCGGCCTCCCGCAGGTCCACCAGGCGCCGGGTGAAGTCGAGCGCGGAGTCGCGGACGGCGACGCCGGACAGCCCGGCCAGCTCGCGGCCCGGGAAGGTCGCCGCCCCGTCGCTGCGGCGCACCCGGCTCTGCAGCGTGTTGATCCCGGCCACGCCGTCGACCAGCGGGGCCAGCCGGGGCACCAGCGCCGCCAGGGACGGCTCGTCCAGCCAGGAGAGCTTGGCGACCAGGCCGGTGCGGTCGTCCAGCGCCCGCCGCACCCCCTCGACGACGGCGACGGTGGCGTCGGCGTCCAGGCACAGCGGCGGCTTCACCCCGGTCGCGGACGGGCTGAGGGTGTTCGGGCAGGACAGGTTCAGCTCGACGACCGGCGCCCCGGCCTCCTCCGCCATCCGCGCGGTCCGGGCGAAGTCGTCGACCAGGGCGGTGCCGTCCCCCTCCCCCATGACGCTGACCAGCAGCAGCTGGTCGTCTCCGACCGCGGCCAGCGACCGCTCGAGGTCGGGCACCCACTCCTCCGGGGCGAGCGACGGGACGCCGAAGGAGTTGACCGTGCTGACGTGCGGCGAGCCGGGCTCGACCCAGTCCCACGGGTCGGCGGTGACCTCGGCGGCCGCCCCCGGGGGCAGGCTCGCCGTCTGCCGCTGGGCGAAGACCCAGTTGGGCCGGCTGTTCGGCTCGGCGGCGCGGCTGCGGACGGTCTTGTACGTCAGCACGCTGTAGCCGTTCCCCGCGAAGTGGCGCACCCACCGCTCGCCGCCGTTGAGCACGCAGGCGGGCACGCCGATCGGGAAGCCCACCTCCCGGCCGAGCACCCGCCAGCGCCGTCCGGCCGCGACCGGCCGCTCGGGCAGCCGCGGGCCGACCGGGGTGGTCAGGTTGTCCCGGTAGGAGCCCAGGACGTCGTAGGCGGGCGTCCGGACGCCGGCGTCGGCCAGCACCCCGCCGTGGCCGGCGAAGAACAGCACCCGGGTCAGCAGCGGCAGGTCGCCGTCCCCCGCCGCGCCGGAGGCGAGCCGCGCCGCCAGCGCGCGGGCGGACTCCCCCAGCGCGTCCAGCTCCGGCTGCGGCGGCCGCGCGAAGCGGGTCACCCCGGCGAGGAAGGCGTCGGGCAGGCCGTCGACCAGCCCGCGCCGCACGAGGTCCTCCCGCACGCGGGCGACGGCGCCGGCCGCGACGACGGCGGTCACGGGCGCGGCGCCGCGGAGGTCAGCGCCGCGTGGACCTCCTGCAGGCTCCGGACGCCGACGTCGCCCTCGCGCAGGGCCTCGATGCCCTGCACCGCGGCCGCCAGCCCCTGCACGGTGGTGATCGACGGGATCCCCGCGGCGACCGCGGCGGTGCGGATCTCGTAGCCGTCCAGCCGCGGCCCGCTGTTGCCCGGCGACCCGAACGGGGTGTTGACCACGATGTCGACGTCGCCGGCGAGGATCCGCTCGACGACGTTGCCGGGGCCCTCGCTGAACTTGCCGACCACCTCGCAGGTCACGCCGTTGCGGCGCAGCACCTGGGCGGTGCCGGCGGTGGCCAGCACCCGGTAGCCGAGGGCGGCCAGCCGCTTGACCGGGAAGATCGCCGAGCGCTTGTCCCGGTTGGCCAGCGACACGAAGACCGTGCCCTCGACCGGCAGCGAGCCGTACGCGGCGGCCTGGGACTTGGCGAACGCCGTCCCGAAGCCGGTGTCCAGGCCCATGACCTCGCCGGTGGACTTCATCTCCGGGCCGAGCACGGTGTCGACGTTCTGCCCCTCGACGGTGCGGAAGCGGTGGAACGGCAGCACCGCCTCCTTGACCGCGATCGGCACGTCCTCGGGCAGGTCCGCGCCGTCCCCGGCCGCGGGCAGCACCCCGGCGGCGCGCAGGTCGGCGATGGTCTCCCCGACCGCGATGCGGGCGGCGGCCTTGGCCAGCTGGACGGCGGTGGCCTTGGAGACGAACGGCACCGTGCGGCTGGCCCGCGGGTTGGCCTCCAGCACGTACAGGATGTCGTCCTTGACCGCGTACTGGACGTTCATCAGCCCGCGGACGCCGATGCGGGCGGCCAGCTTCTCCGTCGCGGCGCGGATGCGGACCAGGTCGGTGGAGCCGAGCGTGATCGGCGGCAGCGCGCACGCGGAGTCGCCGGAGTGGATCCCGGCCTCCTCGATGTGCTCCATGACCCCGCCGAGGTAGAGCTCGGTGCCGTCGTAGAGCGCGTCGACGTCGACCTCGACGGCGTCCTCCAGGAACCGGTCCACCAGCACCGGGTGCTCGGGGCTGACGTCGGTGGCCTTGGCGATGTAGGCCTCCAGGGTGGCGTCGTCGTAGACGATCTCCATCCCGCGGCCACCCAGGACGTAGGACGGCCGGACCAGCACCGGGTAGCCGATGGCCGCGGCGATCTCCCGGGCCTCGGCGAACGTGGTCGCCGTGCCGTGCTTGGGCGCCAGCAGCCCGGTGTCGGACAGCACCCGGGAGAACACGCCGCGGTCCTCGGCGGCGTCGATCGACTCCGGGGAGGTGCCCAGCACCGGGACGCCGGCGTCCTTGAGCCGCTGCGCCAGGCCCAGCGGCGTCTGCCCGCCCAGGGTGCAGATGACCCCGGCCACCGGGCCGGCCGCGCGCTCGGCCTCGACCACCTCGAGGACGTCCTCGAGGGTCAGCGGCTCGAAGTACAGCCGGTCGGCGGTGTCGTAGTCGGTGGAGACGGTCTCCGGGTTGCAGTTGACCATCACCGCCTCGTAGCCGGCGTCCTGCAGCGCCTGGACCGCGTGCACGCAGGAGTAGTCGAACTCGATGCCCTGGCCGATCCGGTTGGGCCCCGAGCCCAGGATCAGCACCGCCGGCTTCTCCCGCGGCTCGACCTCGGTCTCCTCGTCGTAGGAGGAGTAGTGGTACGGCGTGCGCGCGGCGAACTCCGCGGCGCAGGTGTCCACGGTCTTGTAGACCGGCCGGATGCCCGTGCGCCAGCGCAGCAGCCGGACGCCGTCCTCCCCGGCCAGCTCCGGGCGCAGCGCGGCGACCTGCCGGTCGGACAGCCCGTAGCGCTTGGCCCGGCGCAGCAGCTCGGGGGTGAGGGACGGCGCCTCGCGCACCTGCTCGCCGATCTCGTGCACCAGGGCGATCTGGTCGACGAACCACGGGTCGAACCCGCTGGCCGCGGCCACCTGCTCGACGGTGGCGCCGGCGGCCAGCGCCCGCTCGGCCAGGTAGAGCCGCCCGTCGACCGGGGTGCGCAGCGCCTCGAGCAGCTCCTCGGCGGTCGACCCGTCCTCCCCGCCGGTCCAGAAGCCGGCCATCGAGGTCTCGGTGGACCGCATCGCCTTGCCCAGCGCCTCGGGGAAGTTGCGGCCCAGCGCCATGACCTCCCCGACGCTCTTCATCGTGGTGGTCAGCCGCGGGTCGGCGCCGGGGAACTTCTCGAAGGCGAAGCGCGGGATCTTCACCACGACGTAGTCCAGCGCCGGCTCGAACGACGCCGGGGTGACCCCGGTGATGTCGTTGGTGATCTCGTCGAGGGTGTAGCCGATGGCCAGCTTCGCGGCGATCTTGGCGATCGGGAAGCCGGTGGCCTTCGACGCCAGCGCGCTGGACCGGGACACCCGCGGGTTCATCTCGATGACCACCAGCCGGCCGGTGTCGGGGTGGACGGCGAACTGGATGTTGCAGCCACCGGTGTCCACGCCGACCTCGCGCAGCACCGCGATGCCGACGTCGCGCATCCGCTGGTACTCGCGGTCGGTGAGCGTCATCGCCGGGGCGACGGTCACCGAGTCGCCGGTGTGCACGCCCATCGCGTCGATGTTCTCGATCGAGCAGATGACGACCACGTTGTCGCTGCGGTCGCGCATCAGCTCCAGCTCGTACTCCTTCCAGCCGAGCACCGACTCCTCGATGAGGACGGTGTGCACCGGGGAGTCGGCCAGCCCGTGCCCGGCCATGCGGCGCAGCATCGGCTCGTCGGTGGCGATGCCCGAGCCCAGCCCGCCCATGGTGAAGCTGGGCCGGATGACGACCGGGTAGCCGACCTCCTCGGCGGTGGCGACCGCCTCGTCGACGGTCGAGCAGACCGTCGACCGCGGGGCGTCGGCGCCGATGGAGCGCACGATGTCCTTGAACATCTGCCGGTCCTCGCCGCGGTTGATCGCGTCGACGTCGGCGCCGATGAGCCGCACCCCGTACCGCTCCAGGACGCCGTTCTCGTACAGGCCGATCGCGATGTTGAGCGCGGTCTGCCCGCCGAGGGTGGCCAGCAGCGCGTCGGGGCGCTCCTTGGCGATCACCTTCTCGACGAACTCCGGCGTCAGCGGCTCCACGTAGGTGGCGTCGGCGACGTCCGGGTCGGTCATGATCGTCGCCGGGTTGCTGTTGACCAGGCTGACCCGCAGCCCCTCGGCCTTGAGCACCCGGCACGCCTGGGTGCCGGAGTAGTCGAACTCGGCGGCCTGGCCGATGAGGATCGGCCCGGAGCCGATCACCATCACGTGGTGGATGTCGTCCCGCTTGGGCATCAGGCGCTCTTCTCCCCGGTCGTGTGCTCGACGACCGGCGGCGGACTGACGGCGTCCCCGGTCTCGCGGGCGGTGTCCATCAGGTCGACGAACCGCTGGAACAGCGGCGCGGCGTCGTGCGGCCCGGCCGCCGCCTCCGGGTGGAACTGGACGCTGAACGCCGGCACGTCCAGGCAGCGCAGCCCCTCCACGACGTCGTCGTTGAGGCCGACGTGGCTGACCTCGACCCGGCCGTAGGGGGTGTCGGTGGACCGGTCCAGCGGGGCGTCGACGGCGAAGCCGTGGTTGTGGCTGGTCACCCGCACGGTGCCGCTGACCCGGTCGAGCACCGGCTGGTTGATGCCGCGGTGCCCGAAGCGCAGCTTGTAGGTGCCCAGACCCAGGGCCCGGCCGAGGATCTGGTTGCCGAAGCAGATGCCGAACAGCGGCCGCCGGGCGTCGAGGACACCGCGCACCGCCTCGACCGCGTAGTCGGCGGCGGCCGGGTCACCCGGGCCGTTGGACAGGAACACGCCGTCCGGGCCGGCGGCCAGCAGGTCCTCGGCGGTCGCCGTGGCCGGCAGGACGCGGGTCTCGACGCCGAGGGCCGCCAGGTGCCGCGGGGTGGCGGTCTTGATGCCGAGGTCGAGGGCGGCGATGGTGAACCGCCGCTCCCCCACCGCCGGGACGACGTAGGGGTCGTTGGCGGTCACCGACGGCGCCAGGTCCGCGCCGCTCATGCTCTCCGAGGCCCGGACCCGCAGCAGCAGCTCGTCGGCCGAGAGGCCCTCGCTGCTGATGCCGGCGCGCATCGCGCCCCGCTCGCGCAGGTGGCGGGTCAGCGCCCGGGTGTCGACGTCGCTGATGCCGACGACCCCCTGCGCGACCAGCTCGTCGTCGAGGGTGCCGGTGGCCCGCCAGTTGGCCGGCCGTCGGGCGGGGTCGCGGACGACGAACCCGGCCACCCACATGCGGCGGCTCTCGTCGTCCTCGTCGTTGACCCCGGTGTTGCCGATGTGCGGGGCGGTCATGACCACGATCTGGCGGGCGTAGCTGGGGTCGGTCAGCGTCTCCTGGTAGCCGGTCATCCCGGTGGCGAACACCGCCTCACCCAGCGTCGTCCCCACCGCGCCGTAGGCCTCGCCACGGAACGTCCTGCCGTCCTCCAGGACGAGCAGCGCCTCACTCACTTGGTCGCCTTTCCGTCGAGCACGGTCGCCTCGCCCCGCAGGAACGTGGCGACCACCCGGCCGGGCAGCTCCCGGCCGGCATAGGGGCTGTTGCGGCTGCGGCTGGCCAGCGCCGCCGGGTCGACGACCGACCGGGCACCCGGGTCCAGCAGCAGCAGGTTGGCCGGCTCGCCCGCGGCGAGCGGTCGGCCGTGACCGTCCAGGCGGCCGATGGCCGCCGGGCGCACCGACATCCGGTCGGCGACGCCGCGCCAGTCGAGCCGGCCGGTGTCGACCATCGTGTCGACCACCACCGCCAGCGCCTGCTCCAGCCCGAGCATCCCGGGCCGGGCCTGCGCCCACTCGCACTCCTTGTCCTCCACGGCGTGCGGGGCGTGGTCGGTGGCGACGGCGTCGATCGTGCCGTCGGCGAGGCCGGCCCGCAGCGCCTCGACGTCGGCGTCGGTGCGCAGCGGCGGGTTGACCTTGAACACCGGGTCGTAGCCCTCGGCGCAGGCGTCGGTGAGCAGCAGGTGGTGCGGGGTGACCTCGGCGGTGACCTGCACGCCGCGCGACTTGGCCCAGCGGAGGATCTCCACCGAACCCGCCGTGGAGACGTGGCAGACGTGCAGCCGCGCGCCGACGTGCTCGGCGAGCAGCACGTCGCGGGCGATGATCGCCTCCTCCGCGGCCGCCGGCCAGCCGGTGAGCCCCAGGCGGGCCGACCGGTCCCCCTCGTGCATCTGCGCGCCGACGGTCAGCCGCGGCTCCTCGGCGTGCTGCGCGACGACGCCGTCCAGGGCCTTGACGTACTCCAGCGCCCGCCGCATGAGCGCGGGGTCGGCGACGCAGTGCCCGTCGTCGGAGAACACCCGGACCCGCGCGGCCGAGTCGGCCATCGCGCCGAGCTCGGCCAGCCGCTCACCGGCCAGGCCCACGGTCACCGCCCCCACCGGGACGACGTCGACCAGCCCGGCCTCCTGGCCCAGCCGCCAGACCTGCTCCACGACGCCGGCGGTGTCGGCGACCGGGTCGGTGTTGGCCATCGCGTGCACCGCGGTGTACCCGCCCAGCGCCGCGGCCCGGCTGCCGGTCTCCACGGTCTCGGCGTCCTCCCGGCCGGGCTCGCGCAGGTGGGTGTGCAGGTCCACCAGGCCGGGGAGGGCGACCAGGCCGGCGGCCTCGACCACGTCCGCGCCGGGCACCGACAGCGACTCCCCGATCGCGGCGATCCGGCCGTCCTGGACGAGGATGTCGGCGGCGTCCTCGCCGTAGGGCCGGGCCCCTCGGATGAGAACCGTCATGAGGGGGCGCCTCCCAGCAGCAGGTAGAGCACGGCCATGCGCACGGAGACCCCGTTGCCGACCTGCTCGACGATCGTGGAGCGGGCGGAGTCGGCCACCTCGGCGGCGATCTCCATCCCGCGGTTCATCGGGCCCGGGTGCATGACGATCGCGTCGTCGGCCAGGGCCTCCATGCGCCGGCCGTCGAGGCCGTAGCGGCGGCTGTACTCCCGGGCGCTGGGGAAGAACGAGGCGTTCATCCGCTCGGCCTGGACCCGCAGCATCATCACCACGTCGGACTTGGGCAGGACGGCGTCCAGGTCGTAGGAGACCTCCGCCGGCCAGCTGCCCACCCCGACCGGCAGCAGGGTCGGCGGGGCGACCAGGGTGACCTCCGCGCCCAGGGTCGCCAGCAGCCGGACGTTGGAGCGGGCCACCCGGCTGTGCAGGACGTCGCCCACGATCGCCACCCGCACGCCCTCGAGCCGGCCCAGCCGCTGCCGGACCGTGTAGGCGTCCAGCAGCGCCTGCGTGGGGTGCTCGTGGGTGCCGTCGCCGGCGTTGACCACGCTGCCGCGCACCCAGTTCGCCAGCCGGTGCGGCGCCCCGGAGGCCGAGTGCCGGACGACGACGGCGTCGGAGCCCATGGCCTCCAGCGTCAGCGCGGTGTCCTTGAGGCTCTCGCCCTTGGAGACGCTGCTGCCCTTGGCGGAGAAGTTGATGACGTCGGCCGACAGCCGCTTGGCCGCCAGCTCGAAGGAGATGCGGGTGCGGGTGGAGTCCTCGTAGAACAGGTTCACCACCGTGCGGCCGCGCAGCGTCGGCAGCTTGCGCACCTCGCGGCCGGCCAGCGCCTGCTCGATCTGCGCGGCGGTGTCCAGCACCAGCGTCGCGTCGGCGCGGTCGAGGTCGGCGGCCTCCAGCAGGTGCTGCTTCACCGCTCCTCCTCCGTGACGAGCACCTCGTCGGCGCCGTCGGTCTCGGTGAGGTGGACGCGCACCTGCTGGGTGCGCGAGGTGGGCACGTTCTTGCCCACGTAGTCGGCGCGGATCGGCAGCTCCCGGTGGCCGCGGTCGACGAGCACGGCCAGCCGCACCGCCCGCGGCCTGCCCAGGTCGCGCAGCGCGTCGAGCGCGGCCCGCACCGAGCGGCCGGAGTAGAGGACGTCGTCGACGAGGACGACCAGGCGGTCGTCGATGCCGGCCTCCGGCAGCGTCGTCGGCTCCAGCGCGCGGACACCGCGTCGCCGCAGGTCGTCGCGGTAGAGGGTGATGTCGACGGTGCCGACGTCGACCGGCGTCCCGGAGAACGCCTCGATGCGGGCGGCCAGCCGGCGGGCCAGCGGGGCGCCACGGGTCGGGATCCCGATCAGGACGACGTCGGACAGGCCGCCGTCGGCCGAGCCGGGGCTGGCCGCTGCGGCGCGCTCGATGACCTGGTGGGCCATCCGGTCGAGGACGCGCGCCACGTCGGCGGCGGAGAGGAGTGCTGCGGCGGACGGACCGGCGGGGGCCGGTGCGGCGTCCAGGGCAGGTTCGGACGAATCGGCCATGAGGCCTCCTTCCCCGCCTCACTGGACGGGTCGTTAAAGGAGTGGTCGGACCGGGAGCGACGGTACTGCACGCCCGGATGTGACCCGCACCGCGGCCGGAGGGGCCACGATGTGGGGCCGAGCCACCCTGACGGGTGCCCTGGTGTCGCTGATCCCGCAAGACCAGTACGCTCCGTGACGACAGAACGCCCACGACGACGGACAGTGAGCAGGAAGCGATGAGCACCGACTACTCACGGGCCCTCGGTGCCCGGCTCCGCGCCATCCGCAACCAGCAGGGTCTCAGCCTCCAGGGAGTCGAGGACAAGTCACACGGCCGCTGGAAGGCCGTCGTCGTCGGCTCCTACGAACGCGGCGACCGTGCGGTGACCGTGCAGCGGCTCTCCGAGCTGGCGGTCTTCTACGGCGTGCCGGTCTCCGAGCTGCTGCCCGACCCCCGCCCGAGCTCCGCGGTCACCTCGACGACGAAGATCGTGCTGAACCTCGAGTCGCTGGGCTCGCTGCCCGCCGACGAGGCCGGGCCCCTGGCGCGCTACGCGTCGACCATCCAGGCCCAGCGGCACGACTACAACGGCAAGGTCCTGTCCATCCGGGCCGAGGACCTCAAGTCGCTGGCGATCATCTACGACATGAGCCCCGACGAGCTGACCTCGCGGCTCATCGAGTGGGGCGTGCTCTCCCCCGGCATGGAGAGCGTCGTCGGCTTCGGCGGCGACGAGGACGAGGACGAGGTCAACCCCAACTGGGAGCGCCGGCGCACCCCGCGCTGAGCCCGTGGACGCACGAGAGGCCCCTGACCGCACCGGTCGGGGGCCTCTGGCGTACCGGGGCCGCGCGCACCCCTCCCGACATTGGGGGGTGAGAACTGTCAGCAGGGGGTCCTAGCGTCGGCGACGCCGCACCGACCACCCGAGGAGCCCCCATGGAGCCGACCGAACCGGCCCCCGTCGTCCTGGACGGGCTGCTCGAACGCGCCGCCCGCCGCCGGGCCGCCCTGCGCCGGGCGCAGCGCCGGCAGAGCGCCGCACGGATCAGCGCGATGCTGGCCGCGGCCGGCCCGCCGGCGTGACCGCGCGGGTCAGCTGGTGGGCACCTCGGCGTCGAGGATCGCGCCCAGGACGCCGTTGACGTAGGCCGGCGAGTCGTCGGTCGACAGCGCCCGGGCCAACTCCACCGCCTCGTCGATGACCACCGCGTCGGGTACGTCGTCGGCCCAGAGCAGCTCGAAGACCGCCATCCGCAGGATGGCGCGGTCGACGTCGGGCAGCCGGTCGATCGACCAGCCCGTGGCGTGCCGGTCGATCAGCTCGTCGATGCGGGCGGAGTGCTCCACCGCCCCCTCCAC
This sequence comes from Geodermatophilus sp. SYSU D00079, assembly GCF_054050635.1. Classification (NCBI taxonomy): domain Bacteria; kingdom Bacillati; phylum Actinomycetota; class Actinomycetes; order Geodermatophilales; family Geodermatophilaceae; genus Geodermatophilus; species Geodermatophilus sp. SYSU D00079. The sequence continues at coordinate 47,185 of NZ_JBJGZS010000006.1, read as the reverse complement.
CAGCCGGACGGCGTGGTCGGGCACCGGCGGCTGGGCGTCGGCCACCCGCTCGCGCAGCAGCGCGAGCGGGTCCGAACCGCGCAGGTCGGCCTCGTAGAGGACGTCGACGGCGCGCTTGCGCGCCTTGGACCGGGCAGCCATCGCCGGGCGGGTCGTCAGTTGGCGCGGCCGAGGTACCGGCCGTCGCGGGTGTCGACCTTGAGCTTGTCGCCGGTGTTGACGAACAGCGGCACCTGGATCTGCGCGCCGGTCTCCAGGGTGGCCGGCTTCGTGCCGCCGGTGGAGCGGTCGCCCTGCAGACCGGGGTCGGTGTGCTGGACCACCAGCTCCAGGGTCACCGGGAGCTCCACGTAGAGCGGGCTGCCGTCGTGCACCGCGACGACCACCTCGGTGTTCTCCAGCAGGTAGTCCGCGCCCCCGCCGACGGTCTCGGCCGGCACGTGGATCTGGTCGTAGGTGTCGCCGTCCATGAAGACGAAGTCGCTGCCGTCCTTGTACAGGTACGTCATCGAGCGCTTGTCGACGTTGGCGGTCTCGACCTTGGTGCCCGCGTTGAACGTCTTGTCGACGACCTTGCCCGAGAGCACGTTCTTCAGCGTGGTGCGGACGAACGCGCCGCCCTTGCCCGGCTTGACGTGCTGGAACTCGGTGACGGTCCAGAGCTGGCCGTCGAGGTTGAGGACCATGCCGTTCTTGAGGTCGTTGGTGGTAGCCATCTAGAGGACCAGCAGTTCCTTGCTCGTGAGGGTCAACAACTCGGGCGTGTCATCCGTGACGACCAGCGTGTCCTCGATCCGGACCCCGCCGTGACCGGGCAGGTAGACGCCCGGCTCCACGGTGACGGCCATGCCGGCGGCCAGCGTACCCGCGCCCAGCTGCCCGATGCCGGGCGCCTCGTGGATCTCCAGCCCGACACCGTGGCCGAGGCCGTGGGTGAAGTGCTCGCCGTGGCCGGCGGCGGCGATGACGTCGCGGGCCGCCGCGTCGACGGCGACCACGTCCGCCCCGACGGCCAGCGCCGCCCGACCGGCGGCCTGCGCCGCGGCGACCAGCTCGTAGACCTCCCGCTGCCAGTCGGCCGCGTGGCCGAGGACCAGCGTGCGGGTCATGTCCGAGTGGTACCCGTCGACGGTCGCGCCGAAGTCCAGCTTGAGGAGGTCCCCGTCGGCCAGCACCGTCGCGTCGGGCCGGTGGTGCGGGATGGCGGAGTTCGCGCCGGTGGCCACGATCGTCTCGAACGACGGCGCCTCGGCCCCCATCGCCAGCATCCGGGCGTCCAGCTCGCGGCCCACCTGCAGCTCGGTCCGGCCGGGCCGCAGCGCACCCTCCGCGGCCAGCTCGGCCAGCGCGGCGTCGGCCACGGCGCAGGCCCGGCGCAGCGCGTCGACCTCGTCGTCGTCCTTGACCGCCCGCTGCGCCTCCACCGCGCGGCGGACGCTGGTCAGCTCGGGCACCGTGCCGCCGGCGGCCGCGTCGGCCAGCACCGACTCCAGGGCGCGGAGCCCGTCGACGGTGAGGTGGTGGCTCTCGTAGCCGATCCGCCCCGCGCCGCGCCGGACCGCCTCCCGCGCCAGCGCGGACACGGTGGCGCGGTCGACCAGCAGCTCCACGTCGGGCACCTGGGTCCCGGCCTGGGTGGTGTAGCGGCCGTCGGTGCCGAACAGGTCGGCGGCGTCGGTGCGCAGCAGCAGCGCGCCGTTCGAGCCGGTGAAACCGGTCAGGTAGCGGACGTTGAGCAGGTCGGTGACCAGGACGGCGTCCAGCCCCCGCTCGGCCGCCGTCGCCCGCAGCGCCTCCCGCCGGGCGGCGTGGTTCACCGGTGCCCCCGCGCGACCAGCCACTGCAGCGCCAGCACGTACCCCTGCACGCCCAGCCCGGCGATCACGCCGTCGGCGACCCGCGAGACGTAGGAGAGGTGCCGGAACTCCTCGCGCCGGTGGATGTTGGTGATGTGCACCTCGACCAGCGGGCCGTTGAGGGCGGCCAGCGCGTCGTGCAGGACGACCGAGGTGTGCGACCAGCCGCCCGGGTTGATCACGACGGCGTCGCCGGCGTCGGAGGCGGCGTGCACCCAGCCGAGCAGTTCGCCCTCGGAGTCGGTCTGGCGCACCCGCACCTCGACGCCGAGCTCCCGGCCGGTGACCTCCAGCAGCTCGACCAGCTCGGCGTACGTCGTCGTCCCGTACTTCTCCGGCTCGCGCAGTCCGAGCCGGCCGAGGTTGGCGCCGTTGAGCACCTGGATCGTCACGCTTCTCCTCCACTGACCGCCGCCCACGCGGCGTCGAGCCAGGCCTGGTCCGGGTCGGCCAGGATCCGGGGGTTGCCGAGGCCGTCGAGGACGACGAACCGCAGCGAGGCACCGCGGGCCTTCTTGTCCACCCGCATGACCGACTGCAGCTGCGCCCAGTCGCCGTCGTAGGTGGTGGGCAGCCCCATCGCCGCGACGAGCTCGCGGTGCCGGTCGACCTCGGCGCGGGAGAGCAGCCCGGCCCGACCGGCGAGCTCGGCGGCGAACACCAGGCCGACGGCGACCGCCTCGCCGTGCCGCCAGCCGAAGTCCTCCACCCGCTCGATGGCGTGGGCCAGGGTGTGCCCGTAGTTGAGGAACTCGCGCCGCCCGGTGTCGAAGAGGTCCTCCCCCACCGCGTCGGCCTTGACCTGCACCGCACGCTCGATGAGCTCGGCGGTGTCGCGGCGTCCGGTCGGGTCGGCCGTGAGCAGCTCCAGGATGGTCCCGTCGGCGATGAAGCCGCACTTGACGACCTCGGCCAGGCCCGAGCGGAACTCCGCCTCGGGGAGCCCGGCGAGGACGTCGGTGTCGGCGAGCACCCCGGCCGGCGGGTGGAACGCGCCGACGAGGTTCTTGCCGGCCCCGGTGTTGATGCCGGTCTTGCCGCCGACCGCGGCGTCGACCATGCCGAGGAGGCTGGTCGGCAGGTGGACCACCCGCACGCCGCGGACCCAGGTGGCGGCCAGGAAGCCGGCGAGGTCGGTGACCGCACCGCCGCCGACGCCGACGACCGCGTCGGAGCGGGTCAGCCCCAGCCGGCCGAACTCCTCCCACGCCCCGGCCGCGACCTCGGCGGTCTTGGCCGCCTCCCCGTCGGGGACGACGACGGCCTCCGCGGCCACGCCCGCGGTCTGCAGCGTCTCCACCGCGGCGCCGGCCAGCGCGGCCAGCGGCGGGGCGTGCACGACGGCGGCCCGCGGGGTGCCGGCGAGGACCAGGGCGAGCTCGGCCTGGGCCCCCGGCCCGATCACGACGTCGTAGGGCTCGTCCCCGGGGACGGTCACCCGCCTCACGAGGTGGCCCGCGGGCGGAGGGCGGCGGCCACGTCGGCGATGACGTCGGCGGGTTCGCGACCGCCGGTGGGCACGGCCAGCGTGGCCACCTCGCCGTAGAGCGGCGCGCGGGCCAGCAGCAGGTTGCGCAGCGTGGCCCGCGGGTTCATGCCGAGCACCGGCCGGTCGCGGCCCAGCCCGACGCGCTGGGCGGCCGAGGCGAGGTCGACGTCCAGCCAGACCACCGTGCCCCCGGCGCGGGTGTAGGCGACCAGCAGCGCGCGGGTGGCCGCGCTGAGCACGGCGCCACCACCGAGGGCCAGCACCCCGGCGTGCGTGCCCAGCGCGCGGGCCACGGCCTGCTCCTCCAGGGAGCGGAAGAACGGCTCGCCGCGCTCGACGAACAGGTCGGCGACGGTCTGGCCGGTGACGTCCTCGATGTCGGCGTCGGTGTCCCGGAACGGGACCCCGAGCAGCTCCGCGACGGCGGTGCCGACCGTCGTCTTGCCCGACGACGGTGGCCCGACGAGGACCAGGACGGGACGGGTGCCCGGATCGGCGGGGTTCATCGGATCCTGAGGTTCTCGAGGTAGGCCTGGACGTTGCGGCGCGTCTCGGGCACCGAGTCGCCGCCGAACTTCTCCAGGACGGCGTCGGCCAGCACGAGGGCGACCATCGCCTCCATGACGACGGCGCCGCGGGGCACCGCGCACGCGTCGCTGCGCTGGTTGATGGCGACCGCGGCCTCGCCGGTGGAGACGTCGACGGTGGCCAGCGCGCGCGGCACCGTCGAGATCGGCTTCATCGCCGCCCGGACCCGCAGCACCTCGCCGTTGGTCATGCCGCCCTCGATGCCGCCGGCGCGGTCGGTCGTCCGCTGCACCCGGCCGTCGGCCAGGACGATCTCGTCGTGGGCCACCGAGCCGCGGCGACGGGCGGTCTCCAGCCCGTCCCCGACCTCGACCGCCTTGACCGACTGCACACCCATGAGGGCGGCGGCCAGCCGGGAGTCCAGCCGGCGGTCCCAGTGCACGTGGCTGCCCAGACCCGGCGGCAGGCCGTGGACGACGACCTCGATGACGCCACCCAGCGTGTCGCCGTTCTTCCGGGCGTCGTCGACCTCGGCGACCATGAGCGCACTGGTGGCCGGGTCGGCGCAGCGCACCGGGTCCTCGTCGATGCGCGGGTTGTCCTGCGGGCCGGGGACGACGCCGTCGGGGACGGTCACCGGCCCGATGCCCACGACGTGGCTGACGACCTCGGCGTCGAGGACCTGCCGGAGGAACGCCCGGGCCACCGCGCCGAGCGCGACCCGGGCCGCGGTCTCGCGGGCACTGGCGCGCTCCAGGACGGGGCGGGCGTCGTCGAAGCCGTACTTCTGCATGCCGGCGAGGTCGGCGTGCCCGGGGCGTGGCCGGGTGAGCGGCGCGTTGCGGGCCTGGCCGGCCAGCACCTCGGGGTCGACCGGGTCGGCGGACATGACCGTCGTCCACTTCGGCCACTCGGTGTTGCCCACCTGGACGGCGATCGGCCCGCCCTGGGTGACCCCGTGCCGGACGCCGCCGGTCAGGGTGACGACGTCCTGCTCGAAGGACATGCGGGCGCCGCGGCCGTGGCCGAGCCGGCGCCGGGCCAGGTCGACGTCGAGGTCGGAGGTCTGCACCCGCACGCCGGCGGGCAGGCCCTCGAGGATGGCGGTGAGCTGCTGGCCGTGCGACTCACCGGCGGTCAGCCAGCGCAACATGCCCCGGATTGTGCCAGCCGGGGCACCGGGCTCCGCTCACGCCATGGGCACGGCGCCCTCGAGCGCCAGTGCCAGGGCGGCACCGACCAGCAGCGGCGGCCCGAACGGCAGCGCGGTGCGCCACCCGGCCCGGCCGGTGGCCAGCAGCACGAGGGAGACCGCCGCCCCGGTGAGCAGCCCGAGGAACACCCCGGCCAGCAGCGCGCCCCAGCCCACCCACCCGAGCAGCAGCCCCAGCAGACCCAGCAGCTTGACGTCGCCGTAGCCGAGCCCCTGCGGGGAGACCAGCGCGCCGAGCGCCGCCAGCCCGAACGCGGCCGCGGCGGCGAGGACCGCCCGCAGCAGCGCCGGCCAGGTCCCCAGCACGGCGGCGTCCACGAGGAACGCCGTGGCGACCACGCCCCCGGCGGGGAAGGTGACCCGGTCGGGCAGCCGGTGGACGGCGAGGTCGACGGCGGCGAGCACCACCCCGGCCGCGGCTGCCCACCCGAACGCCACGGTGGCCGGCCGCAGCCCGCCCAGGGCGAGCGCGCCGGCCAGGGCGACCGCGAGCACGACGGTGGTCACGACGGTCCGCCCCGCGGACGCGGCGGCCGTCCCGTCGCGCCGGGCCAGCCGGACCGACACGCGGGCCAGCCACGGGCCCAGCAGGACCGCGGCCACGACCGCGACGCCGCCGACCGCGGCCGGCGGGAGCGCTGCGGGCACCGGCGTCAGCGGGCGTGCAGTGCCGCGCGCATGGCCTCGATCGGTGCGGGCTGCCCGGTCATCAGCTCCACCTGGACGGTGGCCTGCCAGAACAGGACGTCCAGCCCGCCGACGACGGTGCCCCCGGCGGCGGTCACCGCGCTGGCCAGCGGCGTCGGCCACGGGTCGTAGAGCACGTCGAGGACGGTCTGGTCGGCCAGCCACGGCAGGGCAGCCACGTCCGGCTGCCCGCCGACCGGGACGGTGCTCACCACGACGGTCGCGTCGACCACGGCCTCCCGCAGCGAGACCACCGTCGTCGGCACGCCGAGGGTGTCCAGCACGCGCAGCAGGTCCCCGGCGCGGGAGGGGTCGCGGACGACGACGTCGACGTGCCGGGCGCCGAGCGAGGACAGCGCGACCGCGGCCGCCGCGGCCGTGCCACCCGCACCGAGGATCGCCGCCCGGTCCACCTCCTCGACCCCGGCCAGCTGCAGCGCCATGCCGACGCCGGTGACGTCGGTGTTCTCCGCGCGCCACCCCTGGTCGGTGCGGACGAGGGTGTTGGCCGCGTGCAGCAGCCGCGGCAGCGGCTCGACGACGTCGGCGACCTCGACCGCGGCCTGCTTGCACGGCATGGTCACCGAGAAGCCGCGCCACTCCTCGCCGAGCCCGGCCAGCAGCACCGGCAGGTCCTCGGCGCCGACGTCGAGGGCGTCGTAGGTCCAGTCGGTCAGGCCCAGTGCCGCGTAGGCCGCCCGGTGCAGCAACGGGGACAGCGAGTGCCCCACCGGACGGCCCAGCACGGCCGCCCGCTGCACACCGACCGCCGTCCCCGCGTGGCGCCCGTCAGCCACCGCAGCCGAGGCCGGCCGCGGCGCACCGCTCCCGCGCCGCCATGAACTCCGTGTAGTCGGCGGTGAAGAAGTGCCGCCCGTCCGCGGACTCCAGCACGTAGTACAGGAGGTCGCCGGTGGTCGGTGCCAGCGCCGCCTCGAGGCTGGCCTCCCCCGGCGAGCTGACCGCCGTCGGCGGCAGCCCGGCGCGGGTGCGCGTGTTGTACGGGCTGTCGGTCTGCAGGTCGGCGACGGTGAGGTCGTTGCCGTTCTTGCCCAGGCCGTAGGCCAGCGTGGCGTCGATGCCGAGCGGGATGCCCTGGCCGAGGCGGTTGTAGACCACCTGGGCCACGTCGGGCCGCTCCTCGTCCAGCCGTGTCTCCGACTGCACCATGGAGGCCACGGTCACCACGTCGTACACCGACCGGCCGGCCGCGGCGGCCCGCTGCTCCAGCTGGATGGCGGACGCGGTCTCGGTGAAGCGCGAGACCATGGCCCGGAGCATGGTGACCGGGGTGTCGTCGGGCTGGAAGTCGTAGGTGGCCGGGAAGAGGAAGCCCTCGAGCTGGCCGTTGGCGTAGGCCGGCAGGCCGAGCGCGGCGGGGTCGGCGGCCGCGGCCCGCAGCTCCTCGACCGGCTTCTGGGTGCCCTCGGAGAGCCGCTGCAGGATCTGCTGCACGGTGAAGCCCTCGGGGATGGTCACCCGGGCGAACAGCCGGGTGGCCGGGTCGAGCAGCAGGTCCAGTGCCGCCTGGCCGCTCATCTGCTGGCGCATCGCGTACACCCCGGGCTGGATGCCGGTGGCGGCCGGCTGCAGCTCGGCGGCGTCCACGAACGGGCCGACGGAGGCGATGACGCCCTCGGAGACGAGCGTGCGGCCGATGTCGCTGAGGGTGTCGCCGACGGCGATCCGGACCTGCACCTCACCGCTGCCCTGGCCGACGAAGTCCTCGCTGGGCGGGTTGACCAGGTTGATCAGGGCCTTGCCGCCGAAGACGATGCCGCCGACCAGGCCGGCGAGCACCAGCAGCGACACGACGACGGCCACCGGGCGGCGCCGGCGACGCCGGCGGCCGGTCGGCGGCTCGTCGCCGCCGCGGTGCCGCCAGCCGCGGGTCCCCTCGTCGGAGGCACCGAGCACCTCGAGGCCGCCGGTGGCGTCGGGATCGTCGCCGTCGTCGTCCCAGGACATGTCGGCGGAGCGGTCGTCACCGGGACGCTCACCGGGGACGCCGGGCTGGCTGCCCACGGGCTGGGCCACGGTCTGGGCGTCGTCGGGGTGGACGTCGGTGCGCCGCTGCAGGCGGGACCAGGTGCCGGCGGGCCGCGGCGGGAGGCCGGGCAGCGGCGCCGACGGGTGCGTGCCGCCCTCGGAGCCGCCGGCCGGCGGGGTGGGCAGGCCGCCGGCCTCCGCGCGGGGCAGCAGCGGTCCGGTGCTGCGGGGGTCGTCGGCCCGGCGCCCGCGCGGGCCCGCGTACGGGGTCGCACCGGCGGGCCCCAGCCGGGCGTCGACGCGGTACGGGTCGGGGGCACGGGTGCCGGCCGGGGGCTGGTCGGCGACCTGCCGCGGCATGGACGCCATCCACGCGGTGGCAGGGACACCACTCGCGAGGTCCGACGAGTGCCGACCCCGTCGCGCGGACGGGGTCGGATCACTCACGAGCGCTCCCGCTGGGCGTCCAGATAGGCCTGGAGGATGACCACGGCGGCGGCCTGGTCGATCACCGGGCGCTGCTGCCGGCTGTCGAGGCCGTTCGCCCGGAGGGAACTGGCTGCAGTCACGGTGGAGAGCCTTTCGTCGACGAGGTGCACGGGCACGGGCCCGATGCGCCCGGCGAGTGCCCGAGAGTAGGCACGCGCCTCCTTCGCCGAGGCGCCCGACGCTCCCGAGAGGTGCCTCGGCTCCCCCACGATCACCTCTGTCACCTCGTGTTCCACCACGAGGGCCGCGATGTGGTCGAGGTCGGACTCGTCGCGGGCCCGGCGCACCGTCTCCAGCGGGCTGGCCAGCGTGCCGGTGGGGTCCGACAGCGCCACGCCGACCCGCACCGAGCCGACGTCGATGCCCAGCCGCCGGCCCTGCCTCGGGCGCCGCGGCGGGATGGGGAGCCCCCCGGGCAGGCCGCCGGAGAGGTCGATCTGGCTGGTCTCGTGCCGCACCGGCGGGAACCCGGCGGACAGGTCGATCTGCTCGGTGCGGTGCTGCACCGGCGGGGGTGGCACGGCGGGGCGCTGCCGGGTGGGCGGCGGCACCGCCGGGCGGCTCACCCGGCGCTCGCCCACCGGACCGGTCTCGTCGGGGCGCTGCTCAGGCACCTCGGTCACCTCCCTGCGGCGGTCGCGACCGCCTGTTCGCCGGCCTGCAGGGCCGCGGGGATGCCGGCGGGCTCGGTACCGCCCCCCTGGGCCACGTCCGTCTTGCCGCCGCCCCGGCCGCCGACCGGGGCCGCCGCCGCGCGCAGCACGTCGTTCGCCGACAGCCCGCGCTCCTGTGCGGCCGGGTTGAGGGCCGCCACGAGAGCCACCTTGCCCCCCGACTCCGAGGCCAGCAACACCACGGCGGGCCGGTCGCCCGGCAGCCGGCCGCGGACGTCGAGGGCCAGCGTGCGCAGGTCCCCGCCGCCCAGGCCGGCGGGCGAGCCGGTGACCACCGCGACCCCGCCGACGTCGCGCGCACCGGCGGCCAGCTCCCCGGCCGCGGCGAGGGTCTGCTGGGCCCGCAGCTCGGCGAGCTCCTTGTCGACGTCGCGCAGCCGCGCCAGCATGCCGCTGATCCGCTCGGTCAGGCCGTCGGTGGGGGTCTTCAGCAGGTCGGCGAGCTGGCGGACCAGGTCGCGCTCGCGGGCCAGGTAGCGGAAGCCCTCGAGGCCCACGACGGCCTCCACGCGTCGGGAGCCGGAACCGACCGACGACTCACCGGTCAGCGCCAGCGTGCCGATCTGGGCGCTGCCCTGCACGTGGGTGCCACCGCACAGCTCCCGGGACCACGGGCCGCCGATCTCCACGACGCGGACCTGCTCGCCGTAGGTCTCCCCGAACAGCGCCAGGGCGCCGATGGCACGGGCCTCGGGCAGGGTCATGAAGCTGGCGCGCACCTTGTGGTCGGCGCGGACCGCGGCGTTGGCGACGTCCTCGATGTCGTGCCGCTGCTGCGCGGTGAGCGCGCCCTGCCAGGCGAAGTCCAGCCGCAGGTACCCGGGCCGGTTGTAGGAGCCGGACTGCAGCGCCTGCGGGCCGAGCACCTGGCGCAGCGCGGCGTGCACCACGTGGGTGCCCGAGTGCGCCTGGCAGGCCGACAGCCGCCACTCGCGGTCGACCTCCGCCACGAGCTCGGCGCCCTCGCGCAGCTCGCCCTCCAGCACCCGCACCTGGTGGGCGACCAGGCCCTTGACCGGGCGCTGCACGTCGAGCACCTCGGCGCGGCCGCCGTCCCAGGTGAGGACGCCCGCGTCGGCGACCTGACCGCCGGACTCGGCGTAGAAGGGCGTGCGGTCGAGGACGACCCGGGTGACCTCCCCCGGCCCCACCGGGGCGCTCTGGCCCGCCTCGTCGTCGGACAGCTCGGAGACGACCCCCAGCACCCGGGAGTCGGTGCGCAGCGTGTCGTAGGCGCGCCAGTCGGTGGGGCCGTGGTCGGCCAGCAGCCGGCGGTAGGCCAGGACGTCGACCGAGCCGGTCTTCTTGGCGCGGGCGTCGGCGCGGGCGCGGTCCCGCTGCTGCTGCATGAGCGCGCGGAACCCCTCCTCGTCGACGGACACGCCCTGCTCGGCGGCCATCTCGAGGGTCACGTCGATGGGGAACCCGTAGGTGTCGTGCAGCGAGAACGCCTGCTCACCGGACAGCTGCGGGGTACCGGCCTGCCTGGCGGTGGCCACGGCGGTGTCGAACAGCGTGGTGCCGGCGGTGAGGGTGCGCCGGAACGCCTCCTCCTCGGCGTAGGCGACGCTGGAGATGCGGGCGAAGTCGGTCTCCAGCTCGGGGTAGCTGGCCTTCATCGCGTCGCGGGACACCGGGAGCAGCTCGGGCAGCGTGGCCTCGTCGACGCCGAGCAGCTTCATCGAGCGGACGGCGCGGCGCAGCAGCCGGCGCAGGATGTACCCACGGCCCTCGTTGCCGGGCGTGACGCCGTCGCCGATGAGCATCAGGCCGCTGCGCACGTGGTCGGCGACCACCCGCAGCCGGACGTCGGCGTCGTGCTCGGCGCCGTAGCGCACCCCGGCGATCTCGGCGGCCCGGTGCAACACCGGGGCGACCTCGTCGATCTCGTACAGGTTGTCGACGCCCTGCAGCAGGTAGGCCACCCGCTCCAGGCCCATGCCGGTGTCGATGTTCTTCTTCGGCAGCTCGCCGACGATCCGGAACTCCTCCTTGCTCCGGACGTCGGTGAGCTCGTACTGCATGAACACCAGGTTCCAGATCTCCAGGAACCGGTCACCGGCCGTGTCGACCAGCGGGCCGCCGTCGGGGCCGAACTGCGGGCCCCGGTCGAAGTAGATCTCGCTGCACGGACCGCCCGGGCCGGGCTGGCCGGTGTGCCAGTAGTTGTCCTTCTTGCCCAGCCGCTGGATCCGCTCGACCGGCAGCCCCGCGATCCGGTGCCAGGCCTCGGCCGCCTCGTCGTCGTCCAGGTAGACGGTGACCCAGATCCGCTCCGGGTCGAAGCCCAGCCCGCCGTCGTCCACCGACCCGGTGACCAGCTCCCAGGCGTGCTGGATGGCGCCGTCCTTGAAGTAGTCGCCGAAGGAGAAGTTGCCGTTCATCTGGAAGAACGTGCCGTGCCGGGTGGTCTTGCCCACCTCCTCGATGTCGAGGGTGCGCACGCACTTCTGCACGCTGGTGGCCCGCGGGTAGGGCGCCGGCTCGCGGCCGGTCAGGTACGGGATGAACGGCACCATGCCGGCCACCGTGAACAGCAGCGACGGGTCGGGCGAGACCAGCGAGGCGCTGGGCACGACGGTGTGGCCGCGGGAGGCGAAGTGCTCCAGGAAGCGGCGGCGGATCTCGGCGGTCTGCATGGTCCTACTCGTGGGTCTGGAGGCGGGCGGAGCGGCGTCCTCCCGCAGGTGGTGAGGGGGTCAGCGGTCGGTGGGGCGGACGGCGTGCCGGCCGGGCAGCTGCACCTGCTCCCCCGTGGGGAGCGGGGCGTCCAGCCCGGTGCCGGTGCGCAGTTCCTGCTCCCGCTCCGCGGCGGCGGCACGCACGTCGGCACCGAACTCGCCGATCGCGTCGGCGAGGTCGCGCAGCCCCTCCACCAGCGCGCCGGCGATGCCCTGCGGCGTCATCTTCTCCGCGGCCCGGGACAGCTTGCGGACGACGAGCGCGCCGATGGTGATGCCCATGGCGAGCCAGAACAGCCGGCGCATCAGGCGGCCCGCCGGGCGGCGCGGCGGGCGCGGCGCTCGGCCTTGTCACGAGCGGCGGCGTCGGCGAGGGCCTGGCCCTCCCGCTTCTTCCGCGCGGCGCTGCGGACGCCGTAGCTGAACGCGGCGACCTTGATCAGCGGGCTGCCCAGGGTGGCGGCCACGACACTGCTCAGCGCCGCGACGTTGCTGGAGACGTTGGCCGCGTTGCCGGTGATGTCGTCGACCCGCTCGAGGTTGCTGTTGACGTGCGCGACCGTGGTCGAGGCCTGGCTGAGGATCGGGCCGCTGTGCTCCCGCGTCTGGCGGATGGTCAGCGTCGCCTCGTCCAGCGTGCGACCCAGCTTCAGGATCGGGACGGCCAGCAGCACCACCAGCAGCACCAGCGCCAGCGCGGCGATCAATCCGGCCCACTCTCCTGCGGACACGCGGGGTCTCCTGTTCCTCGTCGGCTGCTGCTCCCGCCCGCCGGTCGGCACCGGCGGGCGTCGGCCCGGCGTGGTCACAGTAGTCGCGGGCGCCGGCGCCCGTCCGTACCCGGCCGGGACCTCAGCGGCCCCGCCGGACGATCGCCCGCAGCTTGGCCAGCCGCGCCGCGATCGGCCCCTCGGCGCCGCGGTTGGTCGGGCGGTAGTAGTCGCGGCCGACCAGCGCGTCGGGCGGGTACTGCTGGGGGACGATCCCGTCGGGCGCGTCGTGCGGGTAGCGGTAGGTCGAGCCGTGCCCCAGCTTCTTGGCCCCGGCGTAGTGGGCGTCGCGCAGCCCGGGCGGCACCGGCCCGGCCAGCCCCGCCCGCACGTCGGCCGTGGACTCGCCGATCGCGACGGCGAGGGCGTTGGACTTCGGCGCGGTGGCCAGGTGCGCGACGGCCTGCGCCAGCGGGAAGTGCCCCTCGGGCATGCCGATGAAGGCCACGGCGTCGGCGGCCGCCACCGCGGTGAGCAGCGCCGTCGGGTCGGCCATGCCGATGTCCTCGCTGGCGGAGATCACCAGCCGGCGGGCGATGAAACGGGGGTCCTCCCCGGCCTCGATCATCCGCGCCAGGTAGTGCATGGCGGCGTCGACGTCGCTGCCGCGGATGGACTTGATCAGGGCGCTGGCCACGTCGTAGTGCTGGTCGCCCTGCCGGTCGTAGCGGACCGCCGCCTGGGCGACCGCCGTCTCCAGGGTCTGCAGGTCGATCTCCGGCACGCCCGCCGCCAGCGCGGCCCCGGCCCCGGACTCCAGCGCGGTCAGCGCCTTGCGCCCGTCCCCGCCGGCGATGCGGACCAGGTGCTCTTCTGCCTCCGGGCTCAGCGTGACCGCGCCGTCCAGCCCGCGGTCGCTGGTGAGTGCCCGGCGCAGCAGCGCACGGACGTCGTCGTCGGACAGCGGCTGCAGGGCGAGGACCAGCGAGCGGGACAGCAGCGGGCTGACCACGGAGAAGAACGGGTTCTCGGTGGTGGCGGCGATGAGGCTGACGATCCGGTCCTCGACGGCGGACAGCAGGCTGTCCTGCTGGGTCTTCGAGAAGCGGTGCACCTCGTCGATGAACAGGACGGTGCGCCGGCCGGCGTAGGTGAGCTCGCGCTTGGCCCCGGCGATGACCGCGCGGACCTCCTTGACCCCGGCGTCCAGTGCCGACAGCTGCACGAACTGCCGCTTGGTGGCCAGCGAGATGACGTGCGCGAGGGTGGTCTTGCCGGTGCCGGGCGGGCCGTAGAGGACCAGCGACATCGGCTCGTCGGCCTCGACCAGCCGGCGCAGCGGCGACCGCGGGCCGAGCAGGTGGGACTGCCCGACCACCTCGTCCAGCGAGCGGGGCCGCATGCGGACGGCGAGCGGGGCGCCCGGGTCGACCGCCGGCGCGCCCTCGCCCTCGGGCTCGTCGAACAGCGAACTCACGGCGTCCTCGGTCCGCTCCCGCGGGCCGCTCCGCCCCGCGGTCGCCGGCGCGCCCCGGCGGGCTCCCGCCCCTGTCCACTCACGCTTGCGAACGCTACCCGCGGGGCACGACACCCCCCGTGCAGCAGCGACGCATCGGGGACACGACCGTCAGCGCCATCGGCCTCGGGGCGATGCCCCTGTCGACCAAGGAGGCGCGCCCCTCCCCTGAGGACGCCGAGGCCGTGGTGCACGCCGCGCTCGACGCCGGGGTGACCCTCATCGACACCGCGGATGCCTACGCCCGCGACGAGGCGGAGTTCGGCCACAACGAGTCGCTGGTCGCCGCGGCGCTGGCCTCCTACGGGTCCGGCGCCGGTGAGGTGCTCGTGGCGACCAAGGGCGGCCACACCCGGCGCGGGACGGACTGGGAGCTCGACGGCACCCCGGCGTACCTGCGCAGGGCGTGCGAGGCGTCCCTGCGGCGGCTCGGCGTCGAGGCCATCGGCCTCTACCAGTTCCACCGGCCGGACCCGGCGACGCCCTGGGAGGAGTCGATGGGCGCGCTGCGGGCGCTGGCCGACGACGGCCTGGTCCGGATGGTGGGCATCTCCAACGCCGACATCGCCCAGATCGACGTCGCCCGCTCGATCGTCGGGCCGGCGCTGGCCAGCGTGCAGAACCAGTTCTCCCCCGGCTGGCGGCACTCCGCCGACGAGCTGGCGCACTGCGCGGCCCACGGGCTGGCCTTCCTGCCGTGGAGCCCCTTCGGCGGCGTGTCGGCGGCCGGCTCGCTCGACGCCACCGCACCGGCGTTCGCCGAACTCGCCGAGGAGCTGGGCGTCTCGGTGTACCGGGTGACCGTGGCCTGGCACCTGGCCCAGTCCGAGGCGGTGATCCCGATCCCGGGCGCGTCCCGGCCGGCGTCCATCGTCGACTCCGCGGCCGCCGCCGACCTCGAGCTGACCGCCGACCAGCTGGCCCGCCTCGACGGCTGACGTGCGGCCCGCCTGCCCTCGCGCCGCCCCCTCGGCCGTGATCCCCTCGGCGCGGCCCCCTCGGCCGTGATCATCGGATCGGTGCACGCGGCACGCACCGACACGCCGGGCCGGCGGGCACGGATCCGATGATCACGGCGGGACGGAGGCCGGGGCAGCGCCCGGCCGGGGTCAGCGGCCGAGGACCTCGCGGAGCGCCGCCAGCACGAGGGTCACGGTGTCCGGACGGGCGTTGTGCCCCATCAGGCCGATCCGCCAGACCGACGCCGCGTAGGCCCCCACGCCGCCGCCGATCTCCAGGTCGTAGCGCTCGAGCAGCTCCTTGCGCACCGCCGCGGAGTCCACGCCCTCGGGCACGCGCACGGTGGTCAGCTCGGGCAGCTGGTACCCCTCGGCGGCGAACAGCTCCAGGCCCAGCTCCTGCAGGCCCTCGTGCAGCAGCCGGCCGGCCTCGGCGTGCCGCGCGTGGACGGCGTCGAGCCCCTCCTCCAGCAGGCGCCCGAGCCCGGCGTGCAGCGAGACGACCATGCCGGTCGGCGCGGTGTGGTGGTAGGTGCGGCCACCCGAGCCGGCGGCCTCCCCCGCGTAGCCACCCAGCATGCCGAGGTCGAGGTACCAGCTGCGCGGCTTCTCGATGCGCCGCTCCCAGGCCCGGTCGTTGATCGTGAACGGGGCCAGGCCCGGCGCCACGCCGAGGCACTTCTGCGAGCCGGAGTAGGCGAGGTCGACGCCCCACTCGTCCAGCTGCACCGGGATGCCACCCAGCGAGGTGACGCAGTCGGCCAGCAGCAGCGCGTCGCCCTTGCCGGCGGCCAGCGGGGCGAGGTCCGAACGGACCCCGGTGGAGGTCTCGGCGTGGACGGCGGCGATGAGCTTCGGCGACGGGTGGGCGGCGAGCACCCGGTCGACGTCGACCGGCTGCCCCCACTCGTGGTCCACCCGCACGACCTCGGCGCCGCACCGCGTGGCGACGTCGACCATCCGCTCGCCGAACAGGCCGTTGACCGCCACGACGACGACGTCGCCGGGGCCCACGGTGTTGACGAACGCCGCCTCCATGCCCGCCGACCCCGTCGCCGACAGCGGCAGGGTCCGCCGGTTCGTCGTCCCGAAGACCTGGCGGAGCCGGTCGGAGGTCTCGTCGAGGATGCCCAGGAAGACCGGGTCGAGGTGGCCCAGCAGCGGCTGGCCGAGGGCGACCGTCGCCTCCGGGTAGGGGTTGGAGGGACCGGGACCGAGCAGGGTGCGGGCACGCAGCGGCATGCCCGCAACCTACCGGCGGTCCGTGACCTGCGTTACGGCCGGATGGGGACGCCGGTCGAGGTCGGCCCGGGTGCGCCGGGCTCGGCGGGCAGCGCCGGCTCCTCCGGGCGGGCGTCGATGCCGGCCTCCTTGCGCTGCGCCTCGGTGATCGGCGTCGGCGCACCGGTGAGCGGGTCGAACCCGGCACCGGTCTTCGGGAAGGCGATCACCTCGCGGATGGAGTCCACGCCGGCCAGCAGCGCGGTCAGCCGGTCCCAGCCGAGCGCGGCCCCGGCGTGCGGCGGCGGGCCGTAGGCGAAGGCCTCGAGGAAGAAGCCGAACCGCTCGCGGGCCTCCTCGCGGGACATGCCGAGGGTCTCGAACACCCGCTCCTGCAGCTCGGCGTCGTGGATGCGGACCGACCCGCTGGCCAGCTCGTTGCCGTTGACGACCAGGTCGTAGGCGTCGGACAGCGCGGCGCCCTTGTCCTCGGCGAACCGCTCCCGCCACTCGGGCGTGGGCGAGGTGAACGGGTGGTGCATGAACGTCCAGTCGCCGTCCTCGGTCTCCTCGAACATCGGGAAGTCGACGACGAAGAGGAACGACCAGGAGCCGGGCTCGATGAGCTCCAGCCGGCGGGCGATCTCGTTGCGGGCCGCCCCCAGCAGCTCCTGGGAGGACCGGCGGGCACCGGCGGCGAAGAAGACGCAGTCGCCCGGCTGCGCCCCCACGGCCGCCACGAGGCCCGCGCGTTCGGCGTCGGAGATGTTCTTGGCCACCGGGCCACCCAGCGTGCCGTCCTCGGCGATGGTCACGTAGGCCAGCCCGCGGGCGCCCCGGGACTTCGCCCAGTCCTGCCAGGCGTCGAACGCCCGCCGCGGCTGCGAGCCCCCGCCGGGCATGACCACGGCGCCGACGTAGGGCGCCTGGAAGACGCGGAACGGGGTGTCGGCGAAGTACGACGTGAGCTCGGTGAGCTCGATCCCGAACCGCAGGTCCGGCTTGTCCGACCCGAACCGGTCCATCGCCTCGCGGTAGCTCATCCGCGGGATCTCCGGCACCTCGTAGCCGGCCAGCTCCCCCCACAGCGCCCGGACGACGTCCTCGGCCACGGCCAGCACGTCGTCGCGCTCGACGAAGCTCATCTCGAAGTCCAGCTGGGTGAACTCCGGCTGCCGGTCGGCGCGGAAGTCCTCGTCCCGGAAGCAGCGGGCGATCTGGTAGTAGCGCTCCAGGCCGCCGATCATCAGCAGCTGCTTGAACAGCTGCGGCGACTGCGGCAGGGCGTACCAGTTGCCCGGCTGGAGCCGGACGGGGACGACGAAGTCGCGCGCACCCTCCGGTGTCGACCGGGTCAGGTTCGGCGTCTCGACCTCGACGAAGCCGTGCCGGGCCATGACGCCGCGGGCGATCCGGTTGATCTCGCTGCGCAGCCGCAGGGTGCGGGCCGGCCCCTGGCGCCGCAGGTCCAGGTAGCGGTACCGGTAGCGGACGTCGTCGGACGCGGCCTGGTCGGTCTCGATCGGGAAGGGCAGCGGCGCGGCCGCCGACAGCACCCGCAGCTCGGCCGCGGCGACCTCGATCTCGCCGGTGGGCAGCTCCGGGTTCTCGTTGCCCTCCGGCCGCCGGCGCACCTCGCCGGTGACCAGCACGCAGAACTCGTTGCGGAGGGCGTGCGCCTCCTCCTCGCGGACGACCACCTGCACGTAGCCGGAGGCGTCCCGCAGGTCGACGAAGACGACCCCGCCGTGGTCGCGGCGGCGGGCGACCCAGCCGGCGAGGGTGACGGTGGAACCGGCGTCGGACGCGCGCAGCGTGCCGGCGTCGTGGGTGCGGAGCACTAGAGAGCCTTTCGGGGAGTCGTCGTCACCAGCGGTCGTGGACATGGGCGCGGATGCGCTCGTCGTAGAGGCGCTCGAGGTCGGCCAGCTGGGTGTCGGTGAGGGGCGGGAGGGCGGCGGCCGCGGCGTTGGCCCGGGCCTGCGCGACGGTGCGGGCACCGGGGATGACCGAGGTCACGCCCGGCTGCTGGATGACCCAGCGCAGGGCGACGGCGCTGGGCGCGGCGTCGCCGGCGATCTCGGTGAACGCGCGGGCCGCGTCGACGCCGACCTCGTAGGGCACACCGGAGAAGGTCTCGCCCACGTCGAAGGCCTCGCCGTGCCGGTTGAAGTTCCGGTGGTCGTCGGGTGCGAACGTCGTCGACTCGGTGTACCGGCCCGACAGCAGGCCGCTGGCCAGGGGCACCCGGGCGAGGACGCCGACGCCGGCCTCGACCGCGGCGGGCAGCAGCTCCTCCAGCGGCTTGCGCCGGAAGACGTTGAGGATCACCTGGATGGTGGCGACCCCGGGGTGCTCCAGCGCGGTCAGCCCCTCAGCGACGGTCTCCACCGACACGCCGTAGGCGGCGATCGACCCGTCGGCCACGAACCCGTCGAGGGTGTCGTAGACCCGCTGGTCGGTGTAGACCGCCGGCGGCGGGCAGTGCAGCTGCACCAGGTCGAGGGTCTCCACGCCGAGGTTGCGCCGCGACCGGTCGACCCAGGCGCGCAGGTTCTCGGGGGTGTACGTGGCGGCCTCGAACGGGTCGGCGCGGCGGCCGGCCTTGGTGGCGACGAACGGCCGCTCCGGGCGGGCGACCAGCGCCCTGCGGATCCGCTCCTCCGACCGCCCGTCCCCGTAGACGTCGGCGGTGTCCAGCAGGGTGACGCCCGCGTCGAGGGCGGCGTCGAGGACGTCGCCGGCGGTGTCGTCGTCGACGTCCCCCCAGTCACCACCCAGCTGCCAGGTGCCCAGGCCGACGACGCTGACGTCGGCCCCGGTCCGGCCCAGCGGCCGCTGCTCCATGCTCATCGCCCCACACTCGCACGCACGGTGTCGAACAGCTCGGCCACCGGGACGGCCCGCTGCTCGCCGGTGCGCATGTCCTTGAGCTGGCCGACGCCCTCGGCCAGGTCGCGTTCGCCGATGACCACCACGTGGGAGGCCCCCGACCGGTCGGCGGCCTTCATCGCGCCCTTGAGCCCGCGGTCGCCGTAGACGGTGTCCGCGGAGACGCCCGCGGACCGCAGCTGCCCGACCAGGCGCACCGCCAGCCGCTTGGCCTCCGCGCCGAGGGGGACGACGAACGCCTGCACCCCCGGGGTGGCGCCGACGTCGAGACCCTCGGCCTGCACCGCCAGCAGCGTCCGGTCCACGCCGACGGCGTACCCGATGCCCGAGACGTCGGGACCGCCGAGCGCCGCCGACAGCCCGTCGTAGCGCCCGCCCCCGCCGATCGCCGACTGCGCGCCCAGGCCGTTGTGCACGAACTCGAAGGTGGTCTTCGTGTAGTAGTCCAGCCCGCGCACCAGCTTCGGGGCCTCGGTCCAGGTCACGCCGAGGTCGGCCAGGTGCTGGCGGACGGCGTCGTAGTGCGCCCTGGTCGAGTCCGAGAGGTGGTCGACCATGAGCGGGGCGTCGTCGAGCTGCGCCTGCACCTCGGGGCGCTTGTCGTCGAGCACCCGCAGCGGGTTGATCTCCGCCCGGCGGCGGGTCTCCTCGTCCAGGTCCAGCTTGTCCAGGTAGGCGACCAGCAGCTCGCGGTACTGCGGGCGGCAGGTCGCGTCGCCCAGCGAGGTCAGCAGCAGCTCGAAGTCGGTCAACCCCAGGTCGCGGAACCCCTGCACGCCCAGAGCCACCACCTCGGCGTCCAGCGCGGGGTCGTCGGTGCCGAGGGCCTCCATGTCGACCTGGGTGAAGTGCCGGTAGCGGCCGGCCTGCGGGCGCTCGTAGCGGAACGCCGACCCGACGGTCCACAGCTTCACCGGCAGGGCACCGGTGTGCAGGCGGTGCTCGATGAAGGCCCGCATGAGCCCGGCGGTGAGCTCCGGGCGCAGGGTCAGGGAGCGGCCGCCGCGGTCCTCGAAGGTGTACATCTCCTTGGTCACGACGTCGGTGGACTCCCCGACCCCGCGGGAGAAGACGGCGGTCTCCTCGAACACCGGCGTCTCGACGTAGCCGTAGCCGGCCCGCCGCAGCGGCGCGGTCAGCGTGTCCCGGACGGCGAGGAAGCGCGCCGACTCCGGCGGCAGGGTGTCGAACGTCCCCTTCGGCGCGGTCAGCCCGCTCACAGGCCCCGCCCCTTCGGCGCCGGGCCCACGCCCGCCGCGGCCTCGGCCAGGTAGGGGTTGGTGGCCCGCTCGCGGCCGATCGTCGTCGCCGGGCCGTGGCCGGGCAGCACCACCGTCGCGTCGTCCAGCGGCAGGACGACGTCCCGCAGCGAGCCCAGCATCGCCTCCCACGACCCGCCGGGCAGGTCCACCCGGCCCACCGAGCCGGCGAACAGGACGTCGCCGGCCAGCAGGCCCGGGGCCTCGCCCAGGTCGAGGGAGAACACCACGGAGCCCCGGGTGTGGCCGGGCGCGTGCCGGACGGTCAGCTCGACCCCGGCCAGGGACAGCACCGCCCCGTCGTCCAGCGGCAGCACGTTGGCGGGGTCGGGCAGCCGGACGCCGCTGATCAGCGGGGCCAGCTGCGGACCGTGCCACGCCACCGGGTCGGCCAGCATCCCGGCGTCCTCCGGGTGGAGGTAGGCGGGGATGTCGTAGCCGTCGCAGACCGGCAGCACGGAGAAGGTGTGGTCGAGGTGGCCGTGGGTGAGGACGACGGCGACCGGCTTGAGGCCGTCGTCGGCCAGCATGCGCGCCAGCGGCTCGACGGCGTCCATGCCGGGGTCGACGACCACGCACTCCTGCCGGGGCCCGGAGGCGACCGCGTAGCAGTTCGTGCCGAACGCGCCGGCCGGGAACGAGCGGATGAGCACCCGTGCAGGTTACGCGGGGCCCGCGCGGCGCTCCGTCGCTTCCTGCTGCCAGGGGTCGCCCAGGATCGCCACCTAGACTCGCAGACCGACCAGCGGTGCGTGGGCGCGCGCCGGCCGAGCCCCCGCGCCCCGCCGCAGCACCCGTCCGTCCGAGGAGTCCCACCCGTGCCGACCAACAAGCAGCGGCGGCAGGCCGCCCAGCGGCGACTGCAGCGCCAGCTCGAGCGTCGCGCCGAGCTGGCCCGCAGGCGCCGCCGCAACCTGCTGATCGGGGTGACCACGGTCGCCGTGCTGCTGGTGCTCGGCGCCGTCTGGCTGATCACCGGCGTCAGTGGCGACGACGCCGACAACGCCGCCGCCGACCCGACGACGGCCGCCCCCACCAGCAGCGCCGCGGCCGCCACCACGAACCCCGACGGCACGGTGAGCTGCACCTACGCCCCCGACGACTCGGGCAACCCCAACCTCGTCGACGTCGGCACCCCGCCCTCCCCGGAGGCGACCCCGACCCAGGGCACCGGCACCCTGCTGATGACCACCTCGCAGGGCGACATCACCCTCACCCTGGACCGCGCGCAGGCCCCGTGCGCCGCCGCCAGCTTCACGTACCTGGCGCAGCAGCAGTTCTTCGACGGCAGCCCGTGTCACCGCATGGTCAACGGCGAGGCCTTCGGCGTCCTGCAGTGCGGCGACCCGAGCGGCACCGGCCAGGGCGGCCCGTCCTACAAGTTCGCCGAGGAGGTCAGCCCGGAGACGACCTACCCGCGCGGCACGATCGCCATGGCCAACAGCGGCACGCCCGGCTCGACCGGCAGCCAGTTCTTCCTCGTGTTCACCGACTCGCAGCTGTCCCCCGACTACACCGTCGTGGGCACCGTCGACGAGGCCGGCCTGGCCGTCCTCGACCAGATCGCCGCGGCCGGCAACGACGGCTCGATGGAGCCCAGCCCCGGCGGCGGTGCCCCGAACGTCCCGGTGAGCATCGAGTCGATGACCGTGGTCGCGTGACCGCTCGGCTGCGGACCGCGGCCGCTCTCACCGGGGCGCTGCTGACCCTCGCCGCCTGCTCGGGCGACGACCCGGGCGCGGGGGCGCAGGGCGGCTCCGGCTCCGGCGGCGGTCCCGGTGGGTCGGCGACCGCGTCCGGGACGACGACCTGCGAGTGGGGCGCCGGCTCGGCGGCGAACCCGTACCTGATCGAGGTCGACACCCCGCCCGAGGAGGTCCCCGCGACGGGCACGACCGACCTGGTCGTGACGACCAACCTCGGGGAGCTGACCCTCACCCTCGACCAGTCGGCCACGCCGTGCGCGGCGGCCAGCCTGGCGCACCTGGCGCAGGCCGGGTTCTTCGACGACTCCCCCTGCCACCGGGAGGTCGACAGCCCCGGCCTGCAGGTGCTCCAGTGCGGCGACCCGACCGGCACCGGCGCCGGCGGCCCGACCTACACCTCCCCGACCGAGGTCACCGGCGAGGAGACCTACCCGCGCGGCACCGTCGCGATGGCCAACAGCGGGCAGGGGGTCGACGGCAGCCAGTTCTTCCTCGTGTGGGGCGACAGCCAGCTCTCCCCCGACTACACCGTCGTGGGCACCGTGGACGACGCCGGCCTGGCGGTGCTCGACGCCGTCGCGGCCAACGGCAACGACGGCTCGATGGACCCCAGCCCGGGCGGCGGCGCGCCCCGCGTGCCGGTGACCATCGAGTCGGTCAGCGTGGCGTGACGCGCGCCCGCGGGCCGGTCGTCGTCCTGACCGCGGCGCTGCTGACCGGCTGCACCGGCGCCGTCGCCGGCTCGGTCCCCCCGGCCCCGGAACCGGTCACGCTCGAGGGCACCCGCGTGGCCGCCTACTCGGCCGGCCAGCCGCACGTGACCGGTCCGGTGGACTACGCGGAGACCCCACCCGTCGGCGGCCCGCACGCCGCCGCGTGGGCCGACTGCACCGGCAGCGTCTACGCCGCCGCCGTCCCCGCGGAGAACGCCGTGCACGCCCTGGAGCACGGCGCGGTGTGGATCACCTACGACCCCGCGCTGGCCGGCGCCGACGACGTCGCGACCCTCACCGACCTGACCGAGGGCACCCACGGGCTGATGCTGTCGCCGTACCCGGACCTGGGGTCGACGGTGACGGTGCAGGCCTGGAACCACGCCCTGCGCCTGGACGACGTCGACGACCCCCGCCTGGCGGAGTTCGCGGCCCTGTTCGCCGGCAACCCGGAGACCACGCCGGAACCCGGTGCGCCGTGCGAGAACCCGGCGTTCCTCGCCGGGTCCGGCACCGCCTGACGCCCAGGCGGTGCTCTCGTCCGCCTGGGCGTCAGGCGGTGCGGCCCACTCCGCGCGCTCTGCGGGGGCCGCTGCGTGGTGGCTTCACCGGGGAGCTCGTGCTCTGCCCACCCTGGTGGGCAGAGCCCGAGCTCCCTCAGACGAGGTGCCCCAGCTCGCACCGACGAGGCGGCACGCACCAGGAGGGGCCGAGCCCCGTGCGCACCGTCAGGCGGTGACCCGCTCGACGTCGAAGACGCCCTCGACGTTGCGCACGGTCTGCAGCACCGCGCCCAGGTGCGCCGGGTCGGCCAGCTCGAAGGTGAACCGGCTGACCGCCACCCGGTCGCGGCTGGTCTGCACCGACGCCGACAGGATGTTGACCCGCTCGTCGGCCAGCGCCTTGGTGACGTCGGAGAGCAGCCGGTGCCGGTCCAGCGCCTCCACCTGGATGGCGACGAGGAACACCGAGCCGGGCTGGCTGGCCCACTCGACCTCGACCAGACGTTCAGGCTTGCGCTTGAGGTCTTCGGCGTTGGTGCAGTCGGTGCGGTGCACGCTCACGCCGCCGCCACGGGTGACGAAGCCCAGGACGTCGTCCCCCGGCACCGGGGTGCAGCACTTGGCCAGCTTCGCCCAGACGTCGCTCATGCCGTGGACGACGATGCCCGGGTCCCCGCCGGCGGGACGCCGGTGCACCGGCCGGCGCATGGGGATGGTCGTCTCGGCGATGTCCTCGACCGCGCCCTCGGTCCCGCCCAGGGCGGCGATCAGCTTCTCGACGATCGACGAGGCGGAGATCTGGTTCTCCCCCACCGCGGCGTACAGCGCGGTGACGTCGGCGTAGCGGAGGTCCTTGGCCAGCGTGGACAGCGCGTCACCGCCCAGCAGCCGCTGCAGCGGGAGACCGGCCTTGCGCATGGCCCGGGTCAGCGCGTCCTTGCCGGCCTCGACGGCGTCCTCGCGGCGCTCCTTGGTGAACCACTGCCGGATCTTGGTGCGGGCGCGGGAGGAGCCGACGAAGGACAGCCAGTCCTTCGACGGGCCGGCCGTCGGCGACTTCGACGTGAAGATCTCCACGACGTCGCCGTTGGTCAGCTTGCTGTCCAACGACACCAGCGCCCCGTTGACGCGTGCGCCGATGCAGCGGTGCCCGACCTCGGTGTGCACCGCGTAGGCGAAGTCGACCGGGGTGGAGTCGCCGGGCAGGCTGACCACGTCGCCCTTGGGCGTGAAGACGAAGACCTCCTGGGGCCCGAGGTCGTAGCGCAGCGTCTCCAGGAACTCCCCGGGCTCCTGCGCCTCCCGCTGCCAGTCCAGCAGCTGGCGCAGCCACAGCATGTCGTCGGGCGAGCCGGCCTTGCTCGCGCCGAACTCGCCGGGCACCGGCCGTCCCCCGGCCCTGGCCTTCTCCTTGTACTTCCAGTGCGCGGCGATGCCGTACTCGGCGGTGCGGTGCATGTCGTGGGTGCGGATCTGCAGCTCCACGGGCTTGCCCTGCGGACCGATGACCGTCGTGTGCAGCGACTGGTACATGTTGAACTTCGGCATCGCGATGAAGTCCTTGAACCGGCCCGGTACCGGCTGCCAGTGCGCGTGCATGATGCCCAGCGCCGCGTAGCAGTCGCGCACCGAGTCGACCAGGATCCGGATGCCGACGAGGTCCCAGATGTCGGCGAAGTCGCGGCCGCGGACGATCATCTTCTGGTAGATCGAGTAGTAGTGCTTGGGCCGGCCGGTGACGACGGCCTCGATCTTCGCGGCCTTGAGCTGCTCGGTCACCGCCGAGGTGACCTCGGCCAGGTACGTGTCGCGGGAGGGCGCCCGCTCGGCGACCAGCCGCACGATCTCGTCGTAGCGCTTGGGGTACAGCGTCGCGAACGCGAGGTCCTCGAGCTCCCACTTGATCGTGTTCATGCCCAGCCGGTGGGCCAGCGGGGCGAGGATCTCCAGGGTCTCGCGGGCCTTCTTCTCCTGCTTCTCCGGCGGGAGGAAGCGCAGCGTGCGCATGTTGTGCAGCCGGTCGGCCAGCTTGATGACCAGCACCCGCGGGTCACGGGCCATCGCGACGATCATCTTGCGGATCGTCTCGGCCTGGGCGGCGTCGCCCAGCTTCACCCGGTCGATCTTGGTGACGCCGTCGACCAGGTGGGCGACCTCGGGGCCGAAGGCCTCGGTGATCGACTCCAGCGTCTGCCCGGTGTCCTCCACGGTGTCGTGCAGCAGCGCCGCGACCAGCGTGGTGGTGTCCATCCCGAGCCCGGCCAGGACGGTCGCGACCGCCAGCGGGTGGGTGATGTACGGGTCGCCGCTCTTGCGCTTCTGCGCGGCGTGCGCGCTCTCGGCGACGTCGTAGGCGCGCTGGAGGAGGGCGAGGTCGGCCTTGGGGTGGCTCTGCCGGTGCAGCGCGGCCAGCGGCTCCAGCACGGGCCGGACGACGGTGCTGCGCTGCCCGGCCACGATGCGGCGGGCCAGCCGGTCGCGGACCCGCCGCTTCGGCGCGCCCGGGGTCTCGTTCTCCCCCGGCGGCTCGGAGCCCACGTCGTCGGGACGGCGGACCGCGGGGCGGCTGGGCAGCGGCGGGCGCTGCGCCGTGCCCGGTGGCGACTCGGTTCCCGTGCCCGCGGGGAGCGCCGGGGCGTCAGCCCGTGGAGCAGCCACGTTGGTGGCGGCGTCGGGGCCCATGGCGACTCCTGCAGGCCGTAGGAGGAACGACCCTCACCATGCTAGTCGGACGGCGTGTCGTCGCGTCCCCGACGGGCGGCCGCCTCCCTCTCAGGTGGTCCAGAGGGCGTGCACGGCGTGCGGCGCCAGCCGCTGCCGCCCGCCGAGCGCGGCCAGCTCCACGACCACCGAGATGGCCGTCACCACGCCGCCGAGCTGCTCGACCAGGGCGACCGCGGCGCCCAGGGTGCCGCCGGTGGCCAGCACGTCGTCGACGACCAGGACCCGCTGCCCCGGCCGGATCGAGTCCGCGTGCAGCTCCAGCGTCGCGGTGCCGTACTCCAGCTCGTAGTCCGCGGCGATCCGCTCCCGCGGCAGCTTGCCCGCCTTGCGGACCGGCACCACCCCGACGCCGGCGTCCAGGGCGACCGCGGCGGCCAGCAGGAAGCCACGGGCCTCCACCCCGACGACGACGTCGAAGCCCGGGCCGCCGTCCCCGTCGCCGAGCGCGGCGGCGCGCGGGTCGGACAGCTGCGGCGCGGCCAGCCCGTCGACCATCCGGCGGAACGCGGCCCCGTCGGCGAACACCGGGGTGAGGTCGCGGAAGACCACGCCGGGCTCGGGGTGGTCGGGGACGTCGACGGTCAGGCCGGCGATCAGCTCGTCGAGCGGGACCGCGGCCCGGTCGACCGGGTCGGCGCTCACCGGCGCTTCTTCGCCCCGGCCGGGCGGCCCGGGCGCTGCGGCCGGGCGCCGGGCCGCGGCGCCGTCGCCCCGCCGGTCCTCGGCTCCGGGCGCACCGACGCCGGCGACTCCACCACCACGTCGGCCTGCGCCGGCCCGAGGTCCTCCTCGCGCTCGGCCAGGGCGACCCCGCCGGAGCGGCGGGCCGCAGCGCCGGCGCGCCGGGCACTGGCCACGGGGGCCGCGCCCTGCGCCGGACCGGCACCCCCCGCCCGGGTCTGCGACGCCCGCCGCGCCTGCACCCGCTTGCGCAGCGCCTGCACCTCGGGCTCCCGGGCCTTGAGGTCGGCCACGATGGGCGTCGCGAGGAAGATCGAGGAGTAGGTGCCGGCGGCGAGACCGACGAAGAGCACGAGGGCGAGGTCCTTGAGCGTGCCGACCCCCAGCAGCCCGGCCCCGACGAACAGCAGGCCGGCCACCGGGAGCAGGGCGATCACCGAGGTGTTGATCGACCGCATCAGGGTCTGGTTCACCGCGAGGTTGGCCGCCTCGCCCCAGGTCATCCGCGCGGCGCGCCCGACGTCCTTGGTGTTCTCGTCGACCTTGTCGAACACCACGACGGTGTCGTAGAGGGAGAACCCGAGGATGGTCAAGAACCCGATGACCGTCGACGGCGTGACCTCGAAGCCGATGAGCGCGTAGACGCCGGCCGTGATCACGATGTCGTGGACCAGGGCCGCCATGGCCCCGATCGCCATCTTCGGCTGGAAGCGCACGGCCAGGAACAGCGTCACGGCGACGAGGAAGACCACGAGGGCGAACACGGCCTGGTCGGTGATGTCGCGGCCCCACTCGGCGCTCACCGACTCCGGGCTCACCTGGGCCGGGTCGATGCCGGCGGCGTCGGCCACCGCGTCGACGACCGCCCGCTCGCCGTCGTTGTCCAGCGCGCCGGTGCGCAGCAGCACCGTGTTGCCGCCCACGACCTGGGCGCTGGCCACGTCGGCGCCGGCGTCCTCGGCCGCCTCCCGGACCTCGGTCAGCTGCTGCTCGGTGCCCGGCAGCCGGAAGCTGTTGCCGCCGGCGAAGTCGATGCCGAAGTTGAAGCCGCGGAGGACGATGGCCGCCAGGCACAGGAGCAGGACGACCGCGGTGATGCGGTAGATGAGCCGGCTGCGCCCGACCACGTCGAGCCCCGCCTCCCCGTTGTAGAGCCGGTGCGCCAGCGACGCCCGGCGGTCGGGACGGCGGGTGCCCGGCTCACCCTCGTGCGGCAGCCCGGCCTCCTCCAGGGCGGCGTCGTCCGCCGCGGCTGCGGCGTCGTCCGCCGCACGGGAGGGGTCCTGCGTCTCGTCGGCGTCGGTGCCCACCGGCAGCTCGTCGTCCTCGGGACGCTGGTCGCGGCCGGTCATGAGTCGCTCCTGTCGTGCGCGGTGGCGCTCGCCCCGCTGGTGGCGGCCACCAGCGGCCGGTCGCCGGCGGGCCGCCGGCCGGCCGGCCGCCCGGGCCGGTCGAGGTTGCCGCCGAGGCCGGAGAAGCGGCTGCTGCCGAAGCTCCGGAAGCGGGCCAGCACCGCCATCAGCGGGTGGGTGAAGAGGAAGACGACGACGAGGTCGAGCACCGTGGACATGCCCAGGGTGAACGCGAAGCCCTTCACGTCGCCGATGGCCAGGACGTAGAGGATCGCGGCGGCCAGGAAGCTCACCGCGTCGGCCGACAGGATCGTGCGGCGGGCCCGCACCCAGGCGCGGGGCACCGCCGAGCGCAGCGTGCGGCCCTCCCGGATCTCGTCCTTGAGGCGTTCGAAGTAGACGACGAACGAGTCCGCGGTGATGCCGATCGACACGATGAACCCGGCGATCCCGGCCAGGCTGAGCGTGAACCCGATCTGCCGGCCCAGCAGGACCAGCACCCCGTAGACCACGACCGCCGACAGCACCAGGCTGGCGATCATGACCAGGCCCAGCAGCCGGTAGTAGAGCAGCGCGTAGACGAAGACCAGCGCGATGCCGATCGCCCCGGCGATGAGGCCGGCGCGCAGCTGCTCGGCGCCGAGCTCGGTGGAGATCGACTGGGCGGTGGCCTGCTCGAAGGTGAGCGGCAGCGCGCCGTAGCGCAGCTGGTTGGCCAGCTGCTCGGCGCTGGTCTGGTCGAACTGACCGGTGATCGTCGTCTGGCCGTTGATGGCGCCCTGGATGGTCGGGGCGGAGACGACCCGGCCGTCGAGGGTGAAGGCGACGTTCTTGCCGACGTTGGCCGCGGTGTAGGTCGCCCAGGTCTCCTGGCCGGTCGCGTTGAAGTCCAGCAGGACGACCCACTCGCCGGTGGCGGACTGGGTGCCGGCGCTGGCGTCGACGATGTCGGTGCCCTCGAGGATGGCCGGCCCCAGCAGGTACTTGGTGGTGCCGTCCTCGGAGCAGGCCGCGACGTGGTCCTCGGAGCGGTCGACCGCGCCGGTCGTCTCCCCGTCGCAGGTGAGGGTGGCGTAGGCCGCCTGCGCCTGTTCCTGCGTGATCGGCGGCGCGTCGGGGTCCAGCGCCGGATCCTCGACGGCGTCGCTGGGGGCGGCGTCGGTCGTCGGGACGGCGGGGTCCGCCGCGGCGTCGGTCGGGGCCGCAGCGTCGGTCGGGGTGGCCGCGTCGGACGGTGCCGCGCCGTCGGTCGGCTCGGCCGCGTCGGCGCCCTCCTCCGCCGGGGTCACGGGCTCCGGACCGGCGAGGACCGGGCGGAACCGCAGCTGCGCGGTCTGGCCCAGCTCGCGGGCCTGGTCGCCGTCGTCCCCGGGGACGGAGATGACGATGTTCGCGTCGCCCTCGGTGACCACCTCGGCCTCGGCGACACCGAGGCCGTTGACCCGCTGCTCGATGATCTGGCGGGCCAGCTCGAGGTCCTCGGGGTCGGGCGCCTGCCCGTCGGGGGTGCGCGCGGTGAGGGTGACCGTCGTGCCGCCGCGCAGGTCCAGCCCGAGCTGGGGGGTGCGGGTGTCGCCGGTGAAGAAGACCAGGCCGTAGAGGACGGCCACGATCAGGAGGAAGGCGCCGAAGTACCGGCGCGCGGGGAGCTGGCGTTGGGCCACGGGGCGCTCCGGCCTAGTGGGCGCGGCCGGCCGGGCCGCCGTCGGCCGGGCCGGTCGCCTCGTCCCCGGGCAGGGCGGGGCCGTCGGTGGCGGTCGGGTCGGCGACGGCCGGCTTGCGGACCTCGAGGACCGCCTGCCGGGCGAAGGTGACGACCACGCCGGGCGCGATCTCCAGGTCCACGGTGGTGTCCCCGAGGCCCGCGACCGTGCCGTGCAGACCGGCGGTGGTCATCACCGGCGTGCCCGGGGTCAGCGACTCCTGCATCGCCTGGGCCTGTGCCTGCATCCGCTTGCGCTGCCGGGCCGGCAGGACGATGAGCAGGACGAAGGCCAGGGCCAGGAGGACGAGCGGGAAGTACTGCTCCACGACTGATGTGCCTCTCTACCGCGCGGTGCGGGCGCGGTGGGTGCGGTCCGGGACGGAACCGCTCGGGTGCGTCGGTCTGCGGGGCACGCAGACCTCCGGGCGCGGCGACCGGGCGGGACGCGCGCGGCCGCGGCCGGACGGGTTGCGCGCCAGCGCTCCGCAGTCTAGGCGTCGAAGAGGGTCTCTGACGACGGCTCGGGGGCCTGTGGGTCTGCTGTGACGCGCCCGAGCGGGACACCACCCCGCGGCACCGGCTGGCCCAGGTGCTGCCAGGCGGCCTCGGTGGCCACCCGACCGCGCGGTGTGCGGGCGAGCAGGCCCGCGCGGACCAGGAACGGCTCGCACACCTCCTCGACGGTGTGCGGCTCCTCACCCACCGCGACCGCCAGCGTGGCGACGCCGACCGGGCCGCCGCCGAAGCGCATGACCAGCGCCTCGAGCACGGCGCGGTCGAGCCGGTCCAGACCCAGGTGGTCGACGTCGTACAGGGCCAGCGCGGCCTCGGCGACCTCGCGGGTCACCCGGCCGTCGGCCCGGACCTCGGCGAAGTCGCGCACCCGGCGCAGCAGCCGGTTGGCGATCCGCGGCGTGCCACGGGAGCGCCCGGCGATCTCCGCCGACCCCTCCTCGGTCAGCTCGACACCGAGCAGGGAGGCGCTGCGGGCCAGCACCTGCTGCAGCTCGGCCGGCTCGTAGAACTCCATCTGCCCGACGAACCCGAACCGGTCGCGCAGGGGGCCGGTGAGCAGGCCGGCGCGGGTGGTGGCCCCGACGAGCGTGAACGGGTTGATCTCCAGCGGGATGGCGGTCGCGCCGGGCCCCTTGCCGACGACGACGTCGACCCGGAAGTCCTCCATCGCCATGTAGAGCAGTTCCTCGGCCGGCCGGGCGATGCGGTGGATCTCGTCGATGAACAGCACGTCGCCGGGACCGAGGTTGGACAGCATGGCGGCCAGGTCGCCGGAGCGCTCGATCGCCGGACCGCTGGTGATCTTCACCGCCGTGCCGAGCTCCGAGCCGATGATCAGCGCGAGGCTGGTCTTGCCGAGCCCGGGGGGCCCGGACAGCAGCACGTGGTCCGGCGGCCGGCCGCGCCGCTTGGCACCCTCCAGGACGAGGTCGAGCTGGCGGGCCACCTTGGGCTGGCCGATGAAGTCGGCCAGGGAGTGCGGCCGCAGCGCGGACTCGACGACGCGTTCCTCGTCACCGGCCTCGGCCGTCACCGGGTCGTAGCGGCCGGCCCCCGCGTCGGCCGCCGGGAGCGACCGGTCGAACGGCCCGCTCACGGCCGGCCCAGCATCCGCAGCGCCTGCCGCAGCAGGACGGCGACCTCCACCGACCCGGTGGCCACGACCTGCTCATCGGCGATCGGCGCCAGCGCGGCGACGGCGCCGTCGGCCTCCTTGCTCGTCCAGCCCAGCCCCACCAGGGCCGAGGCGAGCTGGTCCCGCCACGGGGCCACCGGGGTGACCGCGGGCAACCCGGCGGCCGCCGGCCCGTCCAGCTGGGTGTCGGTCGTGGTGGCACCGAGCCGGTCGCGGAGCTCGAGGATCAGCCGCTCGGCGCCCTTCTTGCCGATGCCGGGCACCTGCATGAGGGCCTTGACGTCGGCCATCGAGACCGCCCGGCGGACCTCGCGCGGCGGGTGGATCGCCAGCACCGCCTGGGCCAGCCGCGGGCCCACGCCGTTGGCGGTCTGCAGCAGCTCGAACAGCTGGCGCTCGTCGTCGTCGGCGAAGCCGTAGAGCGTGAGGGAGTCCTCGCGGACGACCAGGCTGGTCGACAGCCGGGCGCTCTCCCCCACCTGCAGCCGGGCGATCGTCCCCGGCGTGCACTGCACCGCCAGGCCGATGCCACCGACCTCGACCACGGCGCCGTCGGGCGAGACGGCCGCGACCCGGCCGCTCACACTCGCGATCACTGCGTTCCTCCCGTCGTGCCCGGTCCGCTCCCCGGGCCGCTCACCGCGACACGCCCGTCCACCGCGGCAACGTCCTGGACCGGACCGGGGCGCCGATGCCGCCGGCCAGCGCCGCCACCCGCAGCCGCTGCTGCGCCGGGCCCCGCCACACGTGGCAGACGGCCAGGGCCAGGGCGTCGGCGGCGTCGGCGGGCTTCGGCGCGGACGCGAGCCCCAGCACGCGGGTGACCATGAGGGTCACCTGCTCCTTGTCGGCGCGGCCGCTGCCCGAGATGGCGGCCTTGACCTCGCTCGGGGTGTGCCAGGCCACCGGGCGGTCGGCCTGGGCCGCGGCCAGCGCCGCGACACCCGCCGCCTGCGCGGTGCCCGTGGCGGTGCCCTTGTTGTTCTGGGTGAACACCCGCTCGATGGCCACGACGTCGGGCCGGTGCTCGCGCAGCAGTGCCGTCACCGCGGTGTGCAGCTCCAGCAGCCGCAGCTCCAGGTCCAGCTCCGCGGCGGTGCGGACCACGCCCACGCCGACCGCGACCGGCCGGGCGCCGGGCCGCCCGTCGACCACGCCCCACCCGCACCGGGTGAGGCCCGGGTCGATCCCGAGCACCCGCATGGCGCCCCCCTTCGGCCGAACTGGTGTTCGACCGAGGTTAACCGCCGCCGCCGACGGATCAGGGAGGACACGCCTCCCCGCCCGTCCGCGGGCCCACCCCGGGCGCGCGGGGTGCGCGGGAGGGTGCCCTCAGCCGACCCGCTCGAGGACCTCGTCGGACACGTCGTAGTTGGCGTAGACGTTCTGCACGTCGTCGCAGTCCTCGAGGGCGTCGATGAGGCGGAACACCTTGCCGGCCGCCTCCTCGTCGAGCTCGACGGTCACGCTGGGCACGAACCCGGCCTCGGCGGAGTCGTAGTCGATGCCGGCGTCCTGCAGCGCAGTGCGCACGGCGACCAGGTCGCCCGGCTCGCACACGACCTCGAACGAGTCGCCCTGGTCGCGGACCTCCTCGGCCCCGGCGTCGAGCACGGCCATGAGCACGGTGTCCTCGTCGGCGGTGTCGGTCTTCGGCACCACCACGACGCCCTTGCGGGAGAAGAGGTAGGCGACCGACCCCGGGTCGGCCATCGACCCGCCGTTGCGGGTCATGGCCGTGCGCACCTCCATCGCCGACCGGTTCTTGTTGTCGGTGAGGCACTCGATGAGGACGGCGACACCGCCGGCGGCGTAGCCCTCGTAGGTGATGCCCTGGTAGTCGACGCCACCGGCCTCCAGGCCCGCGCCGCGCTTGACCGCCCGGTCGATGTTGTCGTTGGGCACCGAGCTCTTCTTCGCCTTCTGGATGGCGTCGAACAGCGTCGGGTTGCCGGCGGGGTCACCGCCCCCGGTGCGGGCGGCCACCTCGATGTTCTTGATGAGCTTGGCGAACAGCTTGCCGCGCTTGGCGTCGATGCCCGCCTTCTTGTGCTTCGTCGTCGCCCACTTGGAATGGCCGCTCACGGCTCGGTACCCCTCTCGTACCCGGCGGAGACGCCGGCCCTCTGGTCCAGGTGACGGCGGACGATGTCGACGAACAGCGCGTGCACCCGGCGGTCCCCGGTCAGTTCGGGGTGGAAGCTGGTGGCCACCAGGTTCCCCTGGCGGACCGCGACGATCCTACCGTCGGCCCGGCCGCCGACGACCCGCCCGAGCACCTGCACCCCCGGTCCGGCCTGCTCCACCCACGGAGCCCGGATGAACACCGCGTGCACCGGCCCCCCGGCCAGGCCCTCGAGGGCCACCTCCGACTCGAAGGAGTCCACCTGCCGGCCGAAGGCGTTGCGCCGGACGGTGACGTCGAGCCCGCCGACGGTCACCTGACCGGGCGGGGCGTCGAGCAGCCGGTCGGCGAGCAGGACCATCCCCGCGCAGGAGCCGTAGGCCGGCAGCCCGCCGGCGAGGGCGGTGCGCAGCGGCCCCAGCAGCCCGAACCGGTCGGCCAGCCTGCCGATCGTCGTGGACTCGCCGCCGGGGAGGACCACGCCGTCGACGCCGGCCAGCTCCTCGGGACGGCGCACGGTCACCGCCGTCGCGCCCAGCGCCCGTGCCGCCGCCAGGTGCTCCCGGACGTCGCCCTGCAGGGCCAGCACGCCGATGAGCGGAACGCGGGTCTCGGGCACGACTGCCCAGGCTACGGCCCGGCTGCCCGCGTCGAGCTCCAGGTCAGCAGCCGCTCCAGCGGACCCCGCCCG
Source organism: Geodermatophilus sp. SYSU D00079 (assembly GCF_054050635.1). NCBI lineage: Bacteria > Bacillati > Actinomycetota > Actinomycetes > Geodermatophilales > Geodermatophilaceae > Geodermatophilus > Geodermatophilus sp. SYSU D00079. Next base: position 13,171 of record NZ_JBJGZS010000006.1, on the reverse strand, counting down.
AGACGCAGCCGCCAGACCGTCGCGACGACCAGGGCGGTGACGGTGAAGCGCACCCACACGTCCCAGCCCGGCCGGACGGGCAGGTCCAGCAGCCAGATGGCGACCAGCTGCGCGGCGTAGACCGACAGGGCCAGCGACCCGACGGCGGCGACCGGCCAGGTCGGCCACGGGAGGAGGTCGGCGAGGACCAGGCACAGCCCGATGACCGCGACGGCGACCCCGGCGGCGCCCACCAACTCGAACGGCGTCCCGCTGTGCGGCCCGGCGCCGGCGAACCAGGCCGCCTCCCACGCCCCGTCCCGGCCGAAGCCCTGCTGCATGCCGGTGAGGGGGCGGCGCACGTCCACCCACGCCGTGCTCAGCCACCCGCCGCCGTAGCCGGCCACGGCGGCGGCGGCCCCGCCGGCCACCAGCGTGGCGCGCACCCGGGCCGAGCGCAGGTCGCTGCGGCCGACGGCGAGGCCGACGAGCACGAACGCCCACCAGATCAGCGCCGGGTAGGTCCCGGTGACGGTCAGGGCGGCCAGTGCCGAGCGCGAGCGGTCCTGGGCGGTGACCCACTGGCCGATCTCCAGCACGAGGAACGGCCCGGCCAGCGCGATCACACCGGCCAGGAGCAGCAGCCAGCGGCGGGCCCACCGGAGGAACGGCAGCGCCAGGACGAACAGCACCGCGTAGACGCCGAGGATGACGGCGACGAACGTGCCGAGGACCTCCAACACCCCGCCGATCGCGAACACCCAGGCCGCGCGGACGAGGATGCGCGTGCGGGCCCGGGCGAGCTCGCGGCCGGAGGCCGGGGTGACACCGCCGGACAGCAGCGCGATCGAGACCCCGGCCAGCGTGGCGAACAGCACCGAGGACCGGCCCTCCACCACCGCGGGCCACGTGGACGGCGACCAGCTCAGGTCCTCGATGGTCCCCAGGTGCGCGCCGAACATCCCGAGGACGGCGAGCCCGCGGGCCACGTCCAGCCCGGCGATGCGACCCGGGACCCGGCGCGTCCCCCCGGGCCGGTCGTCGACGCGCGGGGTCTCCAGGGCCACGGCGAGAGACTAGGACCCCGGGCGGGCGCCGGGGCCGCGCTCACCAGCCGCGGGTGGCGTACCGCCCCGACTCGGGCAGCGTGGCCACGTCGATGCCGACCATGGCCTCGCCCAGGCCGCGGGAGACCTTGGCGATGACGTCCGGGTCGTCGAAGAACGTGGTGGCCTGCACGATGGCCGCGGCCCGCTGCGCCGGGTCGCCGGACTTGAAGATGCCCGAGCCGACGAACACGCCCTCGGCACCCAGCTGCATCATCATCGCGGCGTCCGCCGGCGTGGCGATGCCGCCGGCGGTGAACAGCACGACCGGCAGCTCCCCCCGCCGGGCCACCTCGGCGACCAGCGGGTACGGGGCGCGCAACTCCTTGGCGGCGACGAAGAGCTCGGTCTCGTCGAGGGTGCCCAGGCGCCGGATGCCGGCCCGGATGGCCCGCACGTGCCGCACGGCCTCGACGACGTTGCCGGTGCCGGCCTCGCCCTTGGAGCGGATCATCGCCGCGCCCTCGGCGATCCGGCGCAGCGCCTCGCCGAGCTCGGTGGCGCCGCAGACGAACGGCACGGTGAACCCGCTCTTGGCGATGTGGTGGGCCTCGTCGGCCGGGGTGAGCACCTCGGACTCGTCGATGTAGTCGACGCCGAGGCTCTGCAGGACCTGCGCCTCGACGAAGTGCCCGATGCGCGCCTTGGCCATCACCGGGATGGAGACCGCGTCGATGATCCCCTGGACCATGTCCGGGTCGCTCATCCGTGCGATGCCGCCCTGGGCGCGGATGTCGGCCGGGACCCGCTCCAGCGCCATGACGGCGACGGCGCCGGCGTCCTCGGCGATGCGGGCCTGCTCGGGGGTGACCACGTCCATGATCACGCCGCCCTTGAGCTGCTCGGCCATGCCGCGCTTGACGCCCTCGGTGCCGGTGCCGGCACCGGAGCCGGTGGTACGGGGGTCGGTCGTGCTGTGCTCTGCCACGGGATGCTGCCTCACGGCTCGACGGGAGTGTGCGGCAGGGATGCTACGGGCCCTCAGGACCGCGGCCGACCGCCCCCGGAGGCGCTGCCGGTCACCTCGCGCAGGCCGTCCTCGATGTCGAAGAAGCGCGGCAGCGGGCGGGAGGCGTGCAGGCGCAGCAGGCCGGTCAGCCGGCGGGTGCGCAGCAGGTGGGTGTCGCGGACCGCGTCGTTGTAGAACCGCCGGGCCAGGCCGATGCGGGTGGCGGTGCCCTCGAGGTCGGCGCGCAGCGCGGCCGGCACACCGGGCAGGTCGGCCGGCAGGTCGCGCAGCTCGCGGCCCAGCGCGTTCTCGGCGAGCTCCCGGTCACCGGCGGGCACCGTGCGCGCCCCGGCGGCCGCCGCGGCCAGCCGGGCGGCGCGCTCCTCCCCCACGGCGGCGGGGTGCTCACGGGCCAGCTCCGCGGCCAGCCCCGCCCGCCGCCGCAGCTGGGTGTCGAGGGCGGTCCAGGCGCGGTCGGCGCGCGCCTCGAGGCGGCGCAACCGGGTCAGCGTCCAGCCCGCCCAGACCGCCAGGAGCACCACGACCGCCGCGACCGCGCACAGCAGCCAGACGTCGGGGGTCACGGCGGGGAAGGCTATCGCTGCACCCACCGGCGCAGGGCCGACCGCAGCGGGGCGTCGCCGGAGTCCTCGTCGCCGTCGGCGCGCACCTCGGGCAGCGCGGCCAGGGCGTCGTCGTCCTCCGTGGCGGTCACCTCACCCGCGCCGGGCAGGACGACGGTCTCGTAGACCGCGAGGATCCGGCGGGCCACCACCGACCAGTCGTAGGCGGTCGCCGCCTGCGACCCCGCGGCCGAGAGCCGGACCCGCCGCGCCGGGTCGGCCAGCAGGTCGCACAGGGCGACGGCCAGCTGCCGGGCGTCGCCCCGCCGGACGAGCACCCCCGCCGCGCCGTCCTCGAGCACCGCGGCGAACGCGTCGAGGTCGCTGGCGACGATCGGCGCCCCGGCGGCCATGGCCTCGATGAGGATGATGCCGAAGGACTCCCCCAGCAGGTTCGGCGCGCAGTACACGTCGACCGACCGCAGGAAGGCCCCCTTCTCCTCCTCGCTGAGCACCCCGAGCAGGGAGACGTGCGGGCGCAGGTCGTCACCGAGCAGCTCGCGCACCTCGTCGGGGTCGCCCCGGCCGGCGATGAGCAGCTGCGCGCCGGGGTGCCGCCGGACGACGGTGCGCATCGCCTCCAGCAGCACCGGCAGGCCCTTGCGCGGCTCGTCGTAGCGGCCGAGGAAGCCGATGGTGGGCCCGTCGACGCCGCGGGTGTGCCCCGGCAGGGCCGGCCCGCTCGCGAAGGCGCCCACGTGCACGCCGTTGGGGATGATCACCGCGTCACCGCCCAGGTGCTCCACCTGGACCCGGCGGGCGAAGTCGGAGACGGCGATCCGGCCGCTGATCCGCTCCAGCCACGGCCGGATGACCGGGCCCCAGGCGGCCAGCCACTTGGAGCGGATCGTCGCGGCGTGGAACGTCGCCACGATCGGCCCCTTGGCGATCATGCAGACCAGCAGCCCGATGGACGGCGGCGCGGGGTCGTGGACGTGGACGACGTCGAAGTGGCCCTCCCGCAGCCAGCGGCGCACCCGCGCGGCGGAGACCGGCCCGAACTGCACGCTGGCCATCGAGCCGTTGTAGGGGACCGGCACCGTGCGCCCGGCCCAGGTGACGTGCTCGGCGGGCAGCGACTCCTCGTGCTCGGCGGGGGTGAGCACCTCGACGTGGTGCCCCATGCCGCGCAGCGTCTCGGCCAGGTCGCGCACGTGGTACTGGACGCCGCCGGGGACGTCCCACTGGTAGGGGCAGACCAGCCCGATCCGCATCAGCCGACCACGCCCGCGGGGGCGTCGTCCGGCGGGCCGGCCGGGACGGCGTCCGGGGTCACGTCGGGCCAGATGCGCCCGAGCACGTGCCAGTCCTCGGGCTGCGCGGCGATGCCCTCGGCGAACGCGTCGGCCACGCCCTGCATCGCCGCGGTGACCCGGTCGCGCAGCCGTCCGGGGCCGGCCACCGGCACCTCCGGGGAGAAGACCAGCCGCCAGCCGCGCGGGGTGAACTGGCAGACCGTCGGCACCAGCGGGGCACCGGTCTGCGCGGCCAGCAGCGCCGCGCCCCCCGGCAGGGTCGCGGGCCGGCCGAAGAACGACACCGGCACCCCGCCGGTGCCGAGGTTCCGGTCGACCAGCAGGCAGGTCGCGCCGCCGCCGGTCAGCCACTCGCGCAGGACCTCGGTGCTCGGCCGGGGACCACCGGTCAGCGGCACCACCCGCATGCCGAGCGACTCCCGGTAGTCCAGGAACCGGCGGTACAGGGACTCCGGGCGCAGCCGCTCGGCGACGGTCATGAACGGCCCGCCCAGGCGGTCGACGAACCACACCCCGGCGGCGTCCCAGTTGCCGCTGTGCGGCAGCACCATGACCAGGCCGGCGCCGCGGCTGCGGGCCCGCTCCAGGTGCTCGAGGCCGACGACCTCGGTCGCGGAGACGATCCGCTCCGTGGACAGCCGCGGCAGGCGGAAGGCCTCCTGCCAGTAGCGGGCGTAGGAGCGCACCGCCCGGGTGGTGAGCCGGTCGAGCTCGGCCTCGGTCAGCCGCCCACCGGTGGCCACACGGAGGTTGGCCCGCAGCTGCCGCACGCCGCGGCCCCGCCGTCCGGCGGCCCACCGCCCGGCCGCGTCGAAGCCCCCGCGGGCGACCGGCTCGGGAAGCACCCGGACCGCGCCCCACCCGGCGGCGAAGCCGAGGTCGGTGACCCGGGCGCCGACCCGGGCCCGCAGGCCGGGCCGGGCGGGCACGACCGACAGCGGGGGCGGGGTCGCCGGCCCGGTGTCCGCCGGGGAGGCGTCGCTCACGGCGCGGTCCCGCCGGACGGCGGTGCCGAGGGCAGCGGCCGGCCGCGACCGGCCCGGTGGACGGCGGCGAACCGCTGCCCGACGGTGACGGCGCTGCCCACGAGCAGCACCCACAGGGTGACGTGCAGGGCGTACGGGATGCCCAGGCCGGTGAACCCGGTGCCGACCAGCACCAGGATCAGCCGCTCGGTGCGCTCGACGATGCCGACGTCGCAGCGCAGGCCCACCCCCTCGGCGCGGGCCTTGACGTAGGAGGTGAGCACGCCGAGCACGAGGCAGACCAGCGCCAGGAGCACCAGGAGCCGGTTGTCCCCCGCCCCCGAGTACCACCACACCAGCGCCCCGAAGACCGCCGCGTCGGCGGCCCGGTCGCCGGTGGAGTCCAGGACCGCGCCGAACAGCGACCCCCCGCCGCGGGCGCGGGCCAGCGCGCCGTCGAGCATGTCCAGCAGCACGAAGACGGTGACGGTGAACGCGCCCCAGAACAGGTGCCCGGTGGCGATCAGGCCCACGGCCCCGGCGACGGCGCCCAGGGTGCCGGTCGCGGTCACCATGTCGGCGGTGACCCCCAGGCGCAGCAGGCGCGTGACCACCGGCGCCCAGAACCGGCCGACGGCGGCCCGGGCGTTGGCGCCGAGCACTCAGTCCTCCCGGGCGGGGACGGACCCGCCGTCGGCGGGCCAGTGCCGGGCCAGCAGCGCGCGGGTCTCCCGGAGCACCTGCGGCAGCACGCGGGTGAGCCCGATGACCGGCATGAAGTTGGTGTCCCCGCCCCAGCGCGGGACGGCGTGCTGGTGCAGGTGGTCGGCGATGCCGGCACCGGCGACCGACCCCTGGTTCATGCCGATGTTGAACCCGTGCGCCCCGGAGACCGCGCGCACCACCCGCATCGCCGTCTGGGTGAACCAGCCCAGCTCGGCGACCTCCTCGGGGGTGAGGTCGGTGTAGTCGGGGACGTGCCGGTAGGGCACCAGCATCAGGTGCCCGGCGTTGTACGGGTACAGGTTGAGCACCGCGAAGACGAGCTCGCCGCGCGCGACGACCAGCCCCTCCTCGTCGTCCATCTGCGGGATCAGGCAGAACGGGCAGTCGTGCGCACCCGTGGGCTTGCCCTCCCCGCGGATGTAGGCCATCCGGTACGGGGTCCACAGGTGCTCGAAGACCGTGGTGGGGCCACCGTCGTCACCGGGGACGGCGACCCGGGGGACCTCCTCCGCGCCGGTGCTCATCCGGCCACCAGCGCCTCGGCGGTCGGGTCGACGTTCGCCCGCGCCGCCACCCACTGCGTGATCGCCTCGACCGCCTGGTCGACGGGCACGCCGTTGTGCTGGCTGCCGTCGCGGAAGCGGAAGGACACCGCGCCGGCCTCGGCGTCGGTGGCGCCGGCGATGAGCACGAACGGCACCTTCTGCTTGCTCGCGGTGCGGATCTTCTTCTGCATCCGGTCGTCGGAGTCGTCCACCTCGACCCGGATGCCGGAGGCACGCAGCCGCAGCGCGACGTCGGTGAGGTAGGGCACCTGCTCGTCGGTGACCGGGATGCCGACCACCTGCACCGGGGCCAGCCACGCGGGGAACGCGCCGGCGTAGTGCTCGGTGAGGACGCCGAAGAACCGCTCGATGGACCCGAACTTCGCCGAGTGGATCATCACCGGCTGCTGCCGGGTGCCGTCGGCGGCGCTGAACTCCAGGCCGAACCGGGCCGGCTGGTTGAAGTCGTACTGGATGGTCGACATCTGCCAGGTGCGGCCGATGGCGTCCCGGGCCTGCACCGAGATCTTCGGCCCGTAGTAGGCCGCGCCGCCGGGGTCGGGGACGAGCTCCAGCCCGGTCTCCCGGGCGGCGTCCTCGAGCACCCCGGTCGCCACCGCCCACTCCTCGTCGGACCCGATGAACTTGGGCGAGTCGTCGCGGGTGGACAGCTCCAGGTAGTAGTCGTCGAGGCCGAAGTCGCGCAGCAGGCCGAGGACGAACGCCAGCAGGTGCCGGACCTCCCCGGGCGCCTGCTCCGGGGTGACGTAGCTGTGCGAGTCGTCCTGGGTCAGCCCGCGCACCCGGGTGAGGCCGTGCACCACCCCGGACTTCTCGTACCGGTACACCGAGCCGAACTCGAAGAAGCGCAGCGGCAGCTCGCGGTAGGACCGCCCGCGCGACCGGAAGATCAGGTTGTGCATCGGGCAGTTCATGGCCTTGAGGAAGTACTCGCTGTTCTCCAGCTCCATGGCCGGGAACATGGTGTCCTCGTAGTAGGGCAGGTGCCCGGAGGTCTCGAACAGGCCGCGCTTGCTGATGTGCGGGGTGCCGACGTAGTCGAAGCCCTCCTCGATGTGCCGGCGGCGGACGTAGTCCTCCATCTCCCGCTTGACGACGCCGCCCTTGGGGTGGAACACCGCCAGCCCGGAGCCGATCTCGTCGGGGAAGCTGAACAGGTCCAGCTCGACGCCCAGCCGCCGGTGGTCGCGGCGCTCGGCCTCGGCGAGGTGCTCGAGGTACGCCTTGTGCGCCTCCCGGCTCTCCCAGGCGGTGCCGTAGACGCGCTGCAGCTGCGGGTTCTTCTCGCTGCCGCGCCAGTAGGCCGCCGCCGAGCGGGTGAGGCTGAACGCCGGGATGTTCGAGGTGCGGGGCAGGTGCGGGCCGCGGCACAGGTCGGTCCAGACGCGGTCGCCGGTGCGGGCGTCGAGGTTGTCGTACATGGTCAGCTGGGCGCCGCCGACCTCGACGTCCGCCCCCTCGGCGGACTCCCCGGCACCGCCCTTGAGCCCGATCAGCTCCAGCTTGTAGGGCTCGTGCGCCAGCTCGGCCCGGGCGTCGGCGTCGTCGATCTCGCGGCGGGCGAACCGCTGCCCGGCCTTGACGATCTCCTGCATCCGCTTCTCGAGGGCCTTGAGGTCCTCGGGGGTGAACGGCCGCTCGGGGTCGAAGTCGTAGTAGAAGCCGTTCTCCACCGGCGGGCCGATGCCCAGCCGGGTGCCGGGGAACAGGTCCTGCACGGCCTGCGCGAGCACGTGCGCGGTCGAGTGCCGGATCACCGCGCGGCCCTCGGGGCTGGCCGCGGGCACCGGCTCCACCTCGGCGTCGGCATCGGGCACCCAGGCGAGGTCCCGGAGGTCGCCGGAGGCGACGTCGCGGACGACGACCGCGCCGTCGGGGCCCTTGAGCGGGACGCCCGCCTCCTTGAGCGCGTCCTGGGCCGTCGTCCCGGCCGGCACCCGGACGGGACCGACGGCGGTGGGCGAGGGCGGGGTCGACACGAGAGCGCTCCAGAGGATCGACGGCGGTCACGCCCGGCTGTCGGGCGCTGCTGGGCGCGACGTGTGCGCCAGCCGCTCCGAGCCTAGTGCGCGGCGCGGACCACCCTCCGGCTCGATTCCCGGCCGGCCCGGCGGGTCAGCCCCCGTGCAGCTCGACCGCGTCCCCCACCCGCACCCGGCCGGGCGTGCGCACGTCCGCGTAGACCCCCAGGCAGTGCTTGGGGGTGCGGGTGACCACGAGCTCCACCTCGCCGATCCGGAGCGTCCGGCCGACCCAGCGGCGCTCGTCCTCGCCCTCGGGGAGGTCGAGCAGGACGTTCGCGCGGGGGTCGTCGGCCGAGCAGCCCTCGGGCACCTCGCCGTCGGCCGCGCGGGCGACGGCGGCGCGGCTGACCAGGTGCACCGCCGCCGCGTCGACCTGCGGGGCGGCGGCCCGGTCCAGCCGCACCGGCCGGCCGAGCACCTCGGTGAGGGTGGTGGTGTCGGCCTCGGCGTCCCCGGTGGCCACGACCGCGGCCATGGCCGGGCAGCCCTTGACCGTCACCCGCTCCCCGGAGGTGGCGTCGACCACGGCCCACGCGCGGTCGCCGGCCAGCCCGGCGGCCCCGACGTCCGCCGCGGCCACCTGCCGGCCGCCCAGGCTCTTCACGGGGTACACCGTCAGCTGCTCGACCCTGCCCACCGCGGTCACGACGCGACCGTACGGCGTCCGGGTCCGGCCCGGTCGGCCTCCCGCCGGCGCACCCGGCGCAGCTGGGCGTCCAGGTAGGGCCGCGCCCGGCGCTGACCGCCCTCCCGCGCGATGGCGGTGACCAGGGCGTCGAGGACCCGCAGCACCCGCGCGGCGTCGGCCGGCCACCCGCGCCGGAGGCACTCCTCGAGCCAGTCCGACGGCGACCGGTGGCCGCGCTCGGCGTTGCAGCGCCGGCAGGCGGCCACCTCGTTCTCCAGCCAGGACGGGCCGCCCTTGACCCGGGGGACGAGGTGGTCGGTGGTGGGCCGCACCAGGGCGTCGAAGCGGCGTCCGCACCAGGTGCAGGTGCCGCCGTCCCGCTCCAGGACGGCGTCGAGCCGCTCCCCCCGCGAGGGCGCGCGCCGCCGGACCGGCTCGGGCTCGGGCGGGCGCCGGCGGGGGGACATCTCCCCCATCGTCCCCCTCCGGGCCCGTCAGGGGGTGGGCGCTCCGGACCGGGGCGCGTCAGGCGCGCGCGCCCCGCTGCCCGACCGCGCCGCGGAGGCCGACGCAGCCGATGCACCCGACGCAGTCCACGCAGTCCACGCACGCGATGCAGCCCACGCAGCGGGTGCAGTCCACGCAGGCCAGCGTGGCCAGGCACCGCCGGAGCCGGACGCCGAACAGGGTGAGCGCACTGGCCACGACCCCGACGCTGCCGGCGGTGGCGGCGCTCCCGGCGACGGCGACGCTGCCGGCCGTGGCCACGCTCCCGGCGACCGCGACGCTGCCCGCCGTGGCCACGCTCCCGGCCACCGCCACGCTGCCCGCGGTGGCCACGCTCCCGGCCACCGCCACGCTGCCCGCCGTCGCCACACTGCCCGCCACGGCGGTGCCGGCGGCGGCCGCGGCGCCGACGGAGGAGAGCCCGCCGGCAGCGGGAGCCGGGACCGCCGGGTCCTGCCCGTCACGAGCGCCGGCTCCCTGCTCGGTCATGTCGGCAGGGTGCCCGGACCGGTCCCCGCCGTCCAGACCCGGTGCCGTGTCCACGGCCCGTCGGCCGCGGTGCGGCCGCCCCGGGACGACGGAGGCCCGGTCCGCTGTCCGCGGACCGGGCCTCTGCCGGGAGTGGGCGATACTGGGTTCGAACCAGTGACCTCTTCGGTGTGAACGAAGCGCTCTACCACTGAGCCAATCGCCCGTGCGTCCCATTCTGCCAGACGCTCAGCGCCACAGTGGCACCCACCCCGGGATCCAGTCGGGGACGCCCATGACGTGCAGGGTCACGAGCAGGACGCCGTAGACGAACGCCGCGGTCGCCAGGGCCACCGCCAGGCGCACCCACAGCGGCTGCCGGCCGAGCCAGTCGGTCCAGCGCTTGACGTGCTTCTTGGTGAACTCCAGCAGGCGCTCGGCCCAGAAGAACTCCGTCGCGAGGACGAACAGGCCGGCGATGACGGTGAGCCACCCCGGCCCGGGCAGCGGGATGGTGACGAGGCCGACGGCGACGATCAGGGCGCCCACGACCCCGACGCAGGCCCGGTAGGTGGAGTCGACGGTGCGGCGGGCGCCCAGCCTGCGACGCCAGCGCGTCTCGGCGACGCGCTCCCGCAGGCTGCGCACGCCGTCCTGGTCGAAGCGCGTCCGCAGCTCCGCGGACGTCTGGTGGTGGTGCCGCCGCCCCCGGTCTGGGGGCGCCGCCGTCTCCGGGCCGGTCAGTTGGTCACCTCACCACGCGCGACGATGTCCGTCGGTGCCGACGGAGCCTGGCGACCGGCCTCGAGGCTGACGTCGTAGCCGTCGTGGACGCCGAGCCCGGTCGCGCCGGAGCCTACGACGCGCAGGTCGGTCCGTGGGGAGATGACGTCGAAGGTGCCCAGCGCCACGGCCACCCCGTCACTGGTGCCCCACAGGACGTAGGTCTGCCCCCGGACGTCGTTGGCCGGCAGCCCGTGGTTGACCACCTGGACCTGGCCGGTGCGGACGACGACGGTGGCGAGGGCCGCACCGTCGTCGCCGGACAGTGCCACGACCGTCGCCGGGCCCGGCGTCAGCAGCGCGTTGACGACGTCGGCCTGCCGCGCCACGGTCGCCCGCGCCTCGTCGCGGGCGTCGCTGAGCACCACGTTCCAGGTGCCGAGCGCGAGGACGGTCGCCACCGCGGCGGCGCCCAGTGCGTTGGGCAGCACGCGACGCCACGCGGTCGGCGGCGCTCCGCGTGGGAGGGCTCCGGACACGGGAGCGGCGGACTCCGGGACGGCGCGGTCGGCCGCGTGCCGGGCGGCGTCGTCCTCCCCCGGCCGCCGCGGTGGTCCGGCCGGCGGAGCGTCCGGTCGTGCCGGGGCGGAGGGGCGGGGCGCCGGCTGCGGGCGCGCCTGCACCGTCTCCCGCGCCGCGGCGCGCAGCTCCGCCTGCAGCCGCTCGGTGGAGCCGGCGGCCGGCAGACCCCCGGCCAGGGCGGCCAGCACCTCGCCGGTCTCCGCGACGGTGCCGAGGCACCGGGGACAGCCGGGCAGGTGGGCGGCGACGAGCTCCTCCTCCTCGGGCTCGAGCGCGTGCAGCGCCCAGCCCACGGCCAGTTCGTCGAAGGCCTCGTGCTCGCGGGCCGGACCGGTCACCGGGCCGGCCTCTCGGCCACCGCCGGGCTGCCCAGGGCACCGCCCTGCGGAACGGCGCCGAGCTCCCCTCGCAGCGCGCGCACGGCAGCCAGCGCGGCGGCCTTCACCTCGCCGAGCGGGGTGCCGGTCAGGGCGGCGACCTCGCGCTGGGTGTACCCGTCGTAGTACGCCAGGGTCAGTGCCGCCCGCTCGGCGTCGGGCAGCCCGCGCAGCGCGGCGCGCACGGGGTCCGCCGCCCCGGGGGCCGCGTCAGCGCCGGCCGGGTCCCCGGCTGCAGGGCGCCCGCCCGTCCGGCTCCGGTGGACCTGCCCGCGGCGCACGGCCTCGACCGCCCGCCGGTGCACCTGCTCCAGCACCCGGGCCGCGACGCTCCCGGAGTCCCTGTCGTACGCGGCGGGGTCCCGCCAGAGGTCGAGGAAGACCGCCCGCAGCACGTCGTCGGCGGCGGCGTCGTCGCCGAGGACGCACCGGGCCAGGGCGAGGGCCGGGCGGCCGAGTCGGTCGACGAGGCCGTCGAAGGCATCCCGGTCCCCCGCGCGCACGCGGAACAGCAGGTCGGCGTCGCCGGGACCGCCCCCGGCCCGCCGTGCCGGACGGCTCACCCACCCATCGTCACACGCACCGGGGGTGCCCGGGAGAGGGCCGGGGTTCAGCTCGCCCGGTAGCGGGCACAGAGAGGGACGACGCGCCCGGGGAACACCCCGGCGTGACCGCGCTCAGGGAAGGTCGTTGTTGGGGACATGACGAGCCGCTCGACACCCGGGTACACCTGCCCCACCACGCTCCACCTCGTGGGGCCGCAGTCGTGGACAGAGGTGCCCGCGCAGCTCAGCTACGAGGTGAGCGACCCGTTCGCCGTCCGGATCACCTTCGGCGACAGCGGCGCCGGCGAGGAGGGCATCTCCTGGCTGGTCGGCCGGGAGCTGCTCCAGACCGGGCTGGACCGCCCCGCGGGCGAGGGCGACGTGCGCCTGTGGCCCTCCCGCACCTCCGGCGACGTCCTGTTCCTGCACCTGCGCGCCCCGTCCGGGGAGGCGCTGTTCGAGGCCTCCCGCGGCACGCTGGCCGGGTTCCTGCGCCTGACCGAGAACCTGGTGCCCGTCGGCGAGGAGTCCTCGGTGCTGGAGGTGGACGGCGAGCTGGCCGCGCTGCTGTCCAACGGCGGGGCCGATCCGGGCGGTCGCTGACCCCCGGGGGGACCCCCCTGTCGACCCCGTTTCGGCGTCGGCTACAGTTCTCTCTCGTAAGGCAACGCGGACGTGGCTCAGCTGGTAGAGCATCACCTTGCCAAGGTGAGGGTCGCGGGTTCGAATCCCGTCGTCCGCTCGGAACCTCGGGCGCTGGTCGCGAGACCAGCGCCCGTGTGCGGTGGAGTGGCCGAGAGGCGAGGCAACGGCCTGCAAAGCCGTCTACACGGGTTCAAATCCCGTCTCCACCTCGGCATCCGCCGGGAGCGGTGGAGCGGACCGGCCGGCAGGCCGGAACGGGCGATTGGCTCAGTGGTAGAGCGCTACCTTGACACGGTAGAGGTCACTGGTTCGAACCCAGTATCGCCCACAGCAGAGAGGCCCCAGGTCAGCGACCTGGGGCCTCTCGCGTGTGGCGGACCTGCCGGGGGGGGGGGGGGGGGGGGGGCCCCCCCCCCCCCGCCCCCCCCCCCCCCCCCCCCCCCCCCCCCCCCCCCCCCCCCCCCCCCCCCCCCCGCCCCCCCCCCCCCCCCCCCCCCCCCCC